>JBDNJN010000178.1:0-4924 GCA_041687725.1 Pseudanabaena sp.
ATACGCAGTTTGAAAATTGATCTTAAAAGCAAAGATAATTGTAAATAGGACGGGTATCGAACCCGCCCTATTTACACGCTTACATCCCGTCGCTCACCTGAGTACAGGTAGAGCGCGGGGCTTTCGCTTAGTAGCTAAAAACCCAAGGATTAGACGTTGCGGCGCTTCGCGCCGCAACGTCTAATCCTTGAGATGGGAAGGGAGTATCTTGGTTTTATTTAATTTTAAAACTGGCGTAAAAAACGTGAGTCACTCGTAAATAAACGGCGAATATCGTCAATTTTATGCAAAACCATAGCAACACGATCTACCCCAAAGCCCCAAGCAAATCCTGTAACTACTTCAGGATCATAGCCGACGGCTTTAAATACATTCGGATCAACCATTCCACAGCCGCCTAGTTCTAGCCAGCGCCCATTCCACATCACATCAACTTCGGCAGATGGCTCAGTAAAGGGGAAGTAGCTAGGGCGAAAGCGAATTTGGCAGTCGCCTAAAAGTTCTTCAACAAAGGTTTTGACAGTACCTTTGAGATCGCCAAATGTTAGTCCTTCCTCGACGGCTAAAAGCTCGATTTGATGGAAAATTGGGGAGTGGGTCGCGTCAATGTCATCTTTACGATACACACGTCCGGGGCAAGCGATGCGTAGGGGAGGATCGTTTTCTTCCATGTAGCGAATTTGGACTGAGGAAGTCTGCGATCGCAATAGCTTGCCATCACTCAAATATAAGGTATCCGCCATATCACGGGCAGGATGATCGGCGGGAGTGTTTAGCGCCTCAAAATTATAATAATCGGTCTCAATCTCAGGCCCTTGGGCGACTGTAAAACCTAAACCCACCAAAATATCCAACATATGGTCAATGGTGCTTTGGATAGGGTGCTGTCTGCCTTGATAAGAATGCAGAATGCTTGGCATCGTCACATCAAGAGTTTCTAATTCTAGGCGTTTGGTAATCACTGATTGCTGAATTGTGACTTTGCGCTCTTCTAGTTGAGTTTGTAATGCTTGCTTCACCTGATTGGCGATCGCCCCAACTTGAGGCTTTTCTTCAGCAGATAGCTTGCCCATCATGCCCAGAATCTGCGAAAGAGTTCCCTTCTTTCCTAAGTATTCCACCCTTAACTGCTCTAATTCTTCAGGTGTTTGCACATCTCCTATTGATTTTGTTGCGAGTTCTGCTAGAGATTGCAATTGAGTAGTTAAGCTCTGTAAGTCCGTTGCCATCAACGTTTCCTGTTTATTTATGAAGAATTTTTACCTTTCTAACTTTAGCAGAAAAGTAGGTAAGCAAGATAAAACCCAAAGCCCAAAAAGCTATGGCGCACGCGCAGCGTACGCCATAGCTTTTTGGGCTTTACTAAAAAAGACATGGGTTGCCAAGCAACCCATGTCTTTTTTTCATAATGACGAGAAGCGTCACTTGTAGCTTTATTTCTTGGCAGTAGCTAAAAATATCATCGGGTCGATCGCACTGCCACCATTAGGACGAATCTCAAAGTGAAGGTGAGGACCAGTACTAAATCCAGTACTACCCATCCCACCAATCAACTGTCCTTGACTGACAGTTTGACCTTCCTTAACATGGAGTTCATTCATGTGGGCATATCTGGTGACTGTGCCATCAGCATGACGAATATCGATCATGTTGCCATAGCCGCCATCATTCCACTGGGCATAATCCACAACGCCAGAGGCTGCTGCCAAGATTGGCGTGCCAACTGGTCCAGCAATGTCAATACCCGCGTGAATCTTACCCCAGCGCCAACCGTAACCAGAGGTGAACATACCATCGGCTGGCCAGATGAAACCAGTCGATAATCCATAATCTTGGACATCGGGTAGGTAAGCGCTAGCTATTAGTTGTGGCAATTGTGGGGAAATACCTGATTGATCGCCAGGATTTGCGATCGCACTACGACCCTCATCAAAGTTGCGATCGGTATTTGGCGAAGCATTCAAATTAGCTGCCGCAATCTTGGCTGCTTCTAACTTACGAGCTTCTTCAGCCTTACGTGCTGCTGCTTTGATTTCAGCATCACGGACTTTGGTATTCAGTTGATCCACTTCCGACTCTAGACGCTTAACTTCTAGAGAAGTCATTCTTGCTTCGGGGTCGGGCATTAGCGCAACCTGATTTGGTTGAGCAAATATGGCTGTCTGCTGTTCAACGGAGGCTAATACAGGTACTTTGGGTACAAGATTGGCAGCTAATTGAGTGGGAATCTGGACATTCGGTTCAGATGCAGGCTGAGAAATGACAGATGCAGATATAGGTACAGAATTAGCATTGCTAGCTTGCTCGATCGCTCGATTTGCGGGAATAGTCGGAGTTGACACAGCCGCTACTGGCGATACTTTTGTTGCTGGTTCTGCAACTGGTTGATTCTTGAATTCAGCAGGTGTATTAATTAAGCTGACCCTTTGCTCAGTCAACAAAACCACAGGAATCTGTGGAACCGATAAAGCCGCAGCAACTCTAACAGGAAGCTGAACTCTAGGTTCAGCTACTGGCTGAGAAGTGCTAGCTTCGATGGGAATGGCCCGATTAGAACTATATTGCTCGGACGCGCTCAGCGTAGGAATCGACGGTGTGGCGATCGCTCTTGCGGGTAAGTTAAGCGCTGTTGGAGACACAATAGAATTTTGCCTGTTATTGGGGCTGACTAAATCACCCAATAGTTGATCGGGAGCAAAGGGGAATAGCGCAACCGCGACCTTAATAGCTGGTTCACCTGCTACAGGCAAACTTGGTTGAATGGCTGTTGCCTTTGCTTGCAGACTAGACGACTGTTCTTGAGCAGGAAAACTTGGCAGATTTGTAGAAGCTGTACCAGTTAGCTGATTTAGCCCATCCCAAGGTGAAACGCGGTTAGCTGCCGCAACTTTAGTCACCATTTCTTTCGGCAAAACCATTGGTGTAGCCGCAGAAACTCGCATCTGCTCTACTCCCTTTGCGGAATAGTTATCTGACAGCGATCCTACTGGTGATGCTAGTTGTTTAATCGGCTTTTCGTTAAAAGACGCGATCGTTTGAGTTGTTGGAAGATTGCGATCTTGAGGAAGCTTCAAGTCTTGATTTAGTTCTAACCATTGAGGGTTTTCTAGCTTATTAGCCTCAATGATTGCTTTTTGGGTAATACCATAGCGACGCGCAATGGTCTCGATCGTATCGCCATTTTGAACTTTGTAAGAAGTATATTTTGGCTGCTTGGCGATCGCATTCTCAGCAACATTCGGCTTAGAACTTGCACTAGCTAAAGTAGCCGTTGCTTTTTTGCCTTCTAGTTCCTGTAAACGCTGCATTAGCCGTTCTTTTTCAGCTAGCAACTGTCTCTTAACGTGACCTTCTTTAACTTGCATTAAAGTCGCGACGTTTCCAGGAACCACAAGGGGTTGATCGATCGCTAAAAAGTCACCAGAAGCTAGAGATGTATACTTAACGATTTCGCTCTTAGGAACGTTGTAATAGCTAGAAATAGCTTCGAGCGTATCTCCTGATTTAACCTTGTGAACTAAACCATTCACAGGTGGAATCAACAGTTTCATGCCGGGTTGCAATTCTGTATTCGCACTGATGTTATTAGAAGCAGCGATCGCGGCCGCATCGACTTGATAAACTTGAGTTAATTTCCATAAGGTTTCATCTTCGCGAACCTCATGGACAATTACGCCTTGAGAAATATCCCATGACCCTGAGGCGATCGAAGTTCGAGCCATCTCATACTTACGATCTTGGTTTTGAGCCATCACGTCGGTCAAAGTACGCGACGATGCTGCTACGGGAATAGCCTTAAGATTATTATTTGCTGATTGCTGATTAACCAGCACCCCCACGGTTCCTGCGGACAGGGCAAACCCTAACACTGCTAGCGAACGACGTACCTTCAGAGAGGATATCTTGTCGCCCAATGTTAGGGAAACATTGATTGTTAGATCCTCGTCTTTGGAAGATATCTTTTTCAAAAAACTGCCTCCTTTTAACTAGCTTTGCTCCTGATAAATCAAGTGTGAGAATGAAGCGAATTAAGTAATTAAACCTATTTAAATAGGTAGATCATTTAACTCAGCAAGGAGCAATTACAGGTAATAAGTTACCTTGTTTTTTTCTTTTAAACAAGTTCATAATGAACAGCTAATAAGTCACTTATGTGCGTTAGGTCGCTTTATGTTGATTGATGCACATATAGATAACTTCTGTCAACCTCCAGTTTAGTAAAATAATCTTCCAAAATCTATAGAAATTCTATTGAAGCTTAACTATGTCCAAAGATAGTTTTTATCAAAAAACTTGATCCCCAATCAGTAAGTTTTTTGAGTCTGCAAAATGATTTTGCTTAGTTCGGGATCTTAAGGTATCTCTCATTTCTACAGATGGCAAGAGCTTCTATTATACTTTTCTATAGGACTAAGCTCTTGATAGCTCGATTTTACGCTTATTTACTACATCTAGCGTTTTAAAATAATTGTTTTTGTTATGTAATCTTTTTTTAACAATTTACATTAAAAAGTTTACAAAATAAATCTCAAGTAAGTAACAAGCCTATGATTTATAAGAGTTGTGACTTTTTAGTTAAAGACTATAGCAGTAGAATCGTTTAGTTGTCTTGAAATTATCATCCTGAATTTGCTGGCGATCGCTTTATAGCTGTCGCCAGTCTTGTTACTCCCTTCCCACCCAAAATAGAGTTGCGGCGTGGAGCGCCACAACTCTATTTTGGGTTTTGATTTGTTCTGATCCAAGAGGCGATCGCTGCGTGTATACATAATTACATTGGGTACTTGACACTCTCAGCGCTGAAGCGACTGAGATTCCTGACTAGCCCATAGTTTGGACTTCAGAGGCGTAGTCAAAGCGCCTCTACTGATTCCACTTAGGTCTAAGCCTAGTGTTACCGCTACTTTTGAGAGAATATTTGCAG
>JBDNJN010000179.1:0-33647 GCA_041687725.1 Pseudanabaena sp.
CTGTTGTCCCGAACCTATAGGCAGATTCTTACGCGTTACTCACCCGTCCGCCACTATCTCCGAAGAGACCGTTCGACTTGCATGTGTTAAGCATACCGCCAGCGTTCATCCTGAGCCAGGATCAAACTCTCCATGGTGTCTATTGGTTTCAAAATTGCTCTCTACTTCCTCTAGCGTTTTATCCTTTCGGATTGTTTGACTTTTTAGCTTTTCGCTTATCCTGTCGGATATACTAGTTTTACCTAGTTAATTTGTTTTGACGAGGTTTATTGGTTTCTTAAAGCTTTCAAACTATTTGGTTGTCTAGGTTCTTCGCGCTTCTCTTTGTCGGGTTCGCTTCGCTTTCGCTCGTCTCTCCCTTCAGCGCTTTATTAAGTTATCAGGCTTGATAGGGTTTGTCAAGCGTTTTGGGGAAAGAAGTTTTAATCTTTTTTCCCTGAAACGCTCCAAACCAATAGCAGTAGGCATTTCAAGCAGAAAATTTTTTCCGAGGTTTGAGCAATACGGGAGTTTTTTAGTGCGATCGCTGGGTAAATAGGTTTATTGACTGACGATGTAGGGGGAGGTGGTGGCTTTTATTTGCCCCGATCGCACTAGAGCTTGGTAGATAAAAGCAGCAACTTCGGCTCTGGTAGCTGGCTGGTTGGGAATTAAGAGCTTTAGATTTGGGTAATTGACGACCATGCGATTCTCGGTTGCTGCCGCGACACTATTTCGAGCATAGGCGGGAATAGTGACTGCGTCGGAATAGATTTGCAATGTCGCGTCGGTAGGTTTGGTGGGTGCAAAACTTAGCCCGTTAGCTAAGGAAACAAGGATTTGGACGCGGGAAATATTTTCACTGGGTCGAAAGGTCGTGCTGGAATACCCAGACATAAATCCTGTGGTGTAGGCTTTTTGGATGGCGGTAGCAGCCCAGAAGGTTGATTTAACATCGGTAAAGGTAGCACTGCTGCGGACGACTGGCTTGTTCATTGCTTGACTGAGCAATGCGGCGAATTGCGCTCTGGTTACGGGATCGTTCGGGCGAAAGCTGCCATCAGGAAAACCTTTGATAATGTCTTTGCTGGCTAGTTCTTGGATGAAAGTTTGTGCCCAGTAGTTTGAGGGAACATCCTTAAAGCTGACTTGAACCGATGGGGTGATGGGCAAGGCAATCGGTGATGTTGGCTGGACTAGTTCAATTGAGCCTTGAATACGTTTAGGATCGGCTTGGTTGCCGATCGCCACGACTGTAACTCCAGAAGCATTGTTGATATCAGTTTGCTTATTGTTCTGAAAAATATTTTGACCTGGGCTAGCGGTTGTACCGAGATCGACGGTGGGTTGACCTTTACGATCTTTTAAAATTACCAGTCCATTTTCCTGATTGTTGGCAATGAGGTTATTGCGAAATGATGGGGTAGCGAGGTTGGAGACAACGATGCCGCCGCGATTGTTAGTAATGCGATTGGAGATTACAGCTACTTTAGAATTTTGCCCGATCGCTAGACCGAAACCTGTATTGTCGAAGGTGTTGGACTGGATTGTTCCTGTGCTTGTGCCAAGTGCCGAAATACCGTTTGCACCATTTTGATTAAAGACGTTGCTGATCACGTTGGCGGAAGTCTGACCTGTTAAGAAAACGCCGTCGTGAGTAGAGTTGGCAAAAGTGTTGCTGATAATGGTGACATTTTGAGCGGATTCAACCCAAAGTGCGTAACCTCTAGGATTGGTATTACTCAGGCTGATCCCTTCGATGCGAGAACCACTTTCGGGGAGCATGGCAATATTTTGACGGGCAAACGTGGGACTGATGAAGGTTCCGCCGCCTGAAATGATGATGTCTTTGCCTTGGTTGCTGGCATTACCGCGTAGAGTTACGCCTGTGGGAATTTTGATCGGAAATTGTTCGCCTGTCTCTGCGGTGTAAGTACCATCGGCGATTTGAATGATCGTGCCAGCTTGAGGGCTTTTTTTGATCGCGGCTGTTAGAGATCGCAATGGCTGGTTAGCGGAAATACCTGAGTTAGCGTCTGAGCCATTTGGAGCCACAAAGATAACTGTATTGGTTTGGGCAAGTTGCAGAGTGTTTAGTGATGTTGAGCTAACTGAGGTAATATTTTGGGCGATCGCTGACTCAGTTAGTGTGACAATTTGAGATAGTCCAAAAGTGAAAAGAAATGTAAGTCTCAGAGATGTCCGTAAAAATGACATGAATTTATCCTCTACAATTTATTTAAGCCTGAAATTATTTCCGTATTGGATTATGTCGAGACTTGACGCGGAGTACCTCAAATAGTTTCTTGAGGTACTCCGCGTCAAGCTCCGAAAACTTCAACGAAAACTTCAAACAAATATACAGCCAAGTTTTAATTTTGTTCGATTTTGGTTCTACAGCAATCTAAGGTATTTATGAGTTCACTTCCTGTCCCATCCCATATTCACTATGAACTTTTGCTTCAGTTATTGGAGCGTCAGACGTTGCCAGCTTTGCACAATGAAATGAAGCAGCCACACTTAACGACAAAGATGAATGCGTCTAGGGAGCATCTTCAGACTGCCATTATTAATTTACGCAAAGCTTTTGCTTTGCAGAAACAGGTTGAGGATACTTGTCGATATCACGGTATTCAGGTGTCTTATCGTTGGTCTTTAAGTGAGTCGGAGCAAGAAATGGGTAAATCTTTAAAGGAGATTTCTAGTCCGCCTAAGGATGCGTGACTAGTCATAGGAATCTTAGATGAGTCGCGATCAGCTTAGATGAGGCTTGAGTTTGTGAATTCAGATCGCAATTGTGACGAAATTGTTACAATATGAAGAAAATTATTTATAAACAGTAAATATTTATGTTTCAGACTGCATCGCCTACTTTTTCGCGTGAAGACTGGCAAAAGGGATATGAGTCTCTGCGTACTGAGCAAGCTTATTGGATTGATGAGGTTGAGGGTGAGATCCCATTAGAACTAGAGGGGACTTTATTTCGGAATGGACCTGGGCAACTGGATATTAATGGTGAAAAGTTTGGGCATCCCTTTGATGGGGATGGGATGATCTGCGCGATCGCCTTCAAAAATGGTAAAGCTCATTTCGCAAACCAGTTTGTAAAAACCCCTGAATTTTTAGCAGAACAGAAAGCAGGGAAAATTTTATATCGCGGTGTATTTGGGACGCAAAAGGCTGGGGGCTGGCTGAGCAATATTTTTGATTTCAAAAACAAGAATGTTGCGAATACA
The DNA here is from genome assembly GCA_041687725.1 of Pseudanabaena sp. Lineage (GTDB taxonomy): Bacteria > Cyanobacteriota > Cyanobacteriia > Pseudanabaenales > Pseudanabaenaceae > Pseudanabaena. The sequence goes on from JBDNJN010000179.1 coordinate 3,216, forward strand.
AATGTGGTGTATCAGGGCGGCAAGTTATTGGCTCTGTGGGAAGCGGCGCGTCCTTATTCGCTCAATCCTAAAAGTTTGGATACTTTGGGAGAAGAGAGTTTTGATGGCAAGCTTACGGCGGGGCAAGTTTTTACGGCGCATCCTAGAAAGGACGATCGCACTGGTGATTTGTGGGGCTTTGGGGTGCAACCAGGTCCGAAGTCTACGATTTCGATTTATCGGGTCAGCGATCGCGGTGAGTTATCAACCGAATCGCAGGTGAAGGTTTCGGGCTTTTGTTTCTTGCATGATTTTGCTTATACACCAAATTATCGGATTTTCATGCAAAATCCTGTGTCTTTTAAGCCTTTGCCTTTTATGTTGGGATTGGCTACGGCAGGTGAATGCATTGAGCTAAAGCCAAATGCACCGAGTCAGTTTTTACTGATTGATCGCCAAGGCAAGGTGCAAACTATTGAAACCGATCCTTGTTTTGTATTTCATCATTGCAATGCTTATGAGGAAGGTGATGAGATCATTTTGGATTCGGTTTGCTATCCTGACTATCCCAAGTTGGAGCCAAATACGGATTTTCGGGAAATTGATTTTGACAAGGTGATTGCGGGGCAGTTGTATCGCTTTACGATTAATCCCAAGCTTGGCACTGTAAAACGGGAATTAGTTTTGGCGCGATCCTGTGAGTTTCCTGTGGTGCATCCTCGTTGTGTGGGGCAGAAGCATCGTTATGCTTATATTGGCGCGATCGCCCAAGAATCGGGTAATGCGCCTTTGCAAGCGATCGCGAAGCTCGATGTGGAAACTGGAAAACAGGAATTTCATAGCTTCGCGCCACGCGGTTTTATTGGTGAGCCGATTTTTGTCCCACGCGGTGTCGATAGCGCAGAAGATGATGGATGGGTGCTGGTTTTAATTTTTGATGCGACTCACAATCGGTCAGATTTAGTAGTGCTTGACGCTCAAAATATTGCGGGTAAACCTTTGGCGACTTTGCATTTAAAGCATCATGTGCCTTATGGGTTACATGGTAGCTTTACGAAAGAGATATTCTAGAGGTCAGAATCACGGATTAAACGGATTACAGGATTAAACGGATTAAAAAATCAGCGAAATCCCTTAATCCGTTTAATCTGTGATTCAAGATTTAATTGTAAAGATTGAGGGGGAAATGTCCGTGTGTACCGCTATAGCCATCGGTGAAATCGGTGTGAAAAGAAATTAATACGCCGCGATATTCGCCTTTGTAATTGTCGGAATGGTAGCGGCGGCGGCGGGGATTGTATTTGAGATAAATACCGTCAGCGATCGCCACTAAGTCAGCCTCAGGCAATTCATAGTTAAAATGAGTGGCATAGTTTTGTAAAGCTTTTAGGGCTTCTTGCGTGGTATCAGCACAGATCCCAAAAATGTGATAATCAGCCTGTTTAGTTAAGTAATCTAGGGCCTCACAAATTTGCGATCGCCGCTCTAAAGTTGCGGTCTCTGTGTCTAAGTCACTTAGTTCCCAGAGAGTGCGCTCGGCATCGGCGATGGTTAGGTTATTGCTCATGGGTTGCTAAGGTAAGGACAAAGCTAAATTGTATTATGAACATTAACGAAGAAATTGCCCGTTTGCGAGATCTCCTACCTGCTTCTTGGCGGATGAACACCTCGATTAAGTCCAAGCCTGAGCAAATTGAGGCGATCGCCAGTTTACAGATTTTGCCTTGGCAAAAAGGGACGCGAATAAGTATAAATTTTCGGTTGTGGCGACAGTTGGCGGAAGCACAGCGCGATCTATTACTTTTACATGAGGTTAGTTGGCGACAACAAACTAATTTCTTGCAAGTTGGTACTTATCAGGGGATTGCTGCCGCAGCTTTAGCTGGTGGTGTGGTTGAGGCAATACAGGGTGATGTAACTGGAATCGCGATCGCAATTTTATTAGGGACGATTGGGATCAATCAAATTTTGCGCGGGAATAAAAGCTCACAGATACAAGTGCAAGCTGATCAAGAGGCGATCGATGTTGCTCAAAAACGCGGTTATAGAGAAGCTGAGGCGGCAAGAGCGCTACTTGATGCCATTCCTGCTGCTGCAAAATTATCGGGACGAAATACACCAGAGTTTACGGAGTTGATTCGCTGTCAAAATTTAAAGGCGATCGCGGGTTTATCAAAAACTAAGATTCCAGAGACAGTGATTAATGATTTCTGATTGAGTCTAAAAATAAGTCTAAGAACAAGTCTGGCAATTTATTGTTATGTTAATATCTATAGTCCAATAGGGTTAGATACGCTAAGGTTCAAAGCATCTAATCCTCATCACGTAAGGGTTTCCTATGAGCAGTTGTAGAAATGCACTAGAAGAACTGGTAATCGAAGAAGCAGAAGCACAATACAACCGATTGAGTGCTGATGTAAAAAAGCGCGTCGATCTCAGCGAAGTCATTGCTTACACGCTCAATCGGTTGCCACCCATGTATGCCACCACTCAACGTGGCTGGGTGCAACAACGCAAAAAGGCGGATCAAGAATTAGTTAGTGGAATCGCCAAAACTGTGCGAAATGGTTTTTTAAGTACACAGAGCGATCTATTGCGGCAGACCGATCCCATTCCTGCTCATGAACTGGTCAGTCAGGCGAGATCGCTAGCTAAGCTGCGTAAGCTATTTAACAAAGATTATCTCAAATGGAAAGACATTCCTGAAACTGTCAGAGAGGCCTTAGATTCAGGCTACTATCAGAGTCCTAATGGCACATATGTCAGCTTAGATCGACGCATTTCTCTATCAGCTCGCAGTTATGCAGTACGTCGCAAAACAGCAAAAATTTTACCCAGCGAATCGAGGGTATCAAAAACTGAAAAAGATATTTCGGCTGAAATCAAAGATTTTGATTCTTATATGTCGGGAACAGTCTATCGATATAGCAATATTCTTGAAAGTCTGGTGGCGGCGATCATTGAGCGCCGCGTCCAACGCCTTGATGAAGCCATGCAGCAAAAAATTAACATCGATGATGTGGCGGCCTATGTGCTTAATCGGTTGCCGCCCATGTATGCCACTAGTCGGCGTGGATTGCAAAGCTTGCGCCAAAAAGTAAAATCTGAGATGACAATTCAAATTATCGGTATTGTCAAAGAAGCTTTATCTAAAGTTATTCAAGCCCCCGAAAGGACTTTGTCTCCTTTACCTTTTGAGAAATTCAATCTCGAACTAGAAGATACTTTGGTTAAATTGCGAGAGTTGCTCGAACGAGATGATATTACATGGCGCAATGTCGCTGAGATCGTCGAAGAATGTATGCGATCGCCTAAAACAAATCCTCAAACTTGGAGAGCTGAACATGATGTCTGACGCTTGCTATAGTAGCAATAGTAAATCTACCTAAATTAGACCAGTCAATATGCTTAGCCCTATTCTGCAAACTAAGATCGAGAGCCAGATCAGCAACAATAAAATCATGCTCTACATTAAAGGCACTGCTCAACAACCTCAATGTGGTTTTTCAGCAGCAGTCGTGCAGATTTTTAATGCGATCGGGCAGCCTTACGAAACTGAAAATATTCTTGAAGATGGCGATTTGCGCCAAGGGTTAAAAGAATTTTCTAGTTGGCCGACTTTCCCTCAAATTTATGTTGGTGGCGAGTTTGTTGGTGGTTGTGACATTGTGATGGAATTAAACAATCGCGGTGAATTAGCCCAAATCGTGCAAGATGCGATCTAACGTTCTATAAAAGAAGGGGTGCAAAGCACCCCTTCTTTTATAGAACATTTTCCAAGGCTCGCCTTGTTCGTTGCCAAGCCCAAGAGCCAAGTCCAAATACGATCAAACTAAAAACAATTAACACTATTTGAAAGCCAATTTGTTGCTTGCCACCGTTTTGGACACCAAATACACCTGTTAAAAAATCTAAGGCGATCGCGATCGCTGCAAGAGGCAAACTGGCCGCGATGTTTTCACCATTATTTAGTAACCCAAATACCTTACCGCGCATATTTTCGGGAGTATGCTCTTGAATCACGGTTCGCATCGGGATCACGACTAGAGCGCCATTAATGCCAATAAAGCAACCAATCAGCCAAGCTACCCATTGATTAGTGACAAACGCATACATCAACAAGCCGATCGCCATTCCCATAAAGCCAATGAACGGGAGAGGACGATGGGCAAATTTCTTACCAAATTTTCCTAAAGTAAATGCACCGATCACTAAGCCAACACCAACTGAAGCAACAAAAGAGCCAAATTCCTGACGATCGCCTGTGACGACTTCAGCGAGGTTAAGTGAAAGTTTCTGCATTGCGCCAAGAACTGCATATAGCAAAACCATCTGCAACATTGCCCCACCAATCAAATGATTGTGCCGCACATATTGAAAGGCATCTCTTAAATCAGTCCATATACCCGCTCCCGCTTTTTTAGGATGGATAATCTCATTTTTGGGCAGCGCAAATAAAAATAAGCCAGAAATAATATACAAACCACCTAGTAGAACTTCACGGCTGTAGGCTGTAGCTTCAGGAAAAAGATTTAACGTAAATGATAGTAATGGCGCTCCGACCGCAAATCCAACAATTAGCGATCCCACTTCGGTAATTGTAAACAAAGCATTTGCGGCTAAAAGATCGTTTTTTGGAATAACTAAAGGGATTGCCGATTGTTCGGCGGGTGCAAAAAAGTTGGTAAGCGTAGAAATAATAAAAGTGAGTAATAGCAGAACTGCTAACGATCGGGGTGCAAACGGAATCACAAAAATGCAAGCCCCTCGCAAAAAATTACACAAAATTAAAACTTCACGTTTGGGATGCCTATCGACAAAAATCCCTGCGAGTGACCCTAAAAACACGGCAGGTAAGGTCATCGCAATCATGATTGATGACTCTCGCGTATTCAGATCGCTACCACCATCAGCGACAGCAAGGGCGATCAATAAAATCAGAACAACTTTGTCAACTAGCTGCGCCAAGATCTGGGCAAGCCACAATGCCAAAAATTGACGATTACGCAAAACTACCAAATAGCCAGTGCTTAAATTTAAATCGGGTTCAGACATTAATAAAAATTATAGCTAAAAAATTGGCTTCTCTCAAATATTGTAGAGACTAGAGCGATCGCCGCCGCAATGCTGGTGTTTTTTCTGATTGTTTGACTTTGAGATCGTGGCGATCGCCTTTACCCCTCGCAAATGGGATCACATCTGCTGCCGACATCTCGCGTGCTGACCGAATTAGCAATCCTGCAATAAATAAACAAGATAAAGTCGAACTACCGCCATAGCTCAAGAAGGGGAACGGCAAGCCCGTAGTTGGCAAAACACCTGTCGCCACACCGACATTCAAAATCGCTTGCACCACAATCAGTGAAGTAGAGCCAAGAGCAATTAAACGAATTACAGGATCTTTGCATTTGTAAGTGACCGCCAATCCAATCGTGCCGTAAATCATCACTAATGAAAGCAAACAAATACCGCCAAACAAGCCAAATTCTTCGGCAAAAACTGCAAAAATAAAGTCAGTATATTGAATTGGCAAAAATAGCTTTTGCTGCGACAAACCAAAACCCGTACCCCACAGACCACCTGAACCGATCGCCATTAAGCTCTGCACCAATTGATAGCCGTCTCCTGCTTGATCTTGCCAAGGATCGAGAAATGACATGATCCGCCGCCGTTGATATTCGCGAAAGGAGACACTGGCGATCGCGACACATGTACCTAAAGCCGCCGTGCCGAAAAGCTGAAGACTGGGTAATCCTGCCCCTAACGCCATCAACCACAGCATAATTCCACAAAGCGCCGTCATACTTAAGCTCGGCTGCATCAAAATCCCGCCTAGCACCAACAAAAATACAAATATCCAGCCGAACCGAACTTTCCAATGCGTCCGATTCCAGTTACCAAAAAGCTGAGCCGCCTGCAAAATCAAAAATGGCTTGATTAGCTCCGATGGTTGCAGCAAAAATGAACTCGATCCCACCGATAGCCAACGGGTTGCGGCGTTGCGTGTTGTCCCTAATCCAGGAATATGCGTCGCGTAGAGCATCGCCAGAATAATAAACAAAAAGATCGGGCTAATCTTCAACATGACCCGTAACGGCGTATGCACGATCACATTAAAAATTAGTAGCCCGATCGCCGCCCAAGCTAATTGATATTTGAAATAAAGCGTGCCATCTTTGAAAGCAATATCGGCAACAGGATAGGATGCGGAAAAAAGTACGGCTAGCCCCGCAAATAACCACAAAAAAGTCAACCATCGCAGGAGACGGGCTTCTGTCGCCCATTTATCGACGGTGCGATCAAAAAATGGGAATACCTGAAAAATCTGTATGAGTTTCACGGTTACGGGGGACTTATTTAATTAGCTTTCGCGACTGCGAGGACTTTGATGCAATCCCATCATAAAGTACATTAAAATTCGCTTGAATAGTGAGATTTGTAATATAAGCAAACCACAGCGTCGGATTACTTTGAAGAACCAGTTATGGCTCGAAAAAAGGCGATTAGAGAGATCAGTTAGCAAAATTACGCCCAGATTATCCCACTTACGCCTTGATTCATACCGCTTTAAAACGGCGATCGCACCGAGATCTTCATGATTTTGATGGGCGGCTTGCAACACATTTGCCAAAGCATTGACATCACGAATACCAAGATTCATCCCTTGACCTGCGATCGGGTGCGTAGTATGGGCAGCATCACCGATCAATGCTAGACGCGACTGCACATAGGTTTGGCTATGCATCCAACGCGGGACATAGTTGGCACGAACTCGCGATTCAACACGGATATTACCGAGCTTTTCGATCAATGGCGAACCAAAACGTTTTGTTAGCTCTTGCAAAAATGAGTCTTCATCCAGAGCTAGCAAGGCTGGGGTTTCGGCTTTGCTAGCTGTCCAAACAATGCAGGCGCGATCGCTACCTAATGGCAAAATCGCAAAGGGACCACTCGCTTGAAATCTTTCGTAGGCAAAGTTTTGATGAGACTTCTCAGATTTAATCGTAGTGACAATACAAGTCTGCTCGTATTGGCGCTCTGAGATTTGGATTTTTGCCAGTTGGCGAACTTGCGATCGCCCTCCGTCAGCACCAACTAATAATTTAGTTTCGAGATACTGCTCGCCGATCTCTGAGCTAATTTTTACGCGCATGACATCGCGATCGCGAACATATTCAACATCTAAAATCTTGGCAGGACAAATTAATTCAAGATTTTGGCATTCTCGCGCAAATTCCCAGAGCGAAGCCAAAGTTACTGAATTTTCAACGATATATCCCAAAGCTTCCTGCCCCATATCTTCGCATCGCAACTGCACTTGATAGGGCAGATCGCCTTCTGATACTTGGATCACACGCATTGGAGTTACGCCTCGGCGCTGCATTCCGCCCCACACGCCGATGTTTTGCCAAATCTGGCTTGATCCATAGGCGATCGCGCTTGCCCGACCATCATTCGTAAATTCTCCTCGCAAGAAACTATCATTGCTCTCAATAATTCCGACTTTAAGATCGCGGTTTGTCGCGCAGTTTTTATCGCCTAGCGCACAGGCTAAACTCGCGCCCACCATACCCGCACCGACAATTAGCACGTCAAACATTTGGTTAAGTTACTTTTTTAAAATTAATAATTAGGTGAAGTCGCTTCATGCTTTTACCTATGTACTAATTATCTGCTTTTTGTAAAGAAATATTGCAGAATTATAGATTTTTTTAGCAACATAACTATCACAGCTTTTATCAAAGCAAATCAAAATCCAAATAATGATATCTTAAGCACGTTCAGTTAAGAGACTCTAAGATGAAAATCACGTCTAAAATGGCTACTTTTGTAACAATTTTGGGGCTGCTTACCGCAACTCCTTATTTTGTACCCACAGTAACCAATGCTCAAAGTACTCAACAACGTAAAGTCCAAGCCAAAAAACGTATTGCTGTCCTTGATTTTGAATTTTCTACTACAGGTTTAACAGGTATACAATTCAGTGTATTTGGTGTTGGGGGGCCATCTAAGGGGGTCAGTGATCTAATTACCAATAGCTTAGTCAAAGATGGAACATACACGATTATCGAGCGCAGTAGAATTGACCAGATTCTTAAGGAACAAAATTTAGGAGCATCAGGGCGAATTGAAGCAGCAACAGCCGCACAGATTGGTCGTGCTTTGGGAGCAGATGTTTTAATAATCGGTTCAGTTACGCGCTTTAATCTAGAATCCAATACTTCTGGTGGGAGCTTTTTCGGTTTTGGCAGCACAACTACCAGTAGTGTGGCGGAAGTAAAATTAACTGCCAGATTTGTTAGTACAACTACTGGCGAAATTGTCGCGGTGGCTGAGGGTGAAGGTAAAGCCGATCAGAATGATAGTTCTGTGTCCATCGGAGGGCTTGGTGGTGGTGGCTCTACTACTAACAATACTGACAAATTACTCAGTTCTGCTGCGGAGAAAGCGGTTAGCCAGATCGTCACGCAGCTATCGGGGGCAGCGCCAAAACTAGCCGCTTTACCTGCGGTTTTGCCGAACGTCACGGCTCTGGTTGCTGACGTTACAGGAAATCTTGTCACCATCAATAAAGGCGGTCGGGATGGCTTCACTGTGGGCATGATTGTTTCTGTTGAGCGTCTTGTGAAACAGGTTAAAGATCCTGTTACTGGTAAAGTGTTGCGATCAATTTCTAATTCTGTGGGGCGTGTTCAACTTACAGAAGTAGATGGAAGCTCTGCCGTCGGCAAAATTATCAATGGCGGTGGATTTGGAGTGGGTGATCTCGCTAAACCCGTAGAGTAAAAAGGAAAATCAAAGAGTAAGTTACAGCGCGACGTGCCACAACCGACTCTTTGGGTTTTATGGCTATCTAACAAACAACAAACAGGTAGGCTGGTATGGTATAGAAGACAGTAGAGATTTAATTTTTGCTTCCCAAGATTTTGGATTCTGTCATGACAAAAGTTGCGAACTGCAACCTGAGCAACAGAAGCAAATGTCTGAGGCTGGGAAAATCTTAGACTAGAGAGAAAATTTTGGAGAAATTTGGATGAGTTCCCCAGCAGCACTGTCAGCTTCATTAGTACAGATGGTCAATATAGAGAGCGATCTGCGGGCCGCCAATTCTCGTCTGCGATATCGCCTGAAGCTGGTCGAGGATCTGTGGGAATTAGTCCTATTGAGAGAAAGCGGTCAAGAATTAGTCGATTTATTGCGGCAGTTGCGAGCCATGTGTTCTCCTGAGGGGCAAGCACCTGAATATCCTGCTCAAGAAGTTTTAAAAGTAGTCGAAAGCCTTGATTTGCATCAAGCAACCACGGCGGCTCGTGCATTTGCTTTGTTTTTTCAACTGATCAATATAGTCGAACAAGACCACGAGCAGGAGCAAACTAGCATCCATCGAGTTAGTCCGATTAATAGCGAAGCAGAATATCCTGTCGGTACATTTCGTTGGCTTTTTCCTGAACTTAAAAAGCTAAATGTGCCGCCACGTCAGATTCAAAAAGTTTTGGACAATCTTGATATTCGCCTTGTATTTACCGCACACCCCACAGAAATTGTACGGCAGACAATTCGCGAAAAGCAACGCACGATCGCCAAAATGCTGAAGGAACTAGATCGGGTGCTTAGCTTTAAGGGGGATGAAATCGCACCACAGGCGATCGCCTTAAACTGGGAAGCCGCCTCACTGCAAGAGCAAATTGCCGAAGAAATTCGCCTCTGGTGGCGCACTGATGAGCTAAACCAAATCAAGCCAACGGTTTTAGACGAAGCAGAATATACATTGCATTATTTTGAAGAAGTCTTATTTGATGCGATCCCCGTACTTTACGATCGCATTGCATCAGCAGTTTCTAGTACTTTCCCCAAATTAAAACTACCTCGCTACAACTTTTGTCAATTTGGCTCATGGGTTGGTAGCGATCGCGATGGCAACCCCTATGTCACTCCCGAAATCACATGGCAAACGGCTTGCTATCAGCGCAACCTCGTACTTAATAAATACATTAAGTCGATTGACACCCTTAGTCGCTTGCTATCGCTATCACAAAGTCTCAGTGATGTTTCCCAAGCCTTGCTAGATTCTCTTGGCGACGATCAAATTTATCTGCCCGAAATTTATGAAAAACATTCCATCAAATTCCGCCAAGAGCCTTATCGCCTGAAGCTCGCCTATGTGCGTGAACGTTTGGAGCGTACTTGCGATCGCAACCAAAAGCTACGCCATAGTGGGTGGCAAGCTTCAGAAATGGAGCTATCAACGAAGGGGTGCGAAAATCAACTTTATACTGATGTTTCTCAATTTTTGACTGAGTTAAAACTAATTCAAGCGAGCTTGATGGAAACTAAGCTCAATCCTAAACCCCTCGAAAACCTGATTCGCCAAGTCAATGTCTATGGGCTGCATTTAGCGCACCTCGATATTCGCCAAGAAAGCACTCAACATAGCAATGCGATCGCTGAAATTACCGAGACATTACAACTCTTGGCTCAACCCTATGACGACCTCACTGAAGCCGAAAAAGTGACTTGGCTGACCCAAGAGCTAAAAACTCGTCGTCCGATGATTCCTGCCAAGTTAAACTTCAGCGCCAAAACCAACGAAATTATCGAGACATTTCGGATGGTGGCAAATGTGCAGCAAGAATTTTCTACGGATATTTGCAACAACTACGTGATCAGCATGAACCGTAGTGTTAGCGATATTCTCGAAGTATTGCTACTCGCTAAAGAAGCAGGACTCTACGATCCCGCCACAGGGAAAGGTTCGCTCAATATTGCGCCCTTGTTTGAAACGGTTGAGGATTTGCAAAGTGCGCCATCAATCATGATCAGTTTGTTTGAGCTGCCCCTCTACCGCGCTTATCTTGAAAACCACGATCACCTGCAAGAGGTGATGCTCGGCTATTCCGATAGCAACAAAGATTCAGGATTTTTAAGTAGTAATTGGGAAATTTATAAAGCCCAGCGTGCGCTCCAAGATGTTTGCCAAAAATATCAGGTCACGCTGCGAATGTTTCACGGACGCGGCGGTTCAGTTGGGCGTGGCGGCGGCCCGACCTATGAGGCAATTCTTGCCCAACCAGGTCGGAGCATCGAAGGGCGGATCAAGATCACTGAGCAAGGTGAAGTATTAGCTTCTAAATATTCTCTGCCCGAAATTGCGCTTTACAATCTAGAAACGATCGCCACCGCAGTCATTCAAGCGGCCTTATTGCCGAGCAGTACCGATACCCTCGATTGTTGGCTGGACACGATGGAAGAAATTTCAGTGCGATCGCGTCAAGTATATCGCCAGTTGATTTACGAGCAGCCAAATCTGGTCGAATTTTTTCACCAAGTCACACCGATCGAAGAAATCAGCCAGTTACAAATTAGCTCTCGACCAGCACGTCGGGCAGGTAAACGCGATCTAGCAAGTTTAAGAGCAATTCCTTGGGTATTTAGTTGGACACAAAGCCGATTTTTACTGCCCTCTTGGTATGGCATCGGTGCAGCCCTTGAAGAATTTCTTCTGCAAAATCCTGAAGGGCATCTATCGCTGTTGCAATATTTTTATAGCAAATGGCCATTCTTCAAAACCGCGATCTCTCGCGTGGAGATGACTCTCGCCAAAACTGATTTACAAATCGCGCACCATTATATGCGTGAGCTAACCAGAGAAGGCTATGAAGAAGCTTTTGTCGGTATATTTGCGGAAATCCTTGAAGAGTATCAACGCACTCTCACGGTGATCCAGTCGATTACAGGGCAAAAACAAATGCTAGATAGCGATCGCGATCTTCAGAGATCGGTACAGTTGCGAAATGGCTCGATTGTGCCGCTTGGCTTCATCCAAGCATCTTTGCTCAAACGCTTACGCCAACATCGTCCTGATACTATCGATCTGCGATCGCGCTATTCTAAAAACGAACTTCTGCGCGGCGCATTGTTAACGATTAACGGCATCGCGGCAGGTATGAGAAATACAGGCTGATCCCAGTTACCAGAAAGCTCCCATGGGAGCTTTCTGGTAACTAAGTAGAGTGCTTTGCGCTCTGCATGTTACGATTTTGGACAAACTGAGAGTGTTTACTGAGCTGTGAGGAGTATGAGCCCCAATCGTAATTTCCACGATCCCATTCGGGTTGGTGTTATAGGTATCGGTAATATGGGGCAGCATCACGCAAGGGTGCTCAGCTTGCTTAAAGATGCAGAACTAATTGGTGTTGCTGATGTTAGTGTCGAACGCGGACAGGACACTGCCAACAAACACCGCGTCCTTTATTTTGAAGATTATCGAGAACTTTTGCCCCTAGTCGATGCCGTCTGCATCGCGGTTCCCACCCGTCTACATTACGATGTGGGGACAACCTGCCTTAAAGCTGGTGTTAATGTCCTGATTGAAAAGCCGATCGCCGCCACAATTGAAGAAGCTGAGTCTTTAGTTAAAACTGCCGCCGAACAAAATCGGATTCTCCAAGTTGGACATATTGAAAGATTTAATCCCGCTTTCCAAGAATTAAGCAAAGTTTTAAAGCATGAGACGATTTTGGCGATCGAAGCTGATCGCATGAGTCCCTATTCACAGAGGGCTAATGATGTCTCGGTCGTCTTTGATTTGATGATTCATGATATAGACCTGATTCTGGAATTAGTCCCATCGGCGATCGTCCGAGTTTCGGCTCATGGTAATCGGGTTTCGCCAGAATCTAGCTATCTCGACTATGTGACTGCGACGATCGGTTTTGAAAATGGCGTAATCGCCACGCTCACCGCTAGCAAAGTTACGCATCGCAAGAAACGTAAAATTACCGCCCACTGTAAAAATTCGCTTACCGAGTCTGATTTTTTAAACAACGAAATTTTAATCCATCGTCAAACAACGGCTAACTGGACAACTGATTACGGTCAAGTCCTCTATCGTCAAGATGGCTTTATCGAAAAAGTCTACACCAGCAACATCGAGCCACTTCATGCTGAGCTAGAACATTTTGTCGCCTGTGTTCGCGATCAAAAACAGCCGTCGGTCGGCGGCGATCAAGCCTTGAAGACTTTGCGCCTTGCTAGTCTAATCGAACAAACTGCTCTGGATGGTCAAGTCTGGCGTAGTTGTGATTTGGATCTACGCGAAGTGGCGATCGCAGGAAATTATTAAATAAAAAACAAAAAGCTATGGCGCACGCTCCGCGTGCGCCATAGCTTTTTGTTTTTTATAGCTCACCCATTAGCATGATTGTCTAGAGATAGAAACCCTTCAAAAGCGTAGAAACCCTCTAAATGAGAGGGTTTCTACGCTTTTGAAGCTAAGGGAACAATGGGAACAATGCCAATTCTCTCCAGTCAAAAGAGTTATATCTCACAGCAAATCGATGCAGGAAATCAAACTCATGAAATCTCTTACCAAAATCTATTTAGGCGTTGCGATCGCTACTTCTGTTCTGACATCTTTTAGCGCGATCGCCTCAGCCGAAGAAGTAGCATTACCTAGCAGCTATGTAGGTGCGGGTATTTCCCTTCAAAGCTTTGCCACAAATCCTTCTGTAGTTGGCGCAAACTTAGCAGGTCGCTACAAGTTTGATGGAGTGCCAATTTCTGCGAGAACTTCTGTTCTATTTGGTAATGGTGGAACTTCAGTCGTTCCGACCATTTCCTATGATTTGCCCGTAGGCGATCGTACCAATGTCTATCTTGGTGCTGGTGCATCATTTAAAGTTGGTGGCGATGCAAGCATGACAGGCGATCAAACTGCTTTCGCATTGCAACCTGGTGTAGAAGTTAGTCTCAACAAGAGTGTACTACTTTACGGCAATGCTGTAATTCCATTTAACGGACAAAGTAATGGATCGGCAGGTACTTCACTGCAAGCAGGTGTAGGCGTTCAATTCTAAACATCACTTCTCAAAACCAATAAAAAAGGGGCGTAACGCGCCCCTTTTTTATTGGTTTTCAAGATCAACAAAGACAGAGCGCGTTGCGCCCCTTCTTTGTGATTAGAAAAGAGAGGCGCAATGCGCCTCTCTTTTCTGGGTTTTGAGAAGTGACCATCAACTATCTACAAAAAAGGTAAGTACAGTCTCATCAACACCTTTGAGCTTAAGAGGTTCACACTTGCGAAGTTCTTCATCATTTAGATAATCAGCAACTGCCGCCGATACGAGAATACAATCAGGCTCAGCCGCCGATTGAATCCGCGCCGCAATATTTACGGTTGGACCAATCGCCGTATAGTCCGATCGCTCGGCACTACCAAACATCCCCACCACAGCCGTACCTTGATGGATACCACAGCGAAATCTGACTTTGGGAATGCCTTGGGCTTGCCATTGTTCATTCAGTTGAACAAGCGATCGCTGCATATGTTTGGCAGTTTTGACGGCGCGGCGGACTTGTTCATTGGGGCTGCAATCTTCGGGCGCACCAAATAGAGCCATAATGCCATCGCCCATAAACTTATCGACCGTGCCACCATTGGCAAAAATTGCTTCTGTCATCGCGCCGAGATATTGATTGAGCAGCTCGGCAACACGACGCGATCGCAAGGTATTAGCCAGAGAAGTAAAGCCGACAATATCTGTAAACAAAACTGTAATCATTCTTGGCTCAGGACGGAGATCGAGACTGAGTTCACCTGTAGCGGCTTTGACAACCAAGCTAGGCGGCAGAAAACGTTTGAGAACTGATTCTGTCAAATAGAGATTAAGCTGAGCAACGCGGCGCTCATTGGTCTTGAGTGCTAATAAATTCCGAACTTCGGCTAATAATTCGCGATCGTTAAAAGGCTTAGCTAAATAAGCATCTGCACCGATTTCTGTGCCTTCGATGCGCGTTTCTTCGTTTGCTTTAGCCGTCAGCAAAATCATCGGCGTTCCTGATAATTGCTCGTCTGCACGAATCATGGCAATTAAATCTAAGCCAGAAACTTGCGGCATCATCAAATCAGTCACAATTAAATCAGGACGATGTTCTTGAGCTTGCGTATAGCCCTGTGCGCCATTGTGTGCGGAAATCACACTATAGCCAGCCTGATTGAGAACGCGCCGTAAATAGCCGCGTAGATCGCGATTATCATCAACAATTAAAATTCGGCAAGTTTGAGACTGAGTAGAATTTTCACGCTCGTCATTTTCATCTGCGATCGCCTCTTCTTCTAAGTCAGTTTCAATATCTGCGAGTTCGACTGAAGCCCGTGATATTTGCAAATCTGCGGGCAAAGTAGTAACTTGATCGGCAGGTAAATGTTCTTTACCGATAGGAATGGAAATTGTGAAGGTGGTTCCATAACCATAGTCAGAAATTACAGTAATATCACCACCATGCAAATTGACTAATTCTTTAACTAGTGACAAGCCTAAACCACTCCCTTCATAGCTGCGATTGACCGAACCTTCAGCCTGACGGAAGCGATCAAATAGGAATGGAATTTGATCTTCACGAATGCCAATTCCTGTATCATGAACACTGAGAATACAGAGCTTATTAGTCCGATCTGGGGAAATAGTAATGGTGATGCTACCATTGCTAGGCGTAAATTTCATGGCATTAGAGAGCAGATTATAGAGAACCTTATCAAACTTCTCTAAGTCGAGATAGATTTCAGGACATTCGCTAAACTCACTAAATAGACGAATATTTTTGCGATCGCAATAGGGACGGAAAGCATCAATGGTTTGACTGGTGAATTCAACAAGGTTGCAAGGTCGGAAGCAAGCTTGCATTTTGCCAGCATCAAGGCGTTGGATATCGAGCAGTTGGTTGACTAAGCGCAGTAGTCGCCGACAGTTGCGTAACGCGATCACGGATTGCTCGTAGGGCAGTGCTTGCGATTTCTCGATCGCCGCTTCTAATGGCCCAATTGTGAGCGTAAGCGGTGTGCGAAATTCGTGGGAAAGATTTTGAAAGAATTCGGTTTTTTGGCGATCGAGTTCGAGAAGTTGCTGTGCTTGTTGGCGAGTTGTTTGAAAGAGATTAGCTTGCTGGACAGCGATCGCGGCTTGAGATGCCACCGCTTGGACAAGCGAAATCTCTTCAGGCAGCCAATGTCGGGGCTGCGTATTTTGACGCATAGAAATACTGCCGATAATCTTGTCATCAGAGATTAGCGGAACCATTAATAGCGATCGGGCAATGGAACGCAATGGCAGATCGCTAACATTCCATTCAGGATCTTCATGCAAATCAGTAATCGCGACAGGTTGCTTTGATTCGATTAAGGCTTGAAAAACTGGATTAATAGATATATTCGCAATTGATTGTGGTAATACCGATTCGTCAAAATTTGATATATTATGAATTATCTCATTAGGATCGAGCAAATGTAATCCGACGCAACGTAAATAATTATCTTCTTCTGTCCATAGAGACAAAGCACAACTTTCAGAGTTTAATGCTTCTCCTAATTGTTGAGTAATCGAAGCAAAAATCTCTTGCGGCTCCAGACTAGAGCGAATGGTACTGGTAATTGTGTTTAGTAAAGCTTCGCGTTGGGCAAGTTCTTGAATGCGATCGTAAGCTCTGGCACGGGAACTGACGATCGCTGCTTGGTCAGCCGCTAATTCGATTAAGTCTAATTCGTCACTGTTCCACAGGTGAGGATGGTCACAGTGATAGAGCGCCAGCATTGCCAAGCATTCTTTTTGGACTTCAAGTGAAATAAATAAAATTGATTTGATATTAGCTTGGGTATAGATAGATTTATCAGCTTCAGAAATGCGCTGATCAGTCTCTATATCACTAATAGCGATAATTTGCGATCGCAAGGTGAGCGTCTTCGCGAGTTGGGGTAAATCAGCAATTGGTTGATTGCCATAAGCAAAGTAATCTTCTGAAAGTGTTCCATTCTCAAATAGTCGCAAAATACTGCCTGAGACTTCAAAGTTACGCGCAATCGATTCGGCGATCGCGGCAATGCTCTCGCGATAGGGAGCATCGCTATCAACTGATGAGGCGATCGCATTTAGGAGTGATTGTTGACGCAGAGTTCGGCGTAATTCGGCGGTGCGATTTCGCAAGACATTATGGGTGTCGATCGCCTGACGCACAACATTTTTAAGTTCTACTTCATCCCAAGGTTTGGTGACATATTTGAATACTTTGCAAGTATTAATCGCCTCGACGAGATCTTCGACATCCGTATAACCCGTCAAGATAATCCGCATTGTGTCAGGATATTTGACCGCCATTTGGCTCAAAAATTCCGTTCCACTCATGATCGGCATTCTTTGGTCAGAGATAATCACCGCGACTTCTCCCTCGCGATCGAGTAATTCTATTGCTTCTAATCCGCTATTAGCCCGCAGGACTTGATATTCTCGATAAAAAGTCCGAAATAGCAAATCTAGGTTATCGGGTTCATCATCGATAACCAGCAACTTAAGTTTGGGAGCAATTTGCGAACCCATGGAGCTACTTCTTCCTATCTAAGATAAATAAACCTAATTTGGTTTTGAATATACTTCCTTTTGCATCATAACCGATACTCCTTGCGTGTTTTTGCCTAGTAAACCTTAAAATCGAAAAAGCTGTGGCGCACGCGGAGCGTGCGCCACAGCTTTTTCGATTTTAAGGTTTTATTATGCCTACCTACTTACATGAGCCATATTTCTCGACCTAAGGAAATAACTTGAACAGGCAAGGGGCGATCATTAGCGGTTCAAATTTTGGCGATCGCTTAAAGCTAATTGAGCCTCTTCGCGATCGTCAAAATGGATTTTCTCGCGCCCGATGATTTGATAGTCTTCATGCCCTTTTCCTGCAATCAGAATCGTATCACCTGATTTAGCTTCAAAAATAGCCATTTCAATACACTTATGCCGATCGCCTTCCACGATCATTGGCTTGTCACCAATATCAGCTTTGACACCAATCACGACATCATCCAAAATTCGCTGCGGATCTTCAGTGCGTGGATTATCTGAGGTGACATAAACGCGATCGGCTAGTCTGGCGGCGATCCCACCCATCAAGGGGCGCTTAGTGCGATCGCGATCGCCACCACAGCCAAACACACAAATTAATTCACGCTGAGTAAAGGGACGCATCGCTTTGAGCAAATTTTCGAGGCTATCAGGCGTATGAGCATAGTCCACAACTACGGTGACATCTTGATCGTCACTAATTTGTACCCGTTCCACCCGACCTGGCACATTTTTAAATTCGGGCAAACGGCTCACTACTTCCGCCAAATTCATCCCCATATGCAAAGCCGTCGCGATCGCCGCCAAGACATTCTCAACATTAAAGCGACCAACTAAGGGCGACTGAAAAGCGATCGCGCCTTGCGGTGTGTGCAAAGTCCCCGTCGCGCCATTGGGCAAATAGGTCAAATTTTCAGTATAAAAATCGGCTTGGGAATTGCTAATGCTATAAGTCCAGATCGACTTGTCTGTGATCATTTGCGTCAACCTTTGCCCAAAAGCATCATCAAAATTGATAATCGCCCGACCTTGCAAATATGTCTCACTAAACAGCAAAGCCTTCGCCTGAAAATAGTCCTCTAGATTTTTGTGATAGTCCAAATGATCTTGAGTCAAATTGGTAAATACCGCCACCTCAAACGGGCAACCCAACACGCGCTGTTGGTGTAATGCATGGGAGCTAACCTCCATCAAACCCACATCACAACCTGCGGCGATCGCCTCAGACAGTTGCGCCTGCAAATCTACCGCAAAGGGCGTAGTATGTGTCGCCGTCTGAGAGTAACCCGCCCAACGGGTATAGAGCGTCCCAAATAAAGCCGATGCATATTGGGTTTGCAATAAAAATTCGATCAAGTGCGTGACCGTAGTTTTGCCATTTGTCCCCGTCACACCGACTAATTTCAGCTTTTGAGCAGGATAGTCATAAAACGCGATCGCGATTTTGCTACAAGCGACAACGACATCATCAACAGCGATCGCTTGTAGCTGATCTTGCTCAGATAAATTATCAAATGCTGCACGAGATATGATGGCAGCGATCGCGCCCTGAGCGATCGCCTGTGGCGCAAACCTACCACCATCCACCTGTGTCCCAGTCATGCCGACAAACAAATCTCCAGCTTGACAAGCGCGTGAATCAGTAATTACGCGCTTTACTTCTAGTCCTTCTAGTGCGGGGTGAGAATTCTGATAACCCGCCAATGCTAGCAATTGTCCTAGTTGCATAATTCCCTCACACACAATGTCTCAGAATTTTGACACAAAATTTTGATTTATGGCAATAATTAGCTAGTACAAGCTGGTTAAAGTAATAAAATACATACACAAGGAAAGGTTGATTCTTGTATAAGTCATTTAAATAAAATTTTCGGCTAATTTAATCATTTTGTAACTTCTGTCAACGTGTACTAGCTAAATTATAGTAAGCAACTTAATATGCAAGTTAAGATTAAAGGAGTTATTCCAAAATGATTAGAGAATTTAACGTAGTCATTGAAAAAGATTTAGATGGATATTTTGTTGCCTCAATCCCTAATCTAAAAGGTTGCCACACTCAAGCAAAATCTCTTGATGTTCTTATGGAGCGTATTCAAGAAGCAGCCGAATTATGCTTAGAATTTGAGAATCAAGATAGTCCAACCTCAGAATTTGTAGGGATTCAAAAAATCCTAGTGGAAATATGAGCAAACTCCCAAGCGTAACAGGCAATCAAATCATCAAAGCTTTGCAGAAGATCGGCTTTGCCGTAGCAAGAGTTAAAGGTAGTCACCATATCCTTATTCATTCTGATGGAAGGCGCACGGTAGTACCAGTTCATTCAAGTGAAGATATTGGCACTGGATTACTTTCACAAATTCTCAAAGATTGCCAAATCACAAGAGATGAATTTAAGGAATTTCTGTAAATGAACATCGCACTCTTTTAATCGTTTTGTAACTTCTGTTAGCGTGTACTATGTAAAATAAAACCCAGAACCCAAAAAACTGTAGCGCACGCGGAGCGTGCGCCACAGTTTTTTTGGTTCTGACCTAAAAGAAGATCTCAATCCCTGACTCTGTGCAAGCAGTTTCCAATAAATCGCTAAGACTGAGTTCCACCGCCCACTTTTGCAAATAAGCAAAATCTAGGCGATCACCTTGTAGTTTCAAAACCCCTAACACATCGCGCCATTGCCTTTGTGACTCATTCTTAGTCATCCGATACCAGACTAATTTTTGTAAAATCGTATCTTCAGGACTACAGAGATAAATAGCTTCTGATGTAGATCGATCTGCGGGAATATATAACTGTCTGCGTTCCATCTTGGAATTAGCAAAAGCATCATTTCGCATCACGAACATATCAGCTTTTTCTGTCGTTTCCAGATCGATTACATTGAACGATGAAGTTCTACCTCTCAGTGCATCGTCAATAGCGATTTCACTCACATAAAAATCTTTCGAGAAGGCATTAAATATAGATTGTGCTTGACTCGGTTGAATGTTAATAACTAGATCTAAATCTTCTGTGAACCTAGTTTCACCTTGTAGCGAGCTAGCAACAGAACCACCAATATAATAGAAAATATCAAGGGACTCAAGTAAAACAGATATTTTTCTGGCTAAATAAATAGGATCTTCAATCACTAGTTTGTTTTTATATTTTGTTGAATTGAATAGTTCTAATATATTTTCTCCTAATCGCTTTCTGATGTAATGATCGCGAATTTCTTCGGGAGATGCATCTGGATAGAGACTCTGAATACAGGTAAAAGTAAATAGGGAAGCTTTTTTAAAAGTCCTCCGAAAAAGTTTTTCTTTCTGCGTTAAATCCATTTTTCGCCACAAACCAAAGAGATACATTTCAGCATCAACAGTAGTATCGATAGACTGAGTTTTATAGCCAACGAGTTTGCTAGGCATTTGGTTCACCTTAATCTAAATCTAGCTTAACAAAAAAGTTTGACTATATGCGGCGATCGCCTCTGGATAAATAATATGTTCTTGAACTTGAATACGTTTTTGCAAAGTCTCTAGATTATCGTCAGGCAAAATAGGTACAGCAGCTTGCTTGAGAATCTTACCGCTATCAACTTCGAGACTAAGGAGATGCACGGTGCAACCTGTAATTTTTACGCCGTAGTTAAAAGCTTGCTCGATCGCCTGAATCCCTTTAAAACTTGGCAACAAACTTGGATGAATATTCAGAATCCTTTCTGGAAAAGCATCAATGAGAACTTGGGTGACGATTCGCATCCAGCCAGCCATAATTACCAGATCGATGTTGTATTGCTTGAGTAGATCGATAATCGCACGATCAAGATCTTTACGAGATTTGTAATCGCGATGATTGACTAAGATTGCGGGAATACCAAACTTTTCAGCGCGTTGTTTTGCAAAAGCATCGGGTTCGTTATAGATAACAATTGCAATTTTGGCTTGGAGTTTTCCATTTGCGATCGCACTAGCGATCGCCTCTAAGTTACTTCCACTTCCTGAAGCTAGCACAGCGAGAACAGTAATAGAATTAGATAAATTTTGGGCTTCGGATAAAATCTCTGGGAAACTCACAAATCTTCAAAGCCTCTAAACAAAAAGCGCATATACAGATTTAAAGTTTACAATATAGGTGCAGCGCCGACTCTATTGTTATCAAACAGCTTCGCCATGACTCGTTTATTGGAAATGCCAATTTCTGCCACCCAAGGAATAGGCGATCGCCTCCCAACCTATGCTCTTAGCATCGCGCCGATGATGGATCGCACCGATCGCCATTATCGTTATTTCATGCGCCAGATGACGCGGCGGACTTTGCTCTATACAGAAATGGTCACCAGTGCGGCGATTAAACATGGCGACAAAGATTATTTGTTGGGCTTCTCACCTGATGAAAACCCACTTGCCTTACAAGTTGGCGGCGATAATCCTCAAGCCCTTGCCGAATGCGCGAGAATTGCCGAAGCGATGGGCTATACCGAAATTAATTTGAATGTGGGCTGTCCTAGCGATCGCGTCCAGAGTGGAAATTTTGGTGCATGTTTAATGAAAACGCCCGATCATGTCGCTAAATGTGTGGATGCAATGATCGCCGCCACGAATATTCCTGTATCGGTCAAACATCGCATCGGCGTTGACGATTTAGACCGTTACGAAGATCTGCAAAATTTTGTAAGGATTCTATCAGAAGCGGGATGTCAGCGATTTTCAGTTCATGCCAGAAAAGCATGGTTGCAAGGGCTAAGCCCTAAAGACAATCGCGAAATTCCACCTCTGCGTTATGCCGATGTGCATCGTTTAAAGAAAGAATTTCCACATTTATTGATTGAGATTAACGGCGGATTTATCACCCTAGAGCAGGCCCATGAGCAGTTATCACATGTCGATGCGGTGATGATTGGACGCGCTGCTTATGATAATCCCTATCTATTCGCTAGTTGCGATCGCGAGTTTTTTGGTGAGGAGACTCCCATTCGCAGTCGGGTGGAAGTAGCCGAAGCGATGATCGAATATATCGATGAATGGACTGCTAAAGGATTAAAGTTACATAAAATTACGCGCCATATGCTGCAATTGTTTCACGGTCAAGCAGGTAGTCGGATCTGGAAGCGGATTATCACTGAGAAATCTTGTGTCGTTGGGGCTGGTTCAGAAGTGATTCATGAAGCGATCGCAGCAATCTCTTCATAAAACCCAAAAAGCTGTAGCGCGTGCGCTACAGCTTTTTGGGTTTAATTACCAGGTGTAGGCTTGAGGGTAAATAGAAAATCTAAGCGCGTAGTCTTAGAATCGACATTAGTAGAAGTCACCGCAATGCCATTAATCGCATCCAGCACAGAGCGGATTTCGGTGAAGTTAGGATTAGATTTGACTTCGGGTGGTAATAGGCGATCGGCGAGGGTGAGCGCTGTGGTCATATTTAGATAGAAATAACCGCCGTTAGATTTAGGAAGTCCTGTAGTCAAGATTTGGAATGGACTACTTTCGGGTAGGGTACGAGCAGGTTTAGGAACAAAAGTATCAGCGAGTTCGCCCATTGACCAGAAGACAAAGTTATTATCTAAATTGCCCCTTGTTGCTACGGTGGTATTAGCGATCGCCCAAGTGATTACAGATTTGTCACCAATTTGTTTTGGCTTGAGATCGACACCTTTGGGCAAAAGTCCGCCAGAATTGGCTTGGGCAACTTTATCGATTTTTTCAAGCGTAGTTTTAGCAGCATTTTGATCGCTAGCTTGAACGATCGCTGCAAACCCAAACCCCGGATTCGCCAAAATGCCTTGGTTATTAGGAATTGCGGCGATCGCAAATTCACCATTCATCCATTTGAGAATATCTTGATCGAGATCGAGCTTAGTACTATCTTTGACGGCTTTACGAATCTGCTCGATTAGTTGCGCGGAGCTAGCATTTCCCTTGCCTTGGGCGACTAGTGATTGCCAAGACTGATAGAGATTTACGCCCGAGACTAGCAAAAAAGTTTCTTGCGGTAATAGATTCAGAACTTTCGCTTCGTTATTGGCAAGTGGGCTAGAGTTGTCATTTTTGAGATAAGTATTGATCTCAAAGCGTAGACCCTCCTTCTGTGTGCCACCAGTCAGCGTCATCGCATCTAGCTCCCGACGGGACTGGGCGATCGCCGCTTCATTCAAATTAAGATTGGCTTGAGAGCCGATAAATTCCAACGCTACATCACCGTCTAGATAAACTTGCAACAATGGCTCGGCAACCTTAGTTTGGGCAGAAGTTCCATAGATCTTGGCGAAAATCGGTTTCTTAGCGAGGGAGGGGCTGCTGCCTTTATAGGTATCGATCGCCTGTTGAATTAAGGTCGAACTCGTGGCGATCGCCACATACTGCCCACCAATATCCGCCGTCACCACACTGTTATTCGGATCGCGGGTGGGGGACTCGTAATAGGTGACATCTTTGTATTGCTTAGAGTTAAACTTTGCCCCTTGCTGGATCAAGGCTTCGCGATATTTCACTAAAAAAGCGTCAGATTTGGCGCGATCGCGGGTTGACGCAATTACCAAAGTCGCCGCAGGTGCTTGGGGTTGCGCGGCATTCTGCACCAAGGCTGTAATGATATATCCCCCTTCTAGCCAAGGTTGCACATCGCGAATATATTCAGTTTTGCTTTGGACTAACAAAGAATTTAATGGTGATTTGGTAATCCCATCACCGATCAGCTTTTGCGAGGCGGGTGTACCAAATTGGGCAAGTTTATTCCAAGGCTCAGATTTAGTATTAAAAGCCATGACCACCTTCGCCTCTTGCGGAATTGCCGCCGCCACGCCCAAAATCCCTCTAGTAGCAAGCGATCGCTGAGACAAGTAGAAATACGCGCCCCCTGCGACTGCGGCGATCGCTGCCGCCCCAATGCCGATATAAATCAGCATTGCTGATTGTTTTTGTTTAGCAGATTTTCTAGATGACTTCGACATGGGTATGGAATAAACCTAAAAGTTGCAAGATGTTGAACACCAAGTCTCTATCAAGATACTACAGAATTGACTACAAATTGTCAGAGCCGCGATCTCTAAAATATAGAAAATATTTTATCAGTACCGCAGGTATTGATAAAACAAAAAACGATCTCACAATGAGAATTACTGTATTCTTTTAAACAGAGGATTGTCAAAAATAAGCTTTTAGTAAGAGTACATTATTCTATCATTTATACTAGAATAATCGGTTTCTAAGATATATGGATGCAGATAATCTAGCCGTTTATAGCCTTGTTGAACAGTTACGTGGCTATAGTCACAAACAATTTACTGGCAAACTGGAACTCCATAGTACCAAAGATTACAAATGGAGTATCTACTATTGCCATGGTCGGTTGGTATGGGCTTCGGGTGGGGAACATCACAGTCGGCGTTGGCGTAGGCTGATGGGGCAGTACAAGTTACAGATAGATTTTAATAAGATTTCTTTTCGTACTGCCGAAGAAATTCGACTCTGGGATTATCATGTGCTGGTGATTCTGATGAAGCGGATGGTCTTAAACCGTGAGCAAATCGCGCCGATCATTGAAGGTTTTATTCAGGAAGTATTATTTGACATTATCCAATGTGCAGCAAATGAACGGATTACCTATTACTGTGATTTTAAAGATGAGATTACACCTATAATCTCGCTTATTCATGCTGAAAAAGCGCTCGATCTCGCTTACCGAGAATGGCTAACATGGCGCAAAGCAGGAATTGCGGATTTCTCGCCAAATCTTGCACCTTGGATCAAGCGTCCTCAGCAACTAAAAGAAGAAGCTTCGGAACTTACTTACAAAACTCTGATTACCATCATTGATGGTAGGCGATCGCTACGAGAGTTATCGACATGGATGAAAAAAGATTTACTCACTCTCGTACAGTCATTGCTTGCCTATTATCACCGAGGCATGATTGGCTTAGTGGAAATTGTGGATATTCAATCTCCAATCACATCTCTTTTATTAAGTGAATCTGCAAAACAAGAACCTGCGAGGTTAATGGAGAACAACCAAAATCCACAAAAGCTAGAATTATTACGTCCTCTCATTGCTTGTGTAGATGACAGCAATCAAGTATGTGCAACCATCGAACAGATAGTTACAAAATTTGGATTTGGTTTCTTAGGAATTCGAGATTCTATTAATGTATTGCCATTACTGGTTGAACACCGACCAGAGATGATTATTTTAGATTTGGTGATGCCAGTCGTTGGTGGTTATGAACTCTGCACCCAAATCCGCCGCATTCCAGAGTTTAAAGATACGCCGATTTTGATTTTGACCAGTAATAACACGTTTATTGATCGTCTTAGATCAAAGTTTGTCGGTGCAACTTCTTTTATATCTAAATCTGCGGGTAATGATAAAATTGGCGAACAGATTAATAAGTATATGCTTGGTTCTGACAAACAGTTAGAAGTAATATCGCCAATTGATTCAGCAGATACTTCTAGTTAGAATATGTATTAGTTAACACCACGCATAACGTTTGGGGAACTCAGATAATTTTTAAAAGTGCCGCTTTGCGGCACTTTTAAAAATTATCTGGTTTCCATAGCAGCGCAAAGCGCTGTATTTATTTTAGTAAGGACAGAGATCTATGTTTAATTTATTTAACCTCTTAGCGGCTGATACGCTCAAAGCAAAAGAACCTTTGTCCGACTCTTCGAGACAGTTGCTGAGCCAACAGGTTTTTTCAGCGCATCAACCGAATGCGATTGTGCAAGATTTTGAGACCTTTATCGAGTTCCTCAAACTTCATAAAGTTGAGGTCAGCGTTAATCAAAATGCGATCGCACCCAAATATCTCGCCGATCTCAATGAGCGCCTCAGTCATCCCACCAAAATCGATTTTCTACGTTGTAGCCAAAAATCCTATCCTTATATTCATGGACTCTATTTGCTTTTGCGTAGTTCGGCGATCGCGCAGGTAAAGTCAGACAAAAAGAAGGATCTATTGATAATCGAGCCGCAAGTTCTCCAGTCATGGCAAGAACTAAACGACACCGAGAAGTATTTCAACCTCCTTGCTACATGGATATTTTATGCCAGTGAAGGCATTATGGATAATGATAACCGTTCTTTTAATGAGTGGTGGTATGTATTTCATTGTTGGAAAGATCTTCCCAAGCAAGGTTTAAGTTTTACGAGTTCCCACGATGAAGACTGGTTGAGACGATTGAAACTGCACAATGTAGCTTTGTTAAATTTATTTGGATTTATTGAAGTAGAAGATGCCCAACCTTTGAAAGGAAAAGGATGGCGAGTTATTGATACTAAACCGTTGCCTTTTGGAAGTTCAATCATGGAGTTATTACGCTCAACTAATTGGGAGAGAGGACTCTATCTCGATCTCGACAACGATTTTTTAGAGCCAGTTAAAGAAGAGAAATCGCTTGGCATCGATGTTGTTGTGCAAGAATCCACCCCAACTGAGATTTTGCAAGAAGAGTTTCAAGCTCTCGATCTATTTCCTGAATGGGAGAAAAACTTACAACTTCCTGAATTTGAATCTAAAGATGGCATATTTGTTTTTAAAGTATCGCTCAAGGCGGTATGGCGCAAGATTGCTATTCCGTCCAGCCTGACACTCTATTCTCTCAGTTCGGCAATTCTCGTTGCATTTGATTTTGACAACGATCATTTACATCAATTTACCTATAAAGACCGACAAGGCTTTAAGAAGAGTATTCATCACCCTTATACGCAAGATTATAAAGGAGAAGATTTTACCGATGATGTTTTGATTAGGGATTGGCAGATTAATATCGGCGATCGCATTACCTATGTGTTTGATTTTGGCGACTGGTGGGAATTTAATGTTGTGCTAGAAAGCATTGAGGAACCTGATCCTACGATTGAAAATCCAAAGTTAATCGATCTGAAGGGCAAATCTCCAATACAATACTAAAAAAAGGGCGCAATGCGCCCTTTTTTTAGTTCAGTTCGTTTTGCAAATATTCAATCACTGACTCGATCGCTACCAATGTCGCAACTTTAGTGGCACGATTGACGATCTCGACTTTACCATCAGCGATCGCCTTACCAGTCACCACACGATAGGGAATGCCAACCAAGTCGGCATCCTTGAACTTTACGCCAGCCCGCTCATCGCGATCGTCAAGTAAAACTTCGATCTTGGCAGCATTGAGTTCAGCATAAAGCTTTTCACCAACTTCCATTTGCTTAGCATCGCCAACATTAGGGACAGTGACGATTACATGGTAAGGGGCGATCGCCTTATTCCAAATAATCCCATCTTTGTCGTAGGACTGCTCGACCGCAGCTTGAGCGAGGCGCGATACGCCTAAACCATAGCAACCCATGACCAATGGCAGTTCTTCGCCTTGCTCGTTGGTGAAGGTTGCCTTCATCGCTTGCGAATATTTTGTTCCCAATTGGAAGATGTGACCGACTTCAATGCCTCTAGCAGTTTGCAGAATTTGCGAAGGATCGTGAACAGCGCGATCGCCTACTTTGGCTTTATCGAGATTTACTACGGTTGGGAGCGTAAAATCCTTACCCCAATTTGCACCAACAACGTGATAGTCAGCCTCATTTGCACCTGTCACAAAGTTCTGTAATTCGGCAACAGTGAGATCGGCTAAGCGCAAAAATTTTGGTGCAATTCCTGCCACCGTATCGATATAAGAATCCTCAAGACTTGGCGATATAAATCCAACAGGAAGTTTAGAATGCGCCCATTTTTGTTGAGAGTCAGCATCGGCAACTTGAAGATTAATGATTGCCTTACCGCCATAATTACCCGCTAATTTAGTCAGTTCGTTTTGCAGCTTCACTTCATTAACATCGCGATCGCCACGAATGCTAACTAGAACTAAGACTGTTGTGCCATTGTCATAGACAACTTGATAGAGAACCTGTTTGACAACCTGCGTGGGGACGCATTTCAGGAACTTACAAATGGTTTCAATAGTTCCTTTTTTCGGTGTATGTACTTTCTCGAATTTATCGAAATGCGAAGGACCTGCATCAGGTGGCAGAGATACCGCTTTCTCCACATTGGCGGCATAGCTACTATCTTCAGTAAAGAGAATATCATCTTCACCCGCCTCCGCCAGTACCATAAATTCTTGCGAACCCGAACCACCGATCGCGCCCGAATCTGCTTCGACAGCACGGAATTTCAGACCGCAACGATCAAACATATTCCGATAGGCGCGATCCATTTCATAATAGGTTTCCTTGAGACTCTCTTCGCTGCTATGGAACGAATAGCCATCTTTCATGATAAATTCACGACCACGCATCAACCCAAATCTAGGGCGAATCTCATCGCGAAACTTAGTTTGAATTTGGTACAAATGTTGTGGCAACTGGCGATAAGAACGAATTGTATCCCTAGCGATCGCCGTAATAATTTCTTCATGGGTTGGCCCCAAACCGACCTCACGATTTGCGCGATCGGTAAGGGCAAACATAATCCCTTCAGCCTTAGTATAAGTGTCCCAGCGTCCCGACTCCTGCCACAATTCCGCAGGTTGGAGTTGGGTTAACAAACATTCTTGCGCCCCTGTCGCGTTCATCTCTTCGCGCACGATTGCCGAAATCTTTTGTAAGACGCGCCACATGAGCGGTAAGTAGACATATAAGCCCGAACCCACGCGCCTGATATAACCCGCACGGAGTAATAACTTGTGGCTTGCTAGTTCTGCTTCGGCGGGATCTTCGCGTAGAGTGACCCAAAGCATTTGAGATAGACGCATATTTCTGAGATGTTCGCTAGGGATATTCACGAGAATTTCGTTAACATGTTAACGATAGTTCTGCCTGTTGATTGTATCAGGACTTGGGGCATTGATTGCCCAATTCCCTTTTTGTTGATTGCTAGAAACTTATTAAAAAGTACCTACTAATGCGTCAACGCGGCGATCGCATATATGCGGATGCGCTTCTGATGCACCAATATGGGTTGGTCTAAATGCCTCCAGAGATAGAGACGAAGTAGATCTTTTATTTGGATGTTTGCTTTCCATTCGCAACTAACTTCATCTTTATTTCGTTTTCTTAGGTTTGCATTAAAGCACTTTTTATCAGATTTCATAAGGGTTTCAGCGATTAACAGCCGTTGATTTGGTTTTGCGTTAAAGCACTTTTATGCCCAAAAAGGTAGATAGCGCGCATATCGAGTAGAGGTTGATTCCGAGTCATCCATTTTAATTAAACCAGCTTCTTTGGTAGCTCTTATGATCAAAGAAACAGTAGCTGTTTTAGACTCATTTAGATTAAATCTCTCACGTAAAGTTTGATTAGACATTTGTCTATTACTGACGTATAGAAGGCAACAATGCTGATAACAAGCTCGAATGCGATCAAGGCTACTCATGTCATCAAAAGCCTGATGAGCGAATAATACTGTTGTTGTGCGAGTTTCGCCTACCCGAAAATCTGGTGCTGGTAGTTGATAAAGTTCTGCTGCACTTACAACTTTGTCAATGCCACTACCTTTTTCCTCACAAATACCCAAACGGCGCATTAAGTCAGCGAGTTGTTCATTACGGGAGCGATATTCGTCAATAAAACGATCAACAGGGATAGGAGGAATACCAGGATTGGAGATCTCAACGCGATCGCTATACATTTCGATCATCACAGAAGCACCTGTTGCTAGGAAGTCTTGATGTACTAATGCATTAGCTATCAATTCTCTTAAAGCTTGCTGTGGAAACATCTTGACTTCTTTTCGTATCGCTTCCTCGATAAAACGATTTTGCGGTGCGGCTGAATAAACGAAACTGACCAATTTGTCGAAGCTAACTGCATACCCTCGATTGCCCTTTTTATCGTCACGAGTATGCAGTTTACTAATACCTTCGTAGATAATAACACGAGGGGCTTTACGAGCTAAAGAGAGAGAAAAAGCATCAAGTTTTTTTGCCAAAAGTATGGCGGCTAAGTTAGTTATTGTCCAGCCCTGAGTCGTATGTTTGATTAAATCCTCACATAGTTTAAAATTTGGTGCTTTGAGAAAAAGCCAAGCAGGAAAGCATAGAATTTAGAAGCAAGAAACTGAGGATTAAGCGATGTCTAAGCCAAGTGGAAACCAAAAACGAACAGCAATCATATATTTCGGCGAAAC
>JBDNJN010000180.1:0-9365 GCA_041687725.1 Pseudanabaena sp.
CTTTCAAGCACTGTTTGGTAAAATTTCAGCATTATTTGTTAGATAGGTCGTATTTTTGATTTTTTGACCTATCTTTTTTTATCACATATTCTCGTACTTTAGTCTGTGCCTACCTTTTGCTACCCATTGTCACCCCGTCAGGCTCCATATCATTAGCATCTAGAGAATTTATATACTCAAACTCAGTTTTTGATTTTTCTAATTCTTCTTTTATTCTTTCATATGCTTTCTTGCTTCCGTTACCTAACAAATGTCTTAAGCGTTGATCGTTAGAATCTCCCAATATCCGCGCTTCCAATATTCCAGAGCTGATATAACTAGAGGTAGAAGGATCTCGCGCTATAAATTCAATTACTGACTTCCCCCAAAAACTTTCTACTAAAGGGTCTAGCAATTCTAGTGAATAATTTAACGTTAATTGATCTAGTTTTTCAGCGCTTGTCATTGAAAAATGGATAACTTGGTTTCTTAACCGCCCAAACTCTTTATACTGAGCAACTTGATTGATTTTAATTCCTGTAGTTGCCCATAGTTGCTCAGGTAATTCGTCATATGAGAAAGTGCGACCATCTTTTAGCAAGTCAATAAGTGTAAGATTATCCTTGTTAGACTCTGATTTAGGCAGTTTAGAAAAAATCAAGAGAGGGTGTTCTTGAGCTATTCTGGCTTTTAGTAAAATTTCTGCTGCATGGGCTGCATGAACTACACACATTGGAGTGTGTCCTTGTGAAGCTTCAATAAATGCACTTTGGAACAAACGCATCCCGATTCGGCGCATATTTTTTGGGACATCTTTCATATCCATCTAAATTTCTCCCCAAAAATCAACATTGAGTATAGCGTCAACATCTCGGCTAAACTGCCATGTTTTAGGAAAATTTACAGATTTATAATCTGGATTAGCTTTTACAACCTTTAGCGCATCCTCAAAAGCTTTTTGGAATAACTCAGGACTATTGATATAGCCTTTTAAACTAGGAGACTGTTCGAGAATGCCTTGGATATTGTTGCGAGTCCTCGCAATTGTGACCACCCACCCTGCATAGTCATATTCACTCTTGACATAGCAACGCTTGAGAATATGCTCTATAAGTGTCGTTAATCTTCGCTTGAGTTCACGTCTATCTCTACCCGCCAAACCTTCTAACTCCTCAATTAAGTTTTCCACATCTAGATTTTGAAAATCACCTGCTTTTAATTTAGCGATCGCCTCTTCTAACCACAAATTAAGATCGCGATCGTACAGAGTTGTTTTTTGTTCAGTCTGAATCATAGGTTTAGGCGATGCGATACAGCATTTACAAAGTATATCTCAAACTCATAGAACAAGGGGCTTAAGCCCCTTGTCTGAATCTAATTACTCAATCCCGTCAAGAGGCGCAAACCCTTGACGCTGAGTGTTCTCAGTGATCGATCGCGGTTCGAGGAACTGCAATAGATAATCGCGTCCGCCAGCCTTGGAGCCAATACCGCTTAGCTTGAAGCCACCGAAGGGATGGCGATCGACTAATGCGCCTGTGATGCCGCGATTGATGTAGAGATTGCCTACTTCAAACTCGCGATAGGCGCGTTCGATATGGGAAGGTGTGCGCGAATATAAGCCACCAGTGAGCGCGAAGTTTGTGCCATTGGCGATCGCAATTGCTTCATCAAAACTCTGTGCCTTGATCACGGCTAGCACGGGACCAAAGATTTCCTCTTGCGCGATCGCACTATCAGGATCGACATCGCTAAAAATGGTGGGACTGACATAGAAACCATGATCGGGAACTTGTCCTTCATAGGCGAGTTTTGCGGTTTCTTTCCCTTTAGCAATGTAGCCTTGGATATTCCTTTGAGCAGCACCATCGATAACGGCGCTGAGCTTGGTGTCGGGTAGATGGGCTTCACCGACTTTAAGAGAGCGAGTTGCTTCGACTAAGCGCTCTAGGAAGTTATCATAGACAGGCGCAAGCACGATCGCACGGGAACAAGCAGAACATTTTTGACCCGCAAATCCAAAGGTGGAGTTCATCACACCGACAACGGCTTGATCGAGATCGGCGCTTTCATCAACGATGATGCCATTTTTGCCGCCCATTTCAGCGATGACGCGCTTCATGTGTTTTTGCCTAGAACGCAAAATTGAGGCTTCGGTGACAATCTGACAGCCGACTTGTTGCGAACCTGTGAAAGCAATCAGATGCACATCAGGATGTTTGACCAAATGAGAACCAACTGTCGAACCTTTGGCGGGAAGATAAGTGAATACGCCAATGGGTAATCCTGCGGCTTGTAAGACTTCCGCAATTTTCGAGCCAATCACAGAAGACTGTTCGGCGGGTTTGAGGATGACGGTATTACCTGCGGCGATCGCTGCCACACTCATACCCAATGCGATCGCAAAAGGAAAGTTCCAAGGCGAAATCACGACGACTACACCGCGAGGTTGATAGATATAAGTATTATCTTCCCCTGGAATATTGCGCTGTTCACCACTTTCGAGACGTTCCATTTCCTTGGCATAGTAGCGACAGAAATCGATCGCTTCCGAAACTTCAGCATCACCTTCACGAATTGGCTTGGCAACTTCCCAACAAATCCACGCAGTTAGTTCTTCTCGCTGAGTTTCCATAATGTCCGCCGCTTTACGGAGAATATCGCCACGTTGTTTTGCACTGAGCTTTTTCCATCCTGCAAAAGCGGTTTTGGCATATTTAACCGCTTCATCTGCTTGCTCAATACTCGCTAAGCCGATTTTACCAACGACTTCCGAAGAATTAGCAGGATTGACTGATTCTGCATAGCTTTCAGTTTGGACAGCTTGACCATTGATGATCGGCAAATAGGTTTTGCCGAGTTGATTGCGAACAGTTTGCAATGCGGTTTGAGCGGCTTCCCGATCGCTAGTTATCGCATAGTCGCGATCGCTAGAGTTCACAAATCCATCAAAAACATTAACTGCCCGTGCGCCCTTATAATTAAAATCGCGATCGGTCATCACTGGTGAGGCGACTAGCTCGTTAATCGAGCGTGACTCACTGCCACTCATGCGAAGGAAGGAACTATTCGCTGTATTTTCTAACAAGCGGCGAATCAAGTAGGACATTCCGGGAATCAATTCACCAAAAGGACAATAGACGCGCACTCGATAGCCCATATCCGCGATCGCCTTCGCAAATTTGTCACCCATGCCATATAGACATTGAGCTTCAAAGGCGCGACTAGGAATATTTAGAGTCTGGACGATCGCGATCGCCTTAGCTAGCGATCGGGCATTATGACTACCGATCGCTGCATAGAGATATTGATAATTTTCGAGCAGAATCTGAATCAGACTCTCGTAGTTGGCATCGGTGGAAACCTTGTCAGAGAATACTGGCAAAGCCCAAGCCTGTTGATAGGAGCGAATTGTCTCGCGATCCCAATATGCGCCTTTGACTAAGCGTACGGTGACAGGTTTACCGCGTTGCTTTGCCCATTCGACAAGAGCGAGTAAATCCTGTTCGCTATCACGGAGATAGCCTTGTAAGGTGATGCCGACATCGGTGCGATCGCAAAATTCTGGCTCTGTTAAAACTTGCTTGAGAATCTGCAATGTGAGGGATTTAAATTCATACTGCTCCATATCAAAATGAATCCCACAGCCTAATTCTTTCGCTTTACGCAATAAAATTCTGGCTGGTTCGCTGACTTTCTCAGTAGTTTTAACTGGATCGAGTGGATCGAATTGGGAATAGAAAGCACTGAGCTTAACGGATACTTGGACGCGCTTTAAGGCTTCTCCATCCGCTTGATCGATTTGATCGATTAACCCCCAACTCTTTGCTTTGCTAGACAAATCCTCCATCATGGCAATATAGCGATTGAGATAATCACCCGCTTCTACTTCGCTAATTACAGCTTCGCCGAGCAAATCCATCGTAAAGGCAAAGCGATCGCGCCTTAACCTTTCAATTGATTTAGTCGCCTCTGGCAAGTTCTCACCGCAAATATAGCGCTTAGCTAAAGTTGCCACCGAAGTCGATAAGGCGATCGCCGCCGTTGTTGCGGTAATCGAGTTAGGGTTATCGGTACTGAAGTTTAATAAACTCCGCAACGCAGGAACATCAACAGCATTACTTGCTAGATATTCATGCATATGACGAGCGATTTCTGATTTACTCTGCAATGCAGGTAAACAATCAATCAAACGGAACAATTGCACCCGCAAGCCTTCATTTTCCATCGTCCAAGCCATCAGCTTGTCATCAAGGCGTAAGTCGTCCTTAAGTTGCGATAACTTTGCCCAAAGAGAACTTTTCTCGGAGCCACTTAAAATCTTTTTGGCTATTTCTTGTGTCTTGGCTTCATACTTTGATGTATCTAGATTAGAAACTAGATTTTTTTGCTGTGTTTGACTAATCACGACTGTAATCCATAATCATTGCGATCGAATAGTATAACTAGCAACCATCCTCAAATTGTTGTTAGCTTTTTTAATTATAGATTGAAAACTAGTGGCGATAACTCTTGCTATTTATAGGTTTTTGGCGATCGCCCTAGTTGAAAATTTATTTAAAATTTAGTAACAATTATAGACAACTCATGACAATCCAAAACCCCAAAAGCTGTGGCGCACGCGCAGCGTGCGCCACAGCTTTTGAGGTTTTATATTTAATTAGACCAACCTGCTTGGTAAAAATACTTGATTAAGGCTGTTTTTGATCAGTAATGTAGGTGTCCAGATGTCTGTAACTTTATAGATTGCGTTGCTACATTAATATTGCAATAGAATAAAATCAAGGAAAATCGGCTTTTAATATTTTCACTTAAATAATTGGGGCTTAGCTATGTTGTACGCATCAAAAACTGTAATAGGGGTGAAAACCAGCGATCGCGAAGGTTTTCTGGAGAAGATCGAACAGTCAACCCTGCCACTGCAAAACACAGTCGGCGTAAGTTTGCTGATCGTCTTACTGTGGGGCGCAATTGCTGCAACTGGTTATAATTATTGGCACTTGCGAAAAAATCGACAACAAGTAAGAATCGAGAGGATCAAAACTAATGAGCTTTCCAAAAAGCTCAAACTAGCTCTGTACACGATTGATGAGCATGAACGCAATCCTGATTTGATTCATTCCCGTGAATTTAACCTCGATTATCTCAGCATGAGAATGGGTGAGCCGCATTTTTGCGATATTATCTTGGCGCAGATCAAGGTTAATCTTCGTCAAAAAGTTACGCCTGCCCTGATGCCCCACGAAGAAGAAAGTGGTAATGTGCGAAAAGTTGACGTGACTTTTGATGTGTCTTTTCAACCTGAACACCACGATGATTCACAAATTCGCACGCTCTTTCGTGTTCATGTCAAATTAGCAAAAATTCCTACTCATGGTTCGCAAAGTATTCTTAAGGATTTGGCGGCTGGGCTAGAAAATTTTGTGGTTGCCTCAGATGAAAATCGGAATTGGCAGCCTACGATCCAAGGAAGGTTAGCCGTCATTAGTTGGGATCAAACTGCAAAGCCCACACCGCTATTGGTGATCGAGCAAACTAATGAAGGCGCAAATGTGCTAATGCGGAACAAGCGCCTTGCTCAATCTAAAAAATGATTAGGATCGCAAACCAAATAACTTATGCATTTCAAAACCCAAAGATGATTCGGCGGGCTTTGCCCGCCGAATCATCTTTGGGTTTTATTTAATTTGCGATCCTTAGCACGAAGCAAAATCGGTCAAGGTAGTTCCGCGATCGCATAACTACCAAGAATTTTGAGATTTTCAGTAACAGCTTGCAGTTCTTGTAATGCTTCACTGAAGTTGGGATCATCGATAGGGGCTTCGATGTCAACGAAGAAAATGTATTCACCAAGCGATCGCTTAGTGGGGCGTGACTCAATGCGACTCATGTTGATGTGGCGATCGGCAAATACTAATAAAGGTTTGACTAATGCGCCTGGCATATTCCGCTTCAAACTAAACGCAAGCGATGAATGTGTGCCTTTAGTGGTGGGTGCAGTGCGCCCTAAAATTAAAAAACGGGTGCAGTTATCAGGGCGATCGTTAATCGGATATTCCAGAATTGGTAATTTGTAAATCTCGGCGGCGCGTTGAGAGGCGATCGCCGCCACGGTTTCATCTTTAGCAACGAGATGCACACCATCGGCAGTGGAATCAGTGGCGATTTGCTGCACAGTTGGTAAGTAGCGATCGAGCCACTGTTGGCACTGAGCTAGACCTTGAGGATGGGAATAGACAACTTTAATTTCGGCGAGATTTTGGGCGCGAGTAATTAAGGCATGGGCGATCGGTAAGACGATCGCCTGTTGGATTTGCAAAGACTCAGATTGCCACAGGCTGTCAAGGGTCATGGTTACACCGCCTTGGATCGAATTCTCGACAGGTACTACTGCAATATCTACTTGACCATGCTCAGCCGCCGCGATCGCCTGAAAAATTGTGGGGTAGGGACACATCCGCGCCGAATCATGGTCTAAATCGCGATCGCAAAGCTGCAAATATTGCAAAGCTGCCATTTCTGAATATGTACCTGCGGGACCAAGGTAAGCAACCGTTGTCATGGATTTGCCAAATAAAATTAATCTAAGTTGCCACCCATAAATTATCACGTGTAGCAATATTAAGGTAGAATGGCATCGGTTACTTCAATCCTATAGACTGCTAACCACAACTGTTTTTTTGATGATTTATGGCTAGATACACTCAACATTTCTTAGTTGAAATCGCTCCCGAAAACTTGCACTCAACGATCATTAGAACGTTGGAAGCTTGTCGTTTCACAATTACTTATGAAACTGACGACTATGTAATTGCCCAAGAAATAGAGACGAATGCTTCATTTGCGAAAATGGTAACCGTAGAAGTTTTGATTCATCGCTCTGAAATTGAGGGTGATCAAGCAAAGTTGACTAGTGTTACTAAAAATGCCGAGCTTCCCCTGCGCGTCAATAATTACTGCCACGGCATCTCCGATCTTATTTCTAAAGCATTTTGTGACAGTCCAGAATGGAAGGTATTAGAATTTACCGAAGGGT
Source organism: Pseudanabaena sp. (assembly GCA_041687725.1). Lineage (GTDB taxonomy): Bacteria > Cyanobacteriota > Cyanobacteriia > Pseudanabaenales > Pseudanabaenaceae > Pseudanabaena. Next base: position 7,016 of record JBDNJN010000180.1, read on the forward strand.
ATTAGACCATAGTAATGGTAAATAAATGGGAATAAATGGCAAATTATTATCGTGTACTCGCCGAAAATCGGCAAGCTAGATTTAACTACGAAATTCTCGAAACCTATGAAGCGGGGCTCGAGTTACTTGGTACTGAGGTTAAGGCAACTAAAGGCGGAAAAGCCAATCTCCGCGATGCCTATGGCATTGTGCGGAAGGGACAAATTATGCTCTTGAATATGTACATTGCCCCGCATCATACGACCAGTGTGTACTTTAATCATGAGCCAACCCGCACCCGCCGATTGCTCTTGCATAAGGATGAAATTCGCAAATTAATCGTGGCAGTGCAGCAAAAGGGCTTGACACTAATCCCACTTAAGGTTTATCAAAAAGAGGGTTGGATCAAGGTTAATCTAGCGCTGGTGCGGCAAAAGAAGCTGCATGACAAGCGTGATGATATGAAAAAGCGTGATGATAACCGTGACATTGAACGCGCCATGAAAGGGCGGTAAACATAAAAACAAAAAACGAGTAGCGCTGCTACTCGTTTTTTGTTTGTTAGTCATGATCGATCGGCATAGCAAATTGAAACCAGCGACGCTTGCGTTTGGCGAAAAAGTTGCCAAACTGTAATTTGTAAACTTCGTCTTCGTCTTGGGTTTCTAGATCCAAATCTGATTGAGCGTAGCCCGAACAAATTAGCGCATAGCCTTCATCCTGTAAGGATTTGGACAAACCAATTACTTCATGCTGATCGATTTTTCCTGACTTGACCCGCATCGCGCAGGCGGTACAAGCACCATTCAGACAAGAAAAAGGTAAATTGATTCCTTGCGATTCTAGGGATTCGAGAATATAGCGATCGCCTTCGATATCAGCTTCATAGAGCTTGTCATTTTGGCGATCGTGAATACGAATATGGTAAGACATATAAATTTTAAACTTTTATACGCGAGTAGGAATCATGCCCGTCAAACGCGCATAACCAAATAAACCGCCAGCATCAATGACAGGGCGAACATCGCCAAGGGATTTGAGTGCGAAGGTTTCGCCAGTCGTCTCATTAATAATGGCATCATTGTCAAAATCAATGGTCGCTTCTTCACCAGTTTTGAAGCGATCGCTTAACTTTTCCGCCGATTCCCAAGGATATAGCTCACCCGTTGCCGTGCAGTTACGGAAGAAAATCCGCGCGTAGGACTGAGCAACCACGGCTTCAAGCCCTGCTGCACCAAGGGCGATCGGTGCATGTTCTCGCGAAGAACCGCAACCAAAGTTTTCACCCGCGATAATGATCGAATAAATAGTTTTACTTTCACCTTCGACGATAAAGCGATCGTAGCGATCGGGCAAACCGATCATCGCATAGCTACCAAGCTTTTCGTATTCATCGGGCTTTGACGGCACAAGTGTGAGATATTCCGCAGGAATAATTTGGTCAGTATCAATATTGTCATCCAATACAAACACTTTGCCTTGAATTGTCTTACTCATAATTTTTATTTGTAAACTACTGGTTAAACCAAAAGAGCGCTGAGCGCTTTTTTGGTTTTTCTAATCAAAATAAAACAGTGTGACAACCTTGCGCTGTTCTTCGGCAGCTTGGCAAGTTTGCAATAAAGTCTCGCTACCATGAAATGCAAAGCAAATCAATTGCTGACATTTAGAAATAATCTCTTGGTTACATCGGGTACTTGCCTCAGCCAAAGACAAAGTATCATTTTCGCTATGCTCAATTAAATGAATCACATTTTCTAGCTGATCGCGAGATTCATAGGGCTGGCGATCGAGACTTTGAGGCAAGATTACGGTCAACAAATTCGGGTCAGCCCGCAAAGCACCGCGAATCGCCGCAAAATTTGTACCTGTTGCCCCAGAGGTAATAATACTGTTGCCTGATAGTGCCAACGCATAGCTGAGCAGTTCGATCAGCAGTTGATGAGTCAATGGCACATGGCGGGAACCTAAAAACGCAATTCGCTTCGAGCCTTGCTGCTGTATCGTCGCAAGCTCTTGCAAAAAGTCATCTAGCTTGGGTAAATTAATTGACTGAGTCAAACAAATCCCTCTCGTTTACTACTTACTGAACGAATACCTACACAATATCATTTAAACCTAGAGAATCAAACTACTTAAAACTAATGTCTGCTACACAGTCATTTAGCCTTAGCTAATTGGTACTTTATTAAGCTGCACGTCCTTTATATGCCTAGTTCTGATTTTCGAGCTTACGCTCTAGGTCAAAGAGAAATCCGTGAATATATTCCTCTGTCCATTCAGAACCATAAAAGCGATTAAACATACCTCTTGCAGGATCTTTTTCGGCGCGATAATGCAGATAGCGTAGTTGAGCGGCTTTGATTTCTGC
>JBDNJN010000181.1:0-9233 GCA_041687725.1 Pseudanabaena sp.
CGTCAAGATGTTAGAAATAAATTTGATCTGCGACTTAACAAAAAGTTACAATAGATCTAGTTGTTAGAATCCAAATCCTTTGTCAATAGGTGTTCTACACTCGTTGTATTATTAATCACATTTTGAATTTGGAACTGCTGCCCAAATACCCGATTTTTGGCGATTTCCTTCAGCTTGCTGCCACTCAAAGCATCTTCGCCATTTTCAGCAAGAGTCTGATTAATTCGTTTCAGTACTTCCACCAAAAAAGCACCCGTACCGCAACAGGGATCGAGAATATAAACATTTTCGTCTGCTAAACCATCCGCAATTCCCAACTCCTCACGCAATACCGTATCAACCCGCGCTACCATATACTGCACAATTTCGGGCGGCGTATACCAAACGCCCATGTCCTTACGCAGTTGCGGATCGAAAGCTTCTAGGAATGGTTCATAAAAGTACTGCACTGCTTGCCCTTCATCGAACTGAGCAAAGAAAGACTCGCGATCAACCCGATTCAAAGCTTCACCAGTCCAATCCAATACTTCCACTAAATCTAATCTTCCTAAATTAGTGGGCGTGGCAACTTTTTCAAATAAAGCCTTAACCATCGGCACATGAAGCGACCAAGCGGCAGTTTTCCAATCGAAATACCCACTCCTTGCACCCTGCTTGTGCCATAAAACCCATGCCGAAAATAGTCCATAAAATAGGGTTTGAATCAATGTCGATTTAAAAAAGCGATCGCCCTGCTCTTCTTTAAAACTAATTCCTAACGCTTCTTCTAAACCAGTACGGATTGCCTCTAAAGCTGGTAAATCAGATTTTTCAATTCTTGCCCTTGCATCTTTAGCATAGGAAGCCAGAAACCAAGCGAGATCCTGTGGCGAAGCGATCGCCGCTTGTTGCAGCATCACCCGCTTTAAATATTCAGTGATCTGCTCTTCTTGTTCTAAAGCGAACGTATGGGGATTCTGAGCCTTTAGCCAAAATTCTTTCTCATTTGCCGCCAATCGATAAGTTTCCAGCTTGATCGGCTGACCATTCACATTTTGACCAATCAACACAAAATCTCGATAGTTGCTCACTAATACTTGACGATACTTGTCCCAATATTTAGAAACTTGTGGTGTATTCGCCACGATCCAAGCATCATCGCTAGTTCCCTTGATCTCAATCACACCCCGTTCGGGATTCTGCGGATCGGTTGGTGCTTCTCCTAAACGCTTTTGAAATTGCTTTGCGGTAAATAAGCCCCCATCAGGCATTCCCGCGCCTTGATTTTTTAACTGCATCACACAGCGAACTTTCGGCTTCAAAGTTGCGCCAATAGTATTCAACAGATTAGCTAAAGAATTGTAATAGGATGTTTCTTTAACGCCAGCTCCCGTGGCGCGGATGTCTCGTAGTTCACGAATATACGCTTCAAAAGGACTCATAACTAATTTGTGAATCTGACAGTTTCCTAATTATGCCTGATAAAAGTTGATCGCTGGGTCATTCAGCCCAAAAGTATGAAATACAATATTGACATGTCAATATTGATCTAATTCTTCCGTCATTTCAATAAATGTCCCTTGCTAATTTTGTTAATAAGTTTCAGCAATTTATCGCGATCGCCATCGTCACCCTAATTTTCTTCGCGATCGCCACACAGCCGACATGGGCGGTAACATTTGCAGTGAGAGTTTTTGATGGGGACAATATTACCCTTGTAGATCGTGGCATCAAAAATAAAATCCATCTTGCTTGTATCGATGCGCCTGAACTACTACAAGCTGAGGGTGAACATTCTCGAAAAGTGCTACAAAACATCCTTGATGATGAAGAAATTTATGTCAAAGTCTTCAAAAAAGATAAATTTGGACGTTACTATGGCGAAGTTCTAGCAGGTGGGCAAAATGCGAATAAAGTTCTGGTTTCACTAGGACTTGCCCATTACGATCGCCTTCAAGAAAAAGATTGCCCCGACTATGCAGCGATCGAGGCAAAGGCACAAGGCGATCGCCTTGGTGTTTGGGCAAATGGGACAGATGCAATGTCACCGAGCCAATTTCGGCGCGAAAATAAATTATTAGGCGTTGGCTACTAAATAAACTACCAATAAAAAAGGGATGTGCAATATTGCACATCCCTTTTTTAAAAAATCTAGACATCACGACGGCGAAAACGACCACGACGCTTAGCATTTTCAGCCTTACGCTTACGTTTCTCGCCTGCTGTCTCATGGTACTGACAGCGACGAATATCTGCTAGTAAGCCAGCTTTTTGGATTTTTTTCTTAAATCGACGCAGAGCCGATTCAATCCCTTCATTTTCACCAACGATTATTTGAGTCATGCTTATTTTGGTAGCAAAGTATTGTTCTTAATTATGCTTTAGTTTGGCGCATTTTAATTTAGGCGACGGCTGTCTAGGTTAGCAAATCTAAACCTAGTTTGTAAAGTTTATTTTAAAATTCAACCACTTTGTTAGCGTTCACGGCTCTCGCAAACGCTATCCGACAAAGCGATCGCAATACTTTTAGTTGCGATCGCGCCAAGTATTGCCCAATATCTTCCTCTTTTTGACTATCCCCCTCGAAAGTGGCACTCATGCGAACCTAACTATATGAGTTATATGCATTACAATCCTCATTATTCACTTTTATCGCGCTTTGAATTGATGATGGTTAAAAGTGCGATCTCGATTTGATCTTGGGGTGGGCGATCGCGCTTTGAGTCGGAAAGTGGCGATTGGATTTGGGGAATGGGCGATCGCGCTTTGAGCTTGGTGAGGTTTAGAAAGTGGCGATCTATACTTTTCCTTTTCTCCTTGTTCATTAAGCATAGCCCATCAACTCTCTCAGTCGGCGATTTACGGCGATCGCAATATCAATCAAAAACAATCAGCGATCGCTAATTGCCGCAGCCCCAAAATTTCATCTTTAGTTGTAGAGAAACAAAAATATTTACTAACACTTTCGACATATAGCTTAAATACGCTATAATCAAAAACCTATGACTATAGGTAGACCTAGAACTCTCTTGCTAGAAACGCCACAAGTAGCCATAGGATGTAAACCGCAATAAGCTGTAATGCTTACGGCTCTTACATTTCCGGGAGGAAAACAAAAAATCTCAAGGAGAACAGGAACAAGGATAAACTTAGTTATGCTCAATCGGACAAAAACTGCTTCTACTACCAATGTCGGCTTTACACATGAAGATTTTGCGAAACTTTTAGATAAATACGATTATCACTTTAGCCCCGGCGACATCGTTGCAGGTACAGTATTCAGCATCGAGCCTAGGGGCGCACTTATTGACATTGGCGCTAAGACAGCAGCGTACATCCCGATTCAGGAGATGTCGATCAACCGAGTTGATCAACCTGAAGAAGTTTTACAGAACAATGAAACCCGTGAATTTTTCATTCTCGCTGACGAAAACGAAGAAGGACAACTAACTCTTTCGATTCGCCGCATCGAGTACATGAGAGCATGGGAGCGTGTGCGTCAGTTGCAAGCAGAAGACGCAACTGTGCGATCGCTTATTTTTGCTACCAACCGTGGTGGCGCTCTGGTCAGAATTGAAGGGCTACGCGGATTTATCCCTGGTTCACACATCAGCACTCGCAAGCCTAAGGAAGAATTGGTTGGCGAAGAATTGCCACTCAAGTTCTTGGAAGTGGATGAAGACCGCAACCGTCTCGTCCTCAGCCATCGCCGCGCCCTCGTTGAGCGCAAAATGAACAAGCTCGAAGTTGGCGAAGTCGTGATCGGTGTCGTCCGTGGTATCAAGCCATATGGTGCATTTATCGACATCGGCGGAGTCAGTGGTTTACTCCACATCTCTGAAATTTCTCACGAACACATCGAAACCCCTCACAACGTCTTCAATGTAAATGACGAAGTGAAGGTCATGATCATCGATCTTGATGCTGAACGCGGCAGAATTTCGCTCTCCACCAAGCAACTCGAAGCTGAACCAGGTGACATGGTTAAAGATCCTCAGCTCGTCTATGCTAAGGCGGAAGAAATGGCTGCTAAGTATCGCGAACAACTCAATGCTCCTCCTGCGGTAGTGGAAATTGCTGCCACAGCAGTTGAAGAGGAAGAGTTTGAAGTTCCTGATGCTATGGAAGAAGCGGAAATTCCTGAAGAGGTTGTAGCTGATGAAGTTGCGATTGAAGAAGTTGTAGCAGAAGAAGAAGTCGTAGCTGATGAAGTTGCGGTTGAAGAAGTTCTAGCTGAAGCGTAGTTACAGGTTGAATTCAAGGATATAGAAAAGTTAATACATTTTTTAACAAGGTGAGAAAATCTCACCTTGTTTTATTTTGGATATATAGCTATAGCCACCTGCATTAAAACCCAAAAATGTAAGTCGGCGCTCCGCGCCGACTTACATTTTTGGGTTTGTGTCCCAACATACTTGGCGATACTCTATTCCCAATATAAAAATAGACATTAAAACCCAAGAATTAGAGTTGCGGCGCGTAGCGCCGCAACTCTAATTCTTCACTGGGAAGGGAGTAGCTATAGCAATTTAGATTTTTGGTAAATCTGGGAAAGCTTCAGCAACTGCATCATAGACAACGTGACCATTCTGAATATTTACACCTTTTGCCAAAGCCCGATCGCGCTTTATTGCATCTAACCCAAAATCTGCCAAAGCACAAGTATATGGAAGCGTGGCATTGACTAAGGCTTGGGTCGCTGTCCAAGGCACTGCCCCCGGCATATTTGGTACGCCGTAATGCAAGACTCCTTCCTCTTCATAAACTGGAACCGTATGCGAAGTTGGGCGTACAGTTTCGATGCAACCGCCCTGATCGACCGCCACATCGATAATTACAGAATGCGATCGCATTTTTTGAACTAATTCGCGTTTTACTAAAGTCGGTGCGCGTTTACCCGTGATTAATACTGCACCGATTACTAGATCCGCCGAGCTAACAGCCTCAGTAATGTTGCTAGCTGTGCTATACAGCAGTTGTACCCGTGAACCAAATAAAGCTTCCAGTTCACCGAGACGATTAAGATTCACATCTAAAATCGTCACCCTTGCGCCCAAGCCGATCGCCATTCTTGCCGACTCAGTGCCAACGACACCACCACCAAGAACTACCACATGACCTGCTTGTACACCCGGAATACCGCCTAATAAAACACCACGACCACCCTGTTGTTTGGTCAGATAATGCGCCCCAAATTGCACCGACAATCTACCTGCAATAATGCTCATCGGTACTAGCAAAGGCAATTGACCATTATCTAACTGCACAGTTTCATAGGCGATGCAAGTTGCACCAGACTTGATTAAGGCTTCCGTCAATCGGCGATCGGCGGCGAGGTGGAGATAGGTAAAGAGAATTAATTGCGGATGTAGCAATTCATATTCACTAGGCAAAGGTTCTTTGACCTTGACTACCATGTCTTGCGCGTACACCTCTTGAGGTGTTGCCACAATTTTTGCTCCTGCTTGGATATATTCCTCATCACCAAAGCCAGAGCCAAGTCCTGCATTTATCTCTACAAACACTTGATGCGATCGCGCCGTTAATGTCGCCACACCCGCAGGTGTCAAGCCCACCCGATACTCACGATCTTTGATTTCGCTCGGTACGCCGATCCTCACAGTTCTTTCTCCTGAAATTTCAAGTCTATTATCTGGTGGTCAAATTTCCTTGAAAGTATCCTTCAAAACTGTACGGGCTGCTAATTGACTTCTAGTTGAAGATAAAATTTCGGCCTCACGGCGCAAACGAGCTGAAGTATCGCAGGTTTCGAGTAATGATTGCTGTTCTAAACTTGCTCCTTGAAAATTGCTGGCTACCCAATAGGACAATTCGATCGGGCTACGGGGGATTTTGGGCAACTCAATTTCTTGATCGGTAAGCTTTTGCGATAGACGGATCACATCATTAAGCAACTCGCGGACTTCTGTGGCTAATAAAAACGGTGTGTCATTACTAGGTTCGTCCTCAATCCATTCAACTAAACCCACTCGATAGGGAGTTTCGCGGACATATTCCAACACCCGAAAGCGCTGTTGTCCTAGGGTCAAAAGCTTGAAGCGATCGTCTGGCATACGGTGATATTGCACGATTTGAGCAACGCAGCCGATATTTGCAGGTTTACCTGTCTCCGAGTCCCACATTAATACACCAAACATGCGATCGCTTTCCAACACTGTGTTGATCATCATCCGATAGCGGTACTCAAAAATATGCAGCGGCAGGGATTGCCCTGGAAATAGTACCAACTCAGGTAAGGGGAAAAGCGGCAATTCGCGAACTGAAATCGATGATGAAGTCATTTTTGCTAAACTTGGCACTAGTTAAGACGTTTTAACTAGTTTAGCTTGAGTTTTATAGCGATCGCCATATCAGTAGATTTTTCGCGTTGATAGCGCAAAAAATTTCAAAAAATTTCTCTAGGATTTTCTTCGTCGCGGACATAAAAGCGCAGTCTTGCTTGCTGAATACATGGACGCATCTGTTCGTAAAGCTCTCTGACATCAATCGGTAAGAGTTCTAATAGTATTTTAGGCGCAGAGATATCACGGGTCAGTAAAAGCATATTGCCAGTTCCCATGATGCGCTGATTCAGGGGCTTTTCTAACTGGATATCATCAACTTGATAAATTTCTAGAGTTTCGATATCTTTTGAAAAAATTCCGCTTTCTATGACAATCCGTTGTGAAGTGATCAAATATTGGGTATTTTTTGATTGCAACCAAAACCAGAGTGCGCCGATACCTAAGGTAAAAATTGAAATCAGCAATCTTGTCACGCTACCAATAACCGCAGGATGACCTTTAAATAGAACGCGCTCATCGGATAGAGGTACTTTTGTCATAGAAAAAATTGTTAATTTATGATATTTTACAGCGCCTTGCGCTGTAATTAAACCACAAAAGAAAAGACGGCGCGATGCGCCATCTTTTCTTTTTTTAGAATTGATCCAAAAATGCTACTTCTAAGATTTACTTGTTTTTCTGCGCCCAAACACGAATAGGCATACCCCAGATATAAATAAAGCCTTCAGCCGCTTTATGATCGAACTGATCGGCGCTGGTGTAGGTTGCCAAGTCTTCGTCGTAGAGAGAGTTAACCGACTGACGACCAACGATGATCGCGTTGCCTTTATGGAACTTAACGCGAACAGTGCCAGATACACGTTCTTGGCTGCTGTCGATGAAAGCATCGAGGGCAGTTTTGAGAGGGCTGTACCAAAGCCCGTTATAGATCATCTTGCCGTAGGTGTCTTCAAGACCACGCTTGTATTGAGCGAGGTCAGAAGGCAAAGCGAGACTTTCAAGATCACGGTGAGCATGGATCAAGACCAACATGGCGGGAGCTTCGTAAATTTCACGAGACTTGATCCCCACTAAGCGGTTTTCCACCATATCGATGCGTCCAACGCCGTTCGTACCAGCGATCGCATTTAATACCGTGATTAGCTCAACAGGCTCAAGGGCAACACCATCGATCGCGACGGGAATCCCTTTCTCAAAACCAATTTCAGTATAAGTTGGCTCGTCAGGGGTATCGGCGATCGCTCTGGTCATCGCATAAATTTCTTCGGGCGGCTCATTCCAAGCATTTTCGAGAGGGCCAGCTTCGATGCTGCGACCGAGCAAGTTACGATCAATACTGAATGGCGAGGATTTCTTTACGGGTGAAGCGATTCCAAACTTTTCACCATAGGCGATCGTTTCTTCGCGGCTCATGCCCCACTCACGCGCAGGCGCAAGTACTTTAATATCGGGGTTAAGTGCGGCGATCGACACATCAAACCTTACTTGGTCATTGCCTTTACCCGTACATCCGTGGGCAACTGCATCTGCGCCGTATTCTGCTGCTGCTTCTACCAAAATCTTGGCAATTAGAGGACGCGCCAAAGCAGTTGTTAAAGGATAACGATTTTCATAAAGCGCATTGGCTTTAATCGCAGGGAAGGCATAGTCTGTGACAAATTCTTTAGTTACATCTCTGACCAGAGAGACTGACGCTCCTGAATCGAGAGCCTTTTGCTTGATGGGATCTAATTCATCGCCCTGTCCTAAGTCTGCGGCAAGGGTAATGACTTCTTCAACACCCCATTCTTGCATGAGATAAGGAATACAAACTGATGTATCAACGCCGCCTGAGTATGCAAGTACGACTTTTTTCGCCCGACCCATGAATCTCTCCTAAACCCGTTGCTAAATCTAAAAAAGTAGCCCGGATACTACGCCTATCTCAAGCATCCCTTAGTGCTGCTGTCTTCCGACCCTGACACGATTCGGGCGTTGCGATCGCATAGATCCGAGCCATCTACAAGATTAGCACTAAGAGGGAAAATTACATCAATAGTTAAATAAATTGTTGGCAAATCCACACATAATGTCTGCGCGATCACCAAAAAAGAAAAGGCGGTGCTTTGCACCGCCTTTTCTTTTCATGTGAAAAGTTCATGTTTAGATTGGTCTAGCTGCTGCCAAAGCTCGGCTATTTCTAGAAATGCGTCCTGAGATGAAATTTTACCGCCTGTTTCTAGACTACAAATGATACTGACACGGTGAGAGAACTCTTGTAAATTAGAGTTAAACATCAAGTTCTCTGGCGTAAATTTACCGTAGTAACGAGATTGAGGAAACAGACATTTGGTTGCATTAGACATTATTTTCCCTCTTAGAGATTACAAATTAGGATGACTATAGATAGCTCTAAGACCCCCAAAAGTATGTATTGCAGAGACGCTTAATACATTAATTACTCTTCTGGGGAGGCAATCTTGATGAGCATAGGTGTTATTGAATAAGTAAGATTAATTTTGTTAACCTAATCTTAACCTGGATTTATCTTATTGTGATGGTCTGTTTTGCTATACAGCCTATTGAGGCTCTAAAAAACCTAGAGAAATCATTAAAAGTGCTACGAAGCAGCACTTTTAATGATTTCTCTAGGTTTTATGACAGCGCTAAGCGATGTAGAATCTCGGCACAGTTTGGAAAACTGTAGAAAGTAAATTAAAGATAAATTTTAGTTATGCATTATGCCAAATCTAGAATCTCTCCATGCTTGTAACCCTAGCTTTACGATCTGTTTGCAAAAAGAAAATTATTATGTAAATTTGGCGGCGACAAGGGTTATCAACAGTTGACATAATACCTAGCTATACTTAGATTTAAGCCATATAAATCTGATAAAATCTATGGATAGCCTGATTAGTGAAAAGTCGATAGAATAAATAAATAATTTAAGTAATTCTGATGTTATTAGGA
>JBDNJN010000182.1:0-6023 GCA_041687725.1 Pseudanabaena sp.
GATTGACGCAAAATCTTACCTTGGTCGTCTCGGATAATGACTTCGATACTTGCCATAATTTGCCTACTTTCTTCAAGGATAATTGAATAGCCCTAGTTTACACTAGGACTCATAAATCATCAACAGATTATTTAGAGGTGGCTTTTTTTTGATTTGCTTTTTCAATTTGTGGAAATTAACTTTAGCATCATTCGGATTTTTTAAACAAAAAAATTTTAACAAAAACGATTTTTCATTTTCATTTTTTTTTCATGCGATCTACAATTAATATTTAAAGAATAATAAAATCTTTAAATAGTAGTAATAGGGGCTGTGGAAAATGTGGATAACTTTAAAAAAAGTATATTTAATCAGCTTTTCAGAGATTTTTGCCTGTGGATAAACCTGTGGATAAAGTGGCTAGTTTTCCACAGAGTATAAATACCTATCAAAAGTTTTCCACATTTTCCCCAGAGTTATCCCCAAATATTGGCTACTTATCCACAGGGAATTGAAAGTTTTCCACAGGTTTTCCACAGGCAAAATTGCAATATGAGGATTTATCCACAGGTAGATGGTCAGAATATTACCAAAAAGATCGTTAAAATTTTATTTGCTAAATTCTAGTAATGTTTGATGTTACTTAATGTTATTTAATAATACTTAATATTACTGAAAAGAAAAAATGCTGCTGGGAATGAAAATACATCTGTAAAAACTCTGATTTTGATAATTTTGGCGCGATCGCCAATCTCATGTTTGTAAAATATAAATGAAATGTAAAAGTTTGCCTGAATTATTAGCTTATTTTTTTTGCGACTCCTTGCTGATTGATATAGTGTTGAAAAGTGAAATTGCTTGATTAGTTTTAATTGACTTTAACTATTAGATTTAAAAATTATGAATAAAAATATGATTAATTTGACTAAAAATTTATTTCAGCGTTTATGTTTTGGCGCGATCGCTTTATTAATTAGCTTTAACTTATTGATAGGTACAGCATGGGCTTTACAGGTATCTGATATTCCTGACTTAGCCGAAATCAAAACTATCACTGACCAGACTTGGGTAATTGATGACTCCGAAGTGCTGAGTAGTTTGACTAAAGGGGCGATCGTTAGCAAAGCCGAAAAACTCGCAGAGTTGACGGGTGTTGAAGTTCATGTTGTCGCAATCCGCCGTATCGATCTCGGTCAACCTGCCTCAGAATTTGCGGCGGAATTATTCGATAAGTGGTTCCCGACTGCGGCAGATAAGGCTAATCAAATATTGCTATTCATCGCCACAGAAGAGCATCGTACCGCCATTCAGACTGGTGCAAAGGTGAAAGAGCTTCTTCCTGATAGTATTGCGAATAGTATTGCTGATGAGACGATGCTCTATCCTGCAAGGAAGTCAAACTATAATCAGTCTGTCAATGAGGGAATTGCTCGTTTAGAAGCAGTTTTGAAGGGAAATCCCGATCCAGGTGCGCCTCTATTGGCAGTAGAAGAAACAGAAACGAGTAACTATGCGACTAAAGAAGAAACTGAGGCAAGCTCATCGAATGTGGTGGTGATTATTTTGCTGGTTTTGGCGACGCTGTTACCTATGGCGACCTATTATTGGTTGCAGAGTCAGCCTTAATCAATGTCTATAATGTAGCGCAGGCATCCTGCCTGCGAACTTATTAGAAATTAATTGCAGGCAAGATGCCTGTGCTACTTATTAAGAATTAATTGCAGGCAGGATGCCTGCGCTACTTATCAAAATCTATATTTTGGGCGAAGTTAGGTGGAGTAACAGCGCGAGTAATTCTCGCCTTATGACTTTCCCTTTGTGATGTCGCCTCGATCGCGATCGCTTCAAAAGCGACATCAATACTACTGAGTGGGATCGAGGTGTTTGTGCGGGTTTCGATAAATTCGGCATTGGGAACGGCGCTAAAGTCTAATAACCAACGTGGTCCATCGACAATCATCCGTGTTTGCAAATCTTTGATCCAGAACTTCACGAAGAACTTAGAGGTGAGCGCAGGTAAGCGCACGGTTATCAGCATTGGTGTGCCTGAAACAATTTCACCTGCGGAAATAATGATTTCAGGAATGGGAATTGGCTCTTGCTCAGATAAAGCCTGTGGTGAGGATTCTTGAATATTTCGGATAGTTTGGGCAGTTTCGGACAATGCGGCCGCGACAGGGCTATAGCTTGACACTGTGCTAATTGGGAAGGTGTTAGGATCAACAGGCTCTTCCCAGACATATTCATTTAAAATTAAATCAGGTAGATCGGGGTCAGAATTGAGCAGTCGATCTAGTTCGAGATCTAGTTCCAGATCTAGTTCTGCAAAGCTAGCTGTTTCTGCGATCGTCAGTGGCGGTTGGTTGGGGTTATCTAGATCGATTGAGGCATTTTCATTTGTGAGTGATGGGTCGCTAGGAAAAGTATCGAGTAATAGTTCTTCGTTGCGCTGGTTGGCTTTTTGGGCGGCGATCGCATCGGCAGATAGCGTTTGGAGCTTATTGAGAAAGCGATTGCCGCGATTGCGAGAACTTTGATTACTAATAATCTGTGAACTTTCCAGACGGGATTGTTCTAGTAATTCTTTGTAGTTTTGGGGGAGTTCTTCTTCAAAACTGTAAAGTAGTTCTGGTTCCTCGTCTGCGGTTGATGAGGGCAGATCTGCGGGGATTTCTGCATAAATATCTGTAAGCGCTAGTTCCAATTCTACTTTTTGGAGATCCTCTTGGAGATCCTCTTGGAGATCCTCTTGGAGATCATTTCGCAGATTATCTGGGTCTACCTGTGGAAAACTTTGAAAATCTGTCTCTGGTGTTCTTGAATTTGATATCTCAATGGCTTGATTAGAAGCTTTATTTTTAAGACGTGGTAGAGGTGGCAATGATAAAGGATTTTTAGTAGGCTGTGGTTGTGATGCTGATACATTCAACGTTTGAGGTTTGTTTGATGGCAAAGGTGGCAGACTAAGCGAATTTGCTGACGGTGATGGCTCTTCTATTGGCGCGGCTACCTGTGGAAAACTCTGTGGATATTGTGGATAACTATCATCATCGATAGAAGACTGGAGTGTTTGCGAATTGTTTTGTGTGTTCTCAGTGGCGCTATATTTCTGGGCTTCTTTAATTAATTCGGGCAGGACTCGTGATGCAGGATAAGAAACTGCGATCGCCTGTTGAGTCACAAACAAATCACGATCTTGCTGAAAGTCTGGCTGCGGAAGAATCTGGACTTCGCCAATGAGTACTTGAATTTCTGATGGCGGTGGCACGAGGATTTGATAATTAAAGGGGATTGCACCAGTCGCAGGATTACGATCGCGAGAATTGGCGATCGTAAAGCGGTGATTGACGACGACATCAAGGGTTTGCGGATCTTTGAGACTGACTTCGATTTCTCCTTGGGTATAAACATCACCCGTGAGATTGAAGCTATTGTCGGCATTAACAATATATTGCGGCTGTTTTAAGCGTAATAAAATGCGTGGTTGAAGGGGCGCATTTGTTTCTTCGGAAATGCTTAAGCTATATGATTTTACTTGTTCTAACAGATTAGGGCGATCGCTTGTAAATTCTCTTTCTGGATTGACCTCAGATCCTCGATCCTCGCTATCAAGTTCATCGTCATCATTTTCATTAAAAAGTGCAAATTCTTCAAACATCGATTGCACTAATTCCGTCGATCTCTGTTCGGCAATATTGAGAATCGGCGAACTGTAACTCAGAGGCGTTGGTTCAGTTTGAACGATTCCCAGCGCATTCTTATGGGTATCATTGTCGATTTCGATCTGATCTTCTAAATCTTCTTCAGGATCGCTATATTGCCATTCAGAGCCAGCTTCGGAAGAGATTTGAATTACATCAAATTTGACTGTTTTTTTCCATGCAGGGGTTATATTTGTATTTTCAGTTGCGGTCTCAGATCCTGTTGCAAGGCAATCAATTTGCCATAGCCCTGGCATAAAATTGGTGTAAGGCAGCACGATTAGCAATCCATCATTGCTAATCCGCTTGACAATCTTTTGCTGAATCGGTGGATGCCGCAAATCGGCAAGGGGGCGATAGGCGATCGCGATCGCGACTAGCTCATTTGCCAAGGCAGAGCGTGCGGCAAGTCGGTATGGACCTTCTAAAATCTCCACAGTTGGCGATTCTAAGGGCAACCAAGATTTGTCACCTTTGCGTTGTAGCAAAAACTCCCAGTTTTCCATAGTCAGCGATCGCGGGTTTGAAGTGTGCTTAATTATCGCAAATACTAACCGATCTAGGGTTGCATAGCAATTGTCATAGAAGAGGCGACGCGTCGCCTCTTCTTTTTGTCTAGATAGAAAGTCCGAGCTTTAGTCCGAGTAAGGCATGGGCAACTAAAAGTACAGCGATCGCACTGCCTAGGTATGCATGGGCATTGCGAAGAAATGGTTTATTACCACCAAACCCAGTCAGCGAAATTGTGCCGTTAATTACGAGCAAGGTTAATACTACGGAGCCTGTAATAAAATGAGGACTCTCCAATAGGGGCTCACCTTGCATCACCAACGAAAGCAATCCGCCTGTGTAGCCTGCGGCTAAGAATACGGTCATTAGAGGCGCAACCTTGCGATGATCGGCTTTGTTTTTGGTCGCAACTTCAGTATCGGTCGCCGTGCGTCCGCGCCATCCTGAAATGGCTACAAATGATCCCATTGCAAAAATAACGATCGCCATGAAAAAGGGATGACCCCAGTGAGTAACGGGGGCGGGGACATTCAGAGATTTGAATTGATCGGCAATGGGCTGAAGTGAGTCAACGAGTTTCGCAGCAAATTCGGTCATAAATATTGATAATGAGTTAGGGGAAAACTACAAAAAAATTTACAATTTTTAATAATTTTTTAACGATTGTAGCGTTTTTTGCTAGATTGCGCGATGGGCGAGAAACCACAAAAAGCTGTGGCGCACGCTGCGCGTGCGCCACAGCTTTTTGTGGTTTCTGGATCGGTATAGTAGTATGTTGTAAATAGCGTTATCGCGATCGCGATGAAACAAAATAGGTGATTCAGGTCGAACCGTCGATCAAAGATATACATTCCCTCAATGGGCGATCGCTAGAGATATTGGCTAGGGCGATCGCGCTATTTCAGGGATCTTTTTCGTTGATTGTTGTTAATTGCAATTACCGCAGTCTTAAGCAAAAACTCTTAAGCTCATTGGCTGCAAAAACAGGCTCGCAATATCGTGAGATTTGGTGGCAAGAATCCGATGAGACTCTATATGGTAAATTGCAAAATCTTTGGGGCGATGGTCAGGTTGAGCATATTCCCGCGCTGATGTGTTTGGGATTGGAGCAAATACAAACCCAAAATTTAGATGGTTTATCGGCGCGGCGCGAACTCAGACTTGCCCAGTACAACACGCATCAAGAGATCTGCCTAGAATTAGAAGCGAAACTAGACTTTGTACTAGGTCGGTTATTGTCGAGATCTGCTGAAGCAAGTGCTAGTGATGTGTATGAAGAATCTCATGGCGAAGTGCATAGTATTTCGCAAATATATTATCAGTGCAGTCTTGCCTATTGGCAAAAAGCCGATCGCCCATTAGAGAGTTGCCTCGTTTCATTTTATTTAGGGGATTTATGGTGGCAAAATTCCTTTGTGAATGGTCGGCAGGCTTAGAACTCTTGGAGCAAGGCGAAACAGTTTTTTGGAGAAGCGATCGCTGGTTTTAAAGCTGCAAATCGATTAGACCTAATCGCTAAATATAGCCGAGATTATAGTAATGTTCTTGAACAACTCAAGCAATGGGATGAATTAGAACAATGGATTGAATCATTATTGCCTTTGCATCAACAAATTCCTCTTGAACTTGCTCAAGATTATGGATGTTTAGCCAAAATTGCGGCGGAAAGAGGTGAGTGGCAGCAAGTTAAAGAGTAATTGCTCAACCTAGAGCAAATAAGGATTGGAGAGGGTCTAAAGCGGCAAGAATGGATTCAAAAGTGGATAAACCTTGTCTCCTTCCAGTATTGACAATAGAACGAATCATCGCAAATAAATCGCGTCCCCAATTAGA
>JBDNJN010000183.1:0-24220 GCA_041687725.1 Pseudanabaena sp.
AAACAAAAGGCAGGGAATGCGCCGATTAACTTTTCGATTATGAAGACATGGATACTATCCTTATATAGGCTTCATGGATTTGATTCAATTAAGGGGGCTATTGAGCGATTTGCCCACGATTTAACAGCTTTGTCATCCTTACTAACTTAACCTCTTATTTTCTCTTTCTTGAAACAGCCCTGGGTGAGGGGAGTATTTTTTTGATTGATGAAGAAGGGATGATCATGGAGAGTATTCTCGCTCGTGGACCTGTAACCCACGATCTCAAAGATACTGTGATTTGTGACATCCTCCCGACGCTCAACTGAGTACAGTTAGAGCGCGGGCTTCTCGAAGAAAGCCCTTTTACAGGAGACTCGTACTTTAAGCTTTACGTCCGAAGATACAGGTCATCGTCTTTTGGACTCGCTGCACCAGTTTCACGTTCCTTATGACCTAGGCCCGGACGGGTGTTACCTACCAAGACTGCGATGTTTGTCGCCCCTTGGCTCAGATATGCCAGATTCCCTCCGTAGAGGTTTCACCTATCCAAGATTAATTATATCGTAAAACCTATGCCTTGTATGGCTTTTTCGTAATTAAAGCAAAGATAATTGTCCATTTTCGGGGTATCGAACCCCTCAATGGACTCGCTTACATCCCGCCGCTCACCCTGTAAACGGTTAGAGCGCGGGGCTTTAGCTACTGAGCGAAAGTGTTAGACGATGGATTGGCAGGTTGGTCATTGCGCCATCGCCAGATTGGGATTATCTACGATGCTGTCATCGACGATCGCTGGGTACAGTTACCAGATCAACCATACACGGCTCGTTCGGCTCTGGCAGTTCCTTTGATCTATGGTGTTGATGCGATCGGGGTGATTACGCTGACGCATTCTCAACCCGACCATTTTGATGATGCGATCGCTACGCTCATGCAGTACCTTATGGAAGGTATCACCGCAATTATTGTCAACGCGCAACTACATGCCGAATATCAACCTTTGGGACTGTAAGCCAATAAAAACCAAAAAGTAGATGCGGCGCGGAGCGCCGCATCTACTTTTTGGTTTTTATGTCCAGCTATAAAAAACAAATCCCAAAAAGCTGTGGCGATCGCGCAGCGATCGCCACAGCTTTTTGGGGTTTTAGTTTTGGCGATCGATTTCTTGTTGTATCCATTCGTCAACAGGTTGACCATCTTTGCGAATGAGTTCTATTTCCACAATTACAGGGGACTTTGCGCCAACAGGAGCCATTTTTTGATGAAAACGAATTAGATAGTCTTTAGGATTATGATTGCGTTCTTTGAGCCAGTCTTGGACTTTGAGTTCGGCAAAAAGTGATTGTCCTTGCTCAAACATCCTTGCGACTTGCATTCTGATAGTAAAAGGATTGACTTGAGGCATAATTTTTTCTATTACTAGTAAGTAGACATAAAAAGCTGTAGCGCACGCTGTGCGTGCGCTACAGCTTTTTATGTCTACTTCAACGATATATCCTTGACTAGCTAAATCAACCTGAGGACAAAGCGATACATAAGCATCTCCCTCTTTTTCGATAACACAGGTGAGTTGTTTGATTTGTTGTATGTTGTTATCTTATTTATTTTTATATGCTAACAAAAAATTCCCCGCATTTCTGTGAGGGATTTTTTTAATTAACTAGCAGTCTAGTTAACCGAAAGCAGTTGCAGTTGAGGCGATCAGGAAGGCGGCATACGTGAGTATGTAGCCAATCGTGAAGTGAGCCAAGCCAACCAAACGAGCTTTAACGCGATATTTGCTGTTTGGTGTAACACAAGGCTTTCCAGATTAGCGATCGCGCCTTTCTCTATTTGTCCTAATTTTTTAGGCGATCGCATAGTTTATCGAGGTTGACTTTAGCGGAATCTACTTTGGCTTGACTACATATAATTTTTAGCCTAAGCCTAATTCCTAAGATAACTTCAACGATCTCGAAACCCAAAATCTCCTTTGTCCCTTTTTTCTTTTTTCTTTCTTTCCCTTTTTCACTAGTAGCAAGACAGCGTAGATATGGATACCCTTCAACAATGATTAAGACTGTCATCCCAGACTCGCAAGTGAACTTTACTTGAGCCACCCTGTACTAGTCGCTGAGATCGTTGAGACCCAACTCTGGGCAGCTTTGGTAGTGGGATGATTACTACCGAGAGTTTGCTTGTAGATTGAGATCGCACGGTGCATTAGGTTCAACGATTCGGAATTTCGTTCCATAATGTTATAAAGCCTAGCTAAATTAAACAAATTGCTAGCGACAACGGGGTGGTGATCGCCTAACATTTTTTGGTTCATTGCCAAAACTTGCTTAAGGAGAGATTCGGATTCTTCATATTTTCCTTGAGAAAAATACAGGGTTGCAAGTTGGTTGAGGCTGGTTGCTACATCGGGATGGCGATCGCCGAATAATTTTTGTCTCATTACCAAAGCTTGCTTAAAGAGAGATTCAGCTTCTTTATATCTCTTTTGCCTGCGGTATAACTCTGCAAGTCTGTTGAGACTAAAAGCGACATCGGAATGGTGATCGCCTAAAAGTTTTTGTCTCATTGCTAAAGCTTGATTAAAAAGAGGTTCGGCTTCTTCATATCGCCTTTGATTGTGGTACAACGCTGCGAGGTTGTTGAGAATGCCAGCGACATCAGGATGGTGATCGCCTAACAGTTCTTGGCTCATTGTCAAAGCTTGCTTAAAGAGAGGTTCGGCTTGATTATATTTTTCTTGTTTACAATACAAAATTCCCAACTCGTTCAGGCTATCTGCGAGATCGAGTGAGAGATTTAGATTTTGTTGGAGGGCGATCGCTTTTTGCCATGTGGCGATCGCAAGATCAACTTGCTTATCTTTGCTGTATGCCTTCGCCAAAAGCGTATAAAAAGTTGCCAAACTTGCATCCTGCTTACCTTCCGCTTCACGCTGAGCAATATAGCTCAACAATTCATCAATCGGCAGATCCAAACCACTATCACTATCATCAGTAGTTAGATCCATCGGTAGATAATCAATTGGTATGAATGGCTCCTGTTCTGCCTCAAAGAAAAATACACCCTGTCGCCAACTGTAGAAATCCTGTGCTTTTCGCGAAATCTCATTATGAATGCGCTCTGACACCCAAATCACAATTGGAAAAGGAAACTTTCGCATTCCTTCCCTTGTCCATTGCAAATATCCCAAAAAAGTATCGAAAGGCGATCGCGCTCCCTCTGGCGCAAAATCCGATAAGCTGACGATGCCTTCCACCGTAATCACCGCAGGATTGACCGATTGCAAATAGGATTCTGTATCAATTAACTTATTAATCGCCGCATACAAACTCGGATCTTGATGATCAATAGTGACACGATAGGCAGAAATATTTTCTCCTGCTAACTCACGTTCATAACGTTCAGTTATAGAAGCTCGCAAATCATCGCGATCGAACACAGCCAGCAAAAGACTCAAACGCTTATCACTCGTCTCAATTGCTACGAGTAAATCTAAAAAACTAATCTCATTCTGTGCGATCTTTTCCATTGAGAATACCTTTAAGGTTTCAAACGCTCCTGAATTAATTCCCATAACAATGGATGTACATCATGCCATTCTCTTGCATTACGATATTCTAAGACTGGCAACCCTTTGAGCAATCCCAAGAACTCTTTATCGCGAGAATCATCAGGTGCATAATTTTGGTAAACCGTTTTCAAAATCTCATAGTCAACCTTTCCTAACGGGCGTGACATTTGCAAACGCAGATTATTTGCCGCTTCCTCTACAACTTCTAGTGAAATTTTTAATTTACTGACATCAGCATCTTCCGATAGCGATCGCAACTGTCGTAAACAAATCCGACAACATTGCTGCACAACTCGAATCACCTCACGCAACACGCCGCCACTATAGACAATCGCTTTCTGTAAAGCTTCTGGCTCAAATAGTTCTAAATCAATCCGCTTTGATAGCACCTGTTCTAAAATGGTCACCACTTTAGGTACAGGTGTCCCATCTGGTTTACGGCTATCACCTTTGACATAAAGCTTTAAAACTCGCATCGGTACGATGCGATCGCTAGTTTCTGTCTCCAATACAGGCAAAATATCTTTGTCATGTAGCGCCGAAATAGGCAAAGTGTAAATGATTTGAAAATTTGGCAGAAATAAAGCCTTAATATTATTGATAAAAACATCACGAATGACAGATAGATCCAATTTGTCAATATCATCAATAATCACTAGAATTTGTCTTTTACTCGCCGCATTTGCAAATGCAGCTACCTCATTTAACTTAGCCACTAATTCTGATACTTTTCTCTCAAATTCCTGCTTGATTTCATGCCGTACTACTGCATCGACTTGTAACTTTAATCCGATTACATCTAAAATTTTTGCGCCAATATTTGCTTCTCCTGTCACCTTCAATTCCTCAGTTTTGGTCTTTTTGGCAAACCAATTGAGAAGTCCTTCTTTAATTTTGGGAGAAATTTTAATACTTTGAATTTCCGCCTCTTGCATAATCTTCAATGCGATCGCAAACAAAATTGTAATGTGATTTACATCTGCATTCTCAATTGTATTGGCAATAGAAAACCGCACTACAAAAAAGCGATCGTGAAACCTCTTTGCTAAAGCAGCCAGCAATGTCGATTTACCACAGCCAGTATGCCCACTAAAAACAATTTTGCTAGACTGACTAGGGCTGTCTTCCACGAGTGCCGCCAACTCTTCCAGAGTTTCTTGATCATACTCAATCGAAAATCGATCTAAAGTGGATGCATTGTCTAAAGGAAAAAGCTCCAAATTATTCGCAGATTCACGAAAAATTTCAATTAACTGGTTGCGAGTACGTTGAGCCATCTAGATTGTTGAGTCTAATTTGCAAATGTATAGCTACATTGTATGAGGATCAGCTTAATTCTTATTTATTTAATTCAATGCCAACAAAAAATCCCCCACATTGCTGTGAGGGATTTTTTGTTAGCTAACTAGTAAGCTAGGTTAACCGAAAGCAGTTGCAGTTGAGGCGATCAGGAAGGCGGCATACGTGAGTATGTAGCCAATCGTGAAGTGAGCCAAGCCAACCAAACGAGCTTGAACGATGGAGAGAGCCACAGGCTTGTCTTTCCACTGAACCAAACTTGCAAGAGGAGTGCGTTGGTGCGCCCATACAAGGGTCTCAATCAACTCTTGCCAGTAACCACGCCAAGAGATCAAGAACATGAAACCAGTTGCCCAAACTAGGTGTCCGAAGAGGAACATCCAAGCCCAAACAGAGATATTGTTCATGCCGTAGGGGTTGTAGCCATTGATCAACTGTGCAGAGTTGAGCCATAGGTAGTCACGGAGCCAGCCCATGATCGTGACAGAGGATTCGTTGAACTGAGCAACGTTACCTTGCCATACACCGAGGTGTTTCCAATGCCAGTAGAAGGTGACCCAACCAATGGTGTTCAACATCCAGAACATCGCGAGGTAGAAGGAATCCCATGCCGAGATATCGCAAGTACCGCCACGACCAGGACCGTCGCAAGGGAAGCTGTAGCCGAAGTCTTTTTTGTCAGGCATCAGCTTAGAACCACGAGCATCCAGAGCGCCCTTAACCAAGATCAAGGTGGTGGTGTGCAGTCCTAATGCGATCGCATGGTGAACTAAGAAGTCGCCAGGTCCAATGGTGAGGAACAAGGAGTTGGTATCGGAATTGATACCAGCCAACCAACCAGGTAGGTAAGCAGCACCAGCATTAGCAGGAATGCTACTAGCGCTGGAGAGCAGAACATCAAAACCGTAGAGAGCCTTACCTTGAGCAGCTTGAATAAATTGAGCGAATACAGGCTCGATCAAGATTTGCTTTTCAGGAGTACCAAACGCTTGCATTACGTCGTTGTGAACGTAGATACCGAGTGTGTGGAAACCTAAGAAAAGGGATACCCAGCTAAGGTGAGAGATGATTGCTTCTTTGTGTTCGAGCATACGTGCAAGCACGTTGTCTTTGTTAGCTTCGGGATCGTAGTCACGAACGAAGAAGATTGCACCGTGAGCAAACGCACCGACCATCAAGAAACCAGCAATATATTGGTGGTGAGTGTACAACGCGGCCTGTGTGGTGAAGTCCTTAGCGATGAACGCATAGGAAGGCATCGAGTACATGTGTTGCGCCACCAATGATGTGATTACACCAAGGGAAGCAAGAGCAAGACCGAGTTGGAAGTGCAAGGAGTTGTTGATTGTGTCATACAAGCCCTTGTGTCCAGCGCCCAATGCACCACCGAAGGGAGTGCCTTTAGGAGGATTGTGAGCATTCAAGATGTCTTTGATGCTGTGACCGATACCAAAGTTGGTACGGTACATGTGACCAGCAATGATGAATAACACGGCGATCGCCAAGTGGTGATGCGCGATGTCAGTCATCCAAAGAGACTCGGTTTGAGGATGGAAACCACCTAAGAAGGTCAGGATTGCTGTGCCAGCGCCTTCGGAAGTTCCGAAGATGTGACCTGCGGTATCAGGATTCTGAGCATATACGCCCCAATTGCCAGTGAAGAAAGGCGCAAGCCCTGCTGGGTGAGGAGGAACGCTCAAGAAGTTGTTCCAACCTACATGGATGCCGCGAGATTCAGGAATCGCAACGTGAACCATGTGACCAGTCCAAGCCAAAGAGCTGGCTCCGAACAAACCAGCCAAGTGGTGGTTTAGACGAGATTCAGCATTCTTGAACCAAGAAAGGCTAGGACGGAAGCTAGGCTGAAGATGCAACCAACCTGCAAATAGCATTACGGCTGCGAATACTAGCATCCAGATTGCGCCAGTAAACAGTTCCGTGTTGGTACGCATACCGATGGTGTACCACCAATGGTAAACACCCGAGTAAGCGACGTTAACAGGACCAGCAGCGTCAGTTTGTGTAAACGCTTCAACTGCGGCCTTACCGAAATGAGGGTCCCAAATCGCATGGGCGATCGGACGTGTGGTGAGAGGATTCTTAATCCATTGCTCGAAGTTACCCTGCCACGCTACGTGAAACAGGTTGCCAGATGTCCACAGGAAGATGATTGCCAAGTGTCCGAAGTGCGAAGCAAAAATCTTTTGATAAAGACTTTCTTCAGTAACACCATCGTGACTTTCAAAATCGTTCGCTGTGGCGATCGCATACCAGATCCGACGGGTTGTCGGGTCTTGTGCGAGAGCCTGGCTAAACTTAGGAAATTTCGTTGCCATTTTTACTTCAATTTCTCCGTTTTAATTTAAGCCAGTTTACCCAATTGCACCGTAACGGGCTAGGAAGAACGCCCAAGTTGTGGCGATTCCACCCAAGAGGTAGTGAGCTAGACCCACTGCACGACCTTGAGTGATGCTCAAAGCGCGAGGAGAAATAGCAGGAGCCAAGTTGAGCTTGTTGTGTGCCCAAACGATAGACTCAATGAGTTCTTGCCAGTAGCCGCGACCACTGAACAGGAACATCAGGCTGAAAGCCCAGATGAAGTGAGCGCCCAAGAAGATCAAACCGTAAGCCGACAAAGCCGAACCGTAGGATTGAATAACGTTGGAAGATTGCGCCCACATGAAGTCACGCAACCAACCATTGATGGTCAATGCACTCTGTGCAAAGTTACCGCCAGCCATGTTGGTGATTGTGCCGCTTGCATCAACAGTACCGAAAATATCGGACTGCATTTTCCAAGAGAAGTGGAAAATCACAACTGAGATACAGTTGTACATCCAGAAAAGGCCTAAGAAAACGTGATCCCATGCCGAAACTTGACATGTGCCGCCACGACCAGGACCGTCGCAAGGGAAGCGGAAACCGAGTTCAGCTTTGTCTGGAACTAAGCGAGAGCTACGTGCATACAACACGCCTTTCAGCAAAATCAAGACAGTAACGTGAATGGTGAACGCATGGATGTGGTGAACCAAGAAGTCAGCCGTACCAAGATTCATGTGTGCCATAGCAACTTTGCCACCGACAACCATAGTTTCGCCGCCAAAGATTGGGCTAACACTAGAGTTTAAGTAAGGAGCTGTAGTACCAGCCGCCGCTGTATGAATTCCTTGAATCCAGTTAGCGAATACAGGCTGTAACTGAATTGCGGTGTCGGAGAACATATCTTGAGGACGACCCAATGCTTGCATGGTGTCGTTGTGGATATATAGACCGAAGCTGTGGAAGCCAAGAAAAATACATACCCAGTTAAGGTGAGAGATAAGTGCATCACGTTGGCGCAACATGCGATCAAGTAAGTTATTTACATTCTTAGCAGGATCGTAATCGCGAACCATAAAGATTCCCGCGTGAGCAGCCGCTCCGCAAACACAGAAGCCGCCGATCCACATGTGATGAGTGAATAGTGAAACTTGAGTTCCGTAGCTAGTAGCAATATATGGGTAGGCAGGCATCGCGTACATGTGCTGAGCGACGATAATGCTCAATGAACCCAACATAGCCAAGTTAATCGCAAGCTGAGCATGCCAAGACGAGGTCAAGATTTCATATATACCCTTGTGACCTTCGCCAGTCAATGGTCCCTTGTGAGCTTCCAAGATTTGCTTCATGCTGTGACCGATACCAAAGTTGGTACGGTACATATGTCCAGCGATGATAAACAAGGTTGCGATCGCAAGGTGATGATGTGCTTGGTCAGTGAGCCATAAAGCACCAGTTTGAGGATTTAAACCACCCTTGAATGTCAAGAAGTCAGCGTATACACCCCAATTTAAGGTGAAAAACGGTGTCAAGCCTTGAGAAAAACTAGGGAAAATTTGCGCCATCAAGTCGGTGTTAAACAAGAACTCGTGGGGCAAAGGAATTTGGTCAGCAGGTACGCCCTTATCAAGGTAGTAGTTGATAGGGATCGCTACGTGGATTTGGTGACCAGCCCAAGAGAGTGAACCCAAACCGAGCAAACCAGCCAAGTGGTGGTTCATCATCGATTCAACATTCTTAAACCATTCGAGTTTAGGAGCAGCCTTGTGGTAGTGAAACCAACCCGCGAAGAACATCAAACCTGCCATCACCAAACCGCCAATTGCGGTGCAGAGGAGTTGGTACTCCGTGGTGATACCAGATGCTCTCCATAGGTGGAACAAACCAGAAGTGATTTGAATACCTTGGAAACCGCCGCCAACATCGCCATTCAAGATATCTTGACCGACGACATTCCAGACTACTTGGGCGCTGGGCTTAATGCCGACTGGATCAGCTAGCCAACCAACGTAGTTAGAGAATTTTGCACCGTGGTAATACATACCACTGAGCCAGATGAAGATAATGCCGAGATGCCCAAAGTGAGCAGAGAAGATCTTACGAGCAGCATCTTCTTCATTGGTGAAACTGTCAAAGTCATGCACATTGGCATGAAGATCCCAAATCCAAGTGGTGGTTTTTGGGCCCTTCTTGAGGGTGCGATCGAAGTGACCAGGTTGTCCCCACTTCTCGAAAGAAGTAGGAACTACGTCACGATCAACCAGTACCTTTACCTCTGTGTCTGGCTTTTGAGGAGTCATTGTCATGTAAATTTTCCTCTCTCAGACTGTTAAGACAAAGTAGATTAGACGATTAGGCTGGCTTTCTCTCATAGTGAGGAATCTATGAATGAAATAATTACTGCTTTACAAGAGAAGCTTTGCCACGATGTCGTAATTATAGATTTAGGATTGCGTCGTGCTGGGGATTTTGTAACAATTGTTTAGAATGTCTCTAATTGCTTGAATCATTTACGCTGTAACAAATTTAGACAAATGGGTAAGTTTATTAAGTCAATTAGCTTTGCATTTTTCTTAACAAAACTTTATCTAGAAACAAGAGATCGCAATAATTTCACCTTGCTTGAATAGTAAGCTGCGTTTACAGCAAATCCCAATCAAATCAGACCCAAAACCCAAAAAGCTGTGGCAGACGCGGAGCGTCTGCCACAGCTTTTTGGGTTTGATTACGCCTACCTACCAATAAGGTGATTTCTCGAAAAGAATATTTCCGCGTAGCGCAAGCGTCTCGCTTGCGTTATTGTCATGCAGTCAGGATGCCTGCTCTACAGCAGGTAATTTTATTTTCTAGAAATCACCATTTTTTAATGAGGATAACGCCAGTTTACAATTTCAGGTTTATCCATGCCATGCTCGTAAGCATAGTGACGACATGCGATTTGCTGATCGAGCAGATTTTGCTTCGCATGAGCGCCGATATTTTGCAATTTAGGAACGCGGTCAATTACATCGATCGCGAGGCTAAAGCGATCAACTTGATTATTGATCGCAAGCTCTAAAGGCGTGTTGATATTGCCCTTTTCTTTGTAGCCACGCACATGGAGATTTTTGTGATTTTTACGGCGATAGGCGAGACGGTGGATCAACCAAGGATAGCCGTGGAAATTGAAAATAATCGGCTTGTCAGTGGTGAAGAGTGAATCAAAATCGCGATCGCTTAAACCGTGAGGATGCTCAGTATCAGGTTGTAACTTGAACAAATCCACGACATTAATGAAGCGAATCTTCAATTCGGGGAAATGCTCCCAAAGCAGAATAGTGGCAGCTAAAGCTTCTTGAGTGAGAATATCGCCACAACCGACCATCACCACATCAGGTTCAGTGCCTTGATCGTTACTCGCCCAATCCCAAATTCCTAAACCTTTGGTGCAATGTATAACTGCCTCATCCATAGTCAAGTATTGCAAGTGGGATTGCTTGTCGCAGACAATTACATTCACATAATCGGTACTACGCAAGCAGTGATCGGAAACTGATAGAAGTGTATTCACATCGGGTGGTAAGTAGATGCGCGTAACTCTTGCACTCTTGTTTACAACCACATCTAAAAATCCAGGATCTTGGTGAGTAAAGCCGTTGTGATCTTGCCGCCATACGGTTGAAGTAATCAACAAATTGAGAGAAGCAATCGGCGATCGCCAAGGAATCTCTCTACTGATTTCCAACCATTTACAATGCTGGTTGATCATCGAATCGATGACATGGACAAAGGCTTCATAGGTCGAGAAGAAACCATGTCTACCCGTTAGCAAATAACCTTCTAACCAACCTTCTAAGGTGTGTTCGCTGAGGATTTCCATCACGCGCCCATCGGTGGACAGTTCGCCTCCATCAGCATCTTCAGGAAGGTATTCAGCAATCCAGAATTTTTTACTGACTTCATAAATTGCTTGCAGTTTATTCGATGTGTTTTCATCGGGACCAAACACACGGAAGTTATCCATGTTTTGACGCATCACATCGCGTAAAAACACACCTAAAGGCTTCGTGTTTTCGGCTTCACTCATGCCTGCCTTTTCGATTTTTACGCCATATTCGCGAAAATCTGGTATTCTCAAACCACGACGCAACATACCACCGTTAGCGATCGGGTTGGCACTCATGCGGCGATCGCCTATTGGTGCAAGATCTTTCAATTCAGCAATCAACTTACCCGAAGCATCAAACAACTCATCAGGTTTATAGCTCTGCATCCAATCCAAAAGTATTTGCAAATGTTCAGGGTTGGTTTGTACGCCTGAAAGCGGTACTTGGTGCGCTCTCCAAAAACCTTCGACTTTGTGACCATCCACTGACTCAGGTCCAGTCCAGCCCTTCGGAGTCCGCAACACGATCATCGGGAACTTGGCTCTGGTGGGAATGCCTGTACTACGAGATTCCTGTTGAATAGTTCTAATTTCGTTAATACAATGCTCAAGGGTAGCGGCGATCGCTTGATGCATCGACTCAGGATCAGAACCTTCTACAAAATAAGGCTTATAACCATAGCCAATGAATAGACTTTCTAGCTCTTCATGACTGATCCGCGATAACACTGTCGGGTTATTAATCTTGTAGCCATTTAAATGCAGAATTGGTAATACTGCACCATCACGAATCGGATTAATAAACTTGTTAGAATGCCATGAAGTTGCGAGGGGTCCAGTTTCCGACTCGCCATCACCGACCATGACTACTGAGATGAGATCGGGATTATCAAACACAGTTCCATAGGCATGGGAGACGCTGTAACCAAGTTCACCACCTTCATGGATCGATCCTGGAGTTTCGGGTGTGCAGTGACTACCAATGCCACCAGGGAAAGAAAATTGCCTGAAGAATTGCTTCAGACCTTCTTCATCTTCACTGACATCGTGATAAATCTCAGAATAGGTTCCTTCCAGATAAACAGAACCTAAAACTCCTGGTGCGCCATGCCCAGGACCTGCCAAAAAGATGCTATTCAGATCGTATTTTTTAATCAGACGATTGAAATGAGTATAGACAAAACTCAGACCTGGACTTGATCCCCAATGTCCGAGTAAGCGATTTTTGATATGCTCTGGTTTTAATGGTTCGCGCAAAAGTGGATTTTCGCGCAGATAGATCATGCCGATCGCCAGATAGTTGCAAGCTCTCCAGTAAGCATCGGTCTTACGCAGTTCTTCGGCGCTGAGGGGGCTTCCTGCAACTGTGGAGCGGGCAGTGCCATAGCAACTAATTGCTGTGATCGATGATTCTGCTTCTGATACTTTTAGAGGAGTAGTTACCATAAAATTACGATTTATTCCTTTCGCTAATTAGTGTTTGACTTCTCACATCACAACTCTACATGTGATTACAAAAATTCTTGGCGATGTACATATCTGTTTTAGATTTAAAGAAACCTTAAAACCGAAAAAGCTGTGGCGCACGCTGCGCGTGCGCCACAGCTTTTTCGGTTTTGGGTTTAATTATGCTTGACTGCTTAAACTCAAACTTTGTTGTCAAAAAAAGTTAGCATTAACTTAATAATTCCAGAAATTACCCAAACTCAAACCTTTAAACTTAAAAGTCATGGCTCGACAACTCAAAAACATTGCACCGCATGGTGGTCAACTAATTAATCGCATGGCAACAGATGCCCAAAAAGAAGTTTTTTATAGCAAAGCTGACCACTTGCCGATTGTGCAATTGACTGAGCGATCGCTGTCTGACCTTGAACTAATTGCGATCGGTGGATTTAGCCCACTCACTGGCTTTTTGGGTAAATCCGACTATGACTCGGTAGTTTCAAATATGCGTCTCGCCAGTGGTTTGCCTTGGTCGATTCCGATTACTTTGCCTGTGACCACTGAAGTTGCGGATACCTTGAGCGTTGGCAACCTTGTTCGCCTTAACGATCCTAATGGCGTATTTATCGGTGTCTTAGAACTCAGCGAAAAATATAAATACGACAAACTCAAGGAAGCGATTCATGTTTATCGCACCAACGAAGATCGTCACCCTGGAGTCAAGGTTGTTTATGCCCAAGATGATGTGTATCTTGCTGGTGATATCTGGTTACTAGAGCGTCGCCCTCATCCGCTTTTTCCTACTTATCAGATCGATCCTGCGGATTCGCGCCAATTGTTCATCGAAAAAGGCTGGCGCACAATTGTTGGTTTCCAAACTCGCAACCCGATCCACCGCGCCCATGAATATATTCAGAAATGTGCTTTGGAAATCGTCGATGGTTTATTTTTGCATCCTCTCGTTGGCGCGACTAAGAGCGATGATGTGCCTGCCGATGTGCGGATGCGTTGCTACGAGATCATGCTGGAACATTATTTCCCCTTAGATCGCGTGACTTTGGCAATTAATCCTGCGGCAATGCGTTATGCAGGCCCTCGTGAAGCGATTTTCCATGCTTTGATTCGTAAAAACTATGGTTGCACGCACTTCATTGTCGGGCGCGATCATGCGGGTGTTGGTGACTATTACGGGACTTATGACGCGCAACATATTTTTGAAGAATTTGAAGTTGGCGAACTAGGGATTATTCCTCTGATGTTTGAACATGCTTTTTATTGCAAACGCGCTCAGGGCATGGCAACTACTAAAACCAGTGCCAGTTTGCCCGAAGAACGTGTTCATCTTTCGGGAACAAAAGTACGCGAGATGTTGCGTCGTGGCGAATGTCCTCCACCTGAGTTTTCGCGCCCTGAAGTGGCGGCTGAGCTGGCAAAAATCATGCACAAAATGGCGATCGCCGAATCAGCTACAAGTTTTCAAATCTAATAAAAAAGGAGGCGCTTTGCGCCTCCTTTTTTTATGCGCTCAATATTTGTTGATGGATAAAAGCTTGTTGTTTGAGTTTGTGGATGCGATCGCCACTTGCTTGCTTGATTAATTGGCGATCGCCATTTTCTAAATCCTTAATCCAAACATCAGCTAAAGATTGAGCATCATCTGGCAAATTTTCTAATTCCCAACCAGAAATTTCTAAATCTTCCATTAAATACGAAACTTTAGGATCATAGCTAATTGCCGAACATTGACAACCCTCTGCCGCCGCCATGATCAATCCATGTAAACGCATGGCGATCGCTAGATCTACACCACGAAAAATGCCTTTAAGTTTGCGCGGATCTTTTTGCGTAATTACTTGACTGTGATTAGGAAGTTTTTGATTGAGCGCATCACAAATTGCTTGGGCGATCGCCTTATCTTGGATCGGCTGAAATGGAATTAACAAAACATGAGCATTGGTATGTGCTTGTAACTTTTGCAAGGCTTCGGTAATTGTGGCGAGACGACAAGATGTAAGCGCAGGATGCGATCGCAAAACCACCGCAACTTTTGGCGAAGGTATATCGCGATAAATATCCATCGGTGTTGACTCCAAAGCCCATACGGGATCGGGCGCAACAATACTTTCGACTTGCCAATCTGCTAATAATTTTGCTGATTGGCGATCGCGCACAGATACTGCATTACATCTTTGAAAAGATCGTTTTGCGATCCATTTACTTAACTTGCGCTTGAGTGGTCCCACTCCCTGCGCCCAAGCGATCGTTTCCAAGCCCATCCCCTGTGCTAACCCCATTAAGCCGCCGTAATAAATCGGATTTCTGGCACTGGTTGCATCTTGCATGAGACTACCGCCGCCCCAAATAAATAGCTCCGATCGCTTAAATTCATTCATTAATCCAAATACTGAATAGCGATCGCTAGCCTCGACCTGATGTAAATTTTCAGTGGCTTTTGGACTAGCAGACAATACGAGCGGTTGGACATCCTTGGGCAACATTTGCAACAACGTGGCAAGCAAAGCCTCATCACCACCATTGCCCATTCCGTAATATCCGCATAAAACCGCACGCCGCATACTTATTTGTCCAGATATTTTTTAGCTTGATTATCGAATCTAATTGTCGCGCATTTATAGCGCTTAAAAAGCATAAGTTGCCCCAATAACTAGTCCCACACCAATAAACAGCCAAATGATTGTTGTATATTCGGGGCTGATCAAGCTATTACCTAATTGGATCAAGGCGATCGCGATTCCCGCGAGACTGGCGATCGCGATCGCTAATAACCAACGCGATTGTCCAAAGCGTTTAGGTGACTTTCTTAAACGCTTTGGTGCTGTGGCGAGATTGGTAGAGCGATTAGATTTAAATGGGGTAGAAATTCGTATTTTTTGAGAATTTTTTTGAGCAGATATAGATTTTAGATGCTTTTTGCTGATATGTATGCGGTGTTCGATTTTCTTGAGACGCAACCAAAACAGGAATAATAGGGCGATCGCGATCGCGCTTAAAGCAACACCTAACTTGATCCAAAAAAGCAGCAAATCTATGTTTTCTGGATTGGATAACACAATGGTCATATATGCTGCAATTAAGCCAAATTGCGGAGTGATGAGATTTTATTGTTTCATCTCACTCTGGAATCCACAAACTAGAAATCATCTGCAAAAATGCCTGTAAAAACATGAAAGTCAACGGTCATTTTTACTCATATTTTAGTCACTGACTTGGCTACTGAGATAAGTCAATTCCACATTTGGGGCAAGCGTAATCACATCCCCGTTACACAAATCATGGGAAGAGGCGATCTTCGTATGATGATTACACCATTGACACTAGGCTTACCAGATAGATCCCCGTCAATAACCCGATACAGATACTTCCCGCCCTCCCCAGGCACTCGCAGTAATATGGCGTGTTGACGAGATACAAAACGTGAATAGAGTTGAATATTATTATTCGCATCTCGCCCAATTGTGTACTTTAATCCTTCAAGTGCGAGTTTTCTACTACCTCTCGCATCTGTAATTAATAGCGTGTGACTAACGTGTGCTTCGCTCATAGGATCACACGATACGCGGGAAACTCAGTCGCTTCAGCGCTGAGAGGAAAGCGCACGAGGGAATTTATTCCCTTTAGTCTTTTTGATTGATTCATATAATTGTCGTTTTAGGACGGCTTTGTGTTAGAATGGTAAAACTTAGGAGCGATAACCAAGCTTTTAGTAAACAAAATAACTTTTAAAAACCGCAGGGCTTGCGGGGCTAGTCTGTGGAGCGAACATAAGACCTGATAGAGATTCCTCTAAAGGGCTGTTGCTATGAAGCAGAAAATCTAAGAAGTGATTCTTGAAATCTCAGTCGCTTCAGCGCTGAGAGCATGTCAATAGCTCACCAAAAAAAGAAATAGATATCGCTTGCTAGCGAAAAGTATATGTTATTGGTAGGCATTTGATTTGATTTCACTCTAATATCTGATAAAAAAATTATGCCTACCTACTTACTACTTATTTATCGATGAAAGCGAGCGTCTTTAAGCTGATGAATAAATAGTCAGTTAAAAACCGCTACATGGGAGAAATATTTTAGTGGATGTTACAGAGATTGTGCGCCAAACCCAGATTTTATCGCAGCGCCTGAGCATTGCTCAGGAATATCTTTGACGTACCTGCGATCGCGGCAAAAATTGGCGACCTCGAACAAACTGCCGCCCAACCAGAATTTTGGGGCAATAGCGACCAAGCTCAAAAAACGATGCGCGAGCTAGATGCACTGAAATCCTGCTTGCAAAAATTTACGTTCTGGCGGAAAACTATCGAAAATCTGGGGGCGATCGCCGAATTACTCGCCCTTGAAGATGATCCAGCCTTGGTTAATGAAGCCAAACAAAACCTCAGTCAGCTATTGCATGAGATGGATCGCTGGGATCTAGAGCAATTGCTATCAGGAACCTACGATAAATATGACGCAGTTTTAACAATTAATGCGGGTGCGGGTGGTACTGACTCGCAAGATTGGACAGAAATGTTATTGAGGATGTATACCCGTTTTTGTGAGTCTCAAGGTTATAAAGTGGAGATCTCGGAAATATCCGAAGGTGAAGAGGCGGGGATCAAATCCGTAAGTTTGCTGGTGCATGGACGCTATGCCTATGGCTACCTTGCGCCTGAAAAGGGGACACATCGTCTGGTGCGAATTTCGCCTTTTAATGCCAATGATAAGCGTCAAACTAGTTTTGCTGGCGTAGAAGTAATGCCGTTGCTCGAAGAAGATGTCGATCTAGAAATTGATCCTAAGGATCTAGAAATTACGACAACGCGAGCAGGTGGAAAGGGCGGTCAAAACGTCAACAAAGTAGAAACGGCGGTACGGATTACGCATTTACCGACAGGGATCGCTGTGCGCTGTACGCAGGAGCGATCGCAATTGCAAAACAAAGAAAATGCAATGCGGTTACTCAAAGCCAAGCTGTTAATCATCGCCCAAGAGCAACGCGCCCAAAAAGTCGCTGATATTCGTGGTGACATCGTGGAGGCAGCATGGGGTAACCAAATTCGTAACTATGTGTTTCATCCTTACCAATTAGTCAAGGATTTACGCACAGGCGAAGAAACTACGAATATTCAAAATGTGATGGATGGCGATCTTGAGCCGTTCATTCAGTCGTATTTGCGGCAACAAAATCAGCCTATTTGAGTCAATATTTGTAGGCATGATAAAACCCAAAACCCAGAAAGCTGTAGCGCACGCGCAGCGTGCGCTACAGCTTTCTGGGTTTTAAGGACTTTTATGCTTACCTTATGTAGGTTACGTCCCTAGTATTTTTGGCAGTTGATTATGAATAGTTGGTCTCAGAGGCATTCAAGTGATTTAAAAGGGCATGTGAAGTATCATCTTCAAAAATATTTAAGTAAAAACTTAGGCAAAATTAGTCTGTTTGGTCTATGTGTGATTATTGGCGCGATCGCAGAACCAATGCTAAGCGGCGATCGCTTGGCTGTCTTTGCTCAAACTTGTGTAAAACCATCATCCCTACAAAACTTTCTCAACAAAGTCACCTTGGGTGATGACCATCTTACCCGCTATGCCGCCGCCGCCAGTGAGATCGAAAACAAACGTTTAGAGATTTTCCGCACTGCCAAGAACAATCCTAATTGGAATAGTGTTGCAAATCTCGCAGAATCTCAACAAACCAAAGTCTGCGATCTCACCAATTCCCCAGAATTTTTACAATCACTCTGCGTCCAATTACGCAGCTACAGTGAAGAAGCAATTTGTCGTTATGGATTTACTGCCAAAGAATTTAATCAAATTACGCTTGAACAAATCCAAAATCCTCGTCTTAGAAGTTTGATTCAAAATAAGCAAATGCAGCTACGCAGCAGCAAATAAAATCTAATTCATTAAAAAGAGAGACAGCGCTAAGCGCTGTCTCTCTTTTTAATGAATTAGATTTTTTATTTTTTTATTTGCCAAAATGTCCAAAATCGTCTATAAGAAACAGGGTTAATTAAGGGCAAAGTCAGACATTTACGGCATTCGTCATAATTACTTTCCTTGCCCTATTGACAATGGTCACTTATCGTCTATAATCGCTCCATTGTTTATGCCCAGTGCTACGAAAGCTCCAAAACTCATAAAGACACGCTTATGTTCGGCTTAAAATTTGGCGGAAAGTCTAAAAAAGGTATCGGAATTGAAATCACTTCCGAGAAAGTCAATCTAGTTCAATTGCGCCGTAAAGGGCCGTCTTCTTACAAGCTAGTGAACTATGGTAGCGTCGAGCTTCCTGAAGGAACAGTTGAAGAAGGGCGTATTCTCGATCCCGTAGCGCTGGGAGAAATTATTCGCAGTTTGCTAGCAGACAAAAAAATAAAGGTTAAGAAAGTTGCGACAGCCCTACCTGGTCGCGAAACAGTAAGTCGCTTAATTCGCTTACCTGCGGAGATTCCAGATCAAGAATTACGCGAAATGGTGCTGAATCAAGAGGCGAGTCTGTACTTACCTTTCCCTCGAGAAGATGCGGATGTGGATTATCAAAAGTTAGGTACATCTCTTGATGATGATGGCATTGAGCGTGTCGAAATCTTGATGGTGGCGACTCCAAGAGAGGTGACAGATAGTTATATTCAAGCTCTAGAGATGGCGCAGCTCAAGGTTGACGTTGTGGAAGTTAGCAGTTTTGCCCTGATTCGCGCTATGCACAATGAGTTGGCAAGATTTAGTACATTAGCCGAGGCAGTAGCAATTGTGGATATTGAGTACGAAGCCACGGAAATTACGGTAACTGTTGATGGAATTCCGCAATTTTCACGGACTTTCCCTATCGGCACTGCTCAGATCCAAAATGCTCAGTTACGCGCAATTAACTTGCCGCCACGACGAACAACAGATATGGAGATGTTGAGTTCGACAGTTGTACCTGTGCAATCTATGGATACTGCGAGCTTAGCAGGCGGTGGTAATACCCCAGGCGATGCCGCGATTATGCGAGCAGTTGGCGATCTATGCGATGAATTACGACGCTCAATTGACTTTTATACTAGTCAGTCTCCTGGATCGGATGTTGTTGAGTTACTGATTGCAGGACCTGGCGCTTGTATTGGACAGCTAAATGAGTTCTTTAGTCAACGTCTTGGTATTGCGGCGATCGCCGTCGATCCGCTCACGGCTGTTGGTATAACTGTGGATGATGACATACCGATACATGAGCGCATGGCTCTGTCTGTTGCTATCGGTCTGGGATTGAGAGAGGTTTAAAGATAACTATTATGTATACACTTGATATTAATTTTTTAAGCGATCGCGTTGAAGCTCAAGCTCTAGACGTAGAACGTCAACCGATCGCAGATTCACAATTTTTAATCTATGGTGGCGCAGTTGCCGTAGTTGCCATTGCCCTAGTAGGCGGTGCATTTTTCTTTTTTAATGCTGCCAATGAAGGAATTCAACAAGAACTTTCCGCTTTGACGGCGAAGGAAACGGCACTAAATAGCAAAATCACCGCTTTGAAAAGTCAAGAGATACAATTACAGGGAATCCAAGCGAGGACTGGAGAACTTGTAAATCTGTTTGTGGGTAATTTACCTGTGAGCGCGATCGCCGATGACATCAGAAAACGTACTCCAATTACGATTCAGGTGGAGTCAATTACCCAAGCATCGGTTGCGGCAACGCCACAAGCGCCCGCAGCAGCCTCGACAATAACGCTCATTGGAAAAGCAACTAACTACAATGAGCTAAATGATTTTTTATTATTGCTCAAAGCATCGCCTCTACTAGAAGATAGAGAAACAAAACTAGTTTCATCAACTTTGCAACAAGGGACGGCTGATAAAAACTTTAACTTAGTCAACTTTCAGATTAGTACAGCTACTACTCAAAAAAGCCCCTCTGAGATCTTGCCTGCACTCCAAAAAACAGGAGCAGATGGGTTAGTGACCAGAATTAATCTCTTAAAGCAACAGGGAGTGATCAAATAAAATGACAAACGTTGGCGATGCTTCAGGAATTGAAGGTGGTACAGGTGGTTTATCCCTATTTGGGTTCACCTTGACCCCAAAGATTTTAGGAATCTTGATTGGCGTTGGTGGTATTGGGCTGGCGGCTTATGCGGCTACTAGCTTTGTCATGCCAATCTGGGAGCAAGTTCAAACTGGACAACAAAGTATTGACACCAAAAAGGCGGATGTTACGACCCTAGAAAGCCAAGTGTCTAGCAAAAGCAATATTGTTGAGAAAATTGAAGAGGCGAATCAGCAAAACAAATTTGTTCTGTCGCTGTTGCCAAGTGTGGATAACATCGACACCCTGATTCGCGATATTCAAGAGCAGATACCCAAGACAATTGTGTTCGCTTTACCTCCCACATTTTCCTATGAATTAGAAGGCTCGATGCGAACTTTTCTACCTGTGGAACCCGTTAGAGGGCCACAGTATGATACTTATTCGTTCACAATTGGCTTTGATGGCAAGTTTGAGGATGTATTAAACACAATTCAAAGAATTGAGCGGCTCAAGCCCCTATTGGTAGTAAAAGATTTAAAGCTAACTAAGAAGACTTTGCCGACGACTACTTTTAAGTTCTCGCGCCCGATCGCTGCTGGCAAGGAGAAGGAAATCTTGGATATTTTACCGCCATTAATCGGTGCGGACTTTACTTTGCAAGCTTTTGTGCCAAAAAGTGCTGCCGAACTTAAAGCGGCGGCAGATGCCGCCGCACCTCCTGCTGCACCACCACCAAAATAAAAAGTCTACCTATCACGATAGGCAAGGGGCTTAAGCCCCTTGTTGGTTAATACCTCCTGCTGCACCACCACCAAAATAAAAAGTCTACCTATCACGATAGGCAAGGGGCTTAAGCCCCTTGTTGGTTAATTATTTTTTTGATTTGAAATTGACAAAATATGGTATAATCTCGCACCATAATCTCGTCAATTCTGCCTTGGTTGTGTCGTTGTTTTAGCTAGGACATGTTCAAATTTTCACAGATTTAACACAAAGATTAAAGCGTATTGGCTCCTGATAAGGGGTCTGAGGAGTGTAATTATGAATAACAAGTTGAATCAAAATCTAAATGGCAAGTCTCTGGCCTGTTGGTTTCTAATCGCGGCGGTCTGCCCGCAAGCTTTGGCGATCGCGCCAAGCCAAGCGCAAAATGCTAACCAAAGTCCCGTTTCTGCGAACCAAAATGATGTGGTGGCGGTGGCGAGTCGGATTACGGACATCAATACAAGTGTGGCAGGCGATCGCCTCAATCTCACTTTAAATTTTGCGAGTAGCGATCGCCCTCAAGTCACCTATACCAAGCAAGGTAAGGCGTGGGTGGCTTTGCTCAATGGCGCACAGTTACAATTAGGCAATGGTAATGCTAGCTATGCCAAGGCTAATCCTGCGCCTGGAATTACGGCGATCGAGGCGACTCAGTATGCTGCTAATAAGGTGCAAATTCGGGTCACTGCTGCCGATCCAGAGGTACTTAAGGATCTGATCAAGCGTCAAGATACTGGTAACAGTTTGGTATTTAGTTTAGAGATGCAGCCTTCGGTAAGACAGGCTAATACTCTATCTGCGGCTGATGCGCCTGAAGCTGGAGTTATCAATAGTCAAAACTCACCTGATACTAATAAAGTTCTCATCGCTCAAAATACAAATGCTGCTTCTGTTGGCAAGCCATTATTTGAGCCGAAAGTGACGATTACCAATGCTGATGGTAAAACTCGCGTTGCTCAAAGCAATGCACCAAACTCAGTTCCACCACCTGTTGCAAATCCTGTAACTCCACAATTACAAGGTCGTGTGCCTGGTGTTGTGCCTCCTTTCCGCCAACTCAGGACTCCTCCTGTTGGTGACATTGCCACCACTACGGCGAAATTGCGTCCTGATATTGTGGATCTAGGTACGGCTGAGCGAGTTCCGAGAATTACTCTTAGGAATGCACCAGCGATCGAGGTTTTAACTCTAATAGGTCGTGTTGCTGGCTTAAGCGTTGTCTCTGTAGGTGGTGGAGACGCACCTGCGGTGGGTGCTGCTAGTGATGTTTGTCCCCCAACTAGTGTCAAGCGTCCAGTTAGTCTTGATATTGAAAACGAGCCTGCTCAAGATGTTTTTAACAATGTATTGCGAATTACTTGTTTAGACGCAAATCGCATTGGGCAAACGATTTTTGTTGCAACTAAGTTACCTGTCACTCTGAAAAACTTAGTTACCAAGAGCTATCGACTCAATCAAATCGCAGTTGGTGAAGCCTCAGCTTATCTAGTAGGGATAGGTGCTACACGTGTTGTCAATCGCATAGCTGCAATTGCAGCTGTTGCAACAGCCACTGTTGCTGGTGGAGCAGCAGCAGCAGCTCCACCAGCTGATGCTGCTGCAGAAAGTAAAGACAAAGTACCATCTGTTGAAAGTCTCACTGTTGCTGCCGATTCAGGAGTTACACCTTTAGTCAAAGGTTTATTAGTAGTTGGCGAAGAACGCAGTAACTCTTTGACATTGATTGGTTCGCCTAGACAAGTCGAATTTGCAGAGGCGCAACTTGCTCGTCTTGATCTGCGTAAGCGTCAAGTCTCAGTTAATGTGAGAGTTGTAGAAGTGAATCTAAATAAAAACCAAATAGTTGGAACGAGTTTTGGTTTTAATGCAAGTAACACCGATGGAAGTGGAACAGGAGCATCTGTTGGAGGTACTCTTGGAGTGCTTGGGTTTAACTTTAACAGTCCAAATGGCGCTCCTTCTATTACTAATTTACCTCAGCAATTTTTTGCAACACTCACCGCTTCTATAGCAAGTGGAAATGCCAAGATTATTACTGATCCAACACTAACAGTCCAAGAGGGTGAAACAGCAACAATTGCACTGACAGAAGATGTCGTGAAATCTAATACAGTTAGTTTTACGACTATCGGAACTGGCACTGCGACTCAGAACATTGCAACTCAAACAGTAACTCCTGCAGAAGTAGGCTTGACCTTAAATATCGCTGTTTCAAGAATTGATGATAACGGTTTTATTAACTTTGCCGTATCGCCGAGTGTAAGTGCGCTAGTTGGAACTCAGTCTTTAGGAACGATCTCTGGTATCCCCACTTTTCAGGGTCTAATTTCTAAGCGAACTCTTAACTCTGGACAAGTTCGGATTAGGGATGGTCAAACACTTATTTTGTCGGGAGTTATTCGCGATTCAGATCGCCAAATTGTAAACAAGGTACCATTTTTTGGTGATTTACCGATTATTGGTGCATTATTCCGTCAAGAAGTTAATACGAATATCCGTAATGAGGTGATTATTATTGTCACTCCTCGCATCCTTGATGACAGCCAAAATGCAAATTGGGGTTATACCTATCAACCAGGTGCCGAAGTCCAAAAGGTGATCGATAGCAATCAACGCAAGACTCAGTAAGCTTCGTAGTCATTCATAATTTACACTCCGTTCAAGCCCTGACAAATTTTTGTCAGGGCTTTTTTTGTATGCAAGTCGCTTGTAAGTAAGTATTGATGTTACGTGGAAATTTCCAAGACCCTCACCCCTAGCCCCTCTCCCTAATGGAGAGGGGAACAAGAGAATATTTGCATCTTGCTCCCCCTCGCCCCTAGGGAGAGTGGGCTGGGCAGGGTGGTTTCATTTTCGGAAAGGGTTAGAGGGTAAGAACTTTCAGGTTGCGCCAGAGGAAATGAATGGAGAGAAATCAGGAAGAGCAGGAGAGAATATCAAAAGCTTGATGAACCTGATTAGCGAGAACAC
>JBDNJN010000022.1:0-10131 GCA_041687725.1 Pseudanabaena sp.
ATCCCTGATGGGTTCAAGATTAAAACAGCACAAATTGTTAAATCTGCGGATGGCTACTATGTCATCCTGAGTTTGCAAGATGTGACCGTACAAACTATCAGCACTGATATCAATCTAGATAACAGTGTGGGTATTGATATGGGGCTGAAGGATTTCTTGATTACCAGTTATGGCGAAACAGTGCCTATTCCTCAGTTTGCGAGAAAGTCTCAGAAGTGTAAAAAGCATTTAAGTAGGGCGGTTTCTCGCAAGAAAAAAGGCTCTCATCGCCGACGTAAAGCCGTCAAAAGGTTGGCTAAGCATCATCAAAAAGTTGCTAGACAAAGGCGCGATTTCTTCTTTAAAACTTCCAAGAATTTGCTAGACAAATATGATGTGATTGGTCATGAGGACTTGAACATCAAAGGGCTAGCAAAAACCAGAATGAGCAAATCAATTTTGGATGCTGGCTGGGGTGAATTTCTATCAATTGTTACTTGCAAGGCTGAAAGTGCTGGCAAATTGGCAATTGCTGTGAACCCATACAACACCACTCAA
This sequence comes from Pseudanabaena sp., assembly GCA_041687725.1. Classification (GTDB taxonomy): domain Bacteria; phylum Cyanobacteriota; class Cyanobacteriia; order Pseudanabaenales; family Pseudanabaenaceae; genus Pseudanabaena. Next base: position 538 of record JBDNJN010000022.1, read on the forward strand.
CTTTGCTCTACCTGCGGTACTCATATCCCCAAAACTATTGCAGATCGTTGGCATAGTTGCCATGTGTGCGGTCTGGAAATGGATCGGGATATTAATGCTGCTATCAATATTAAAAACATTGCTGTCGGGCGGACAGTGATTAAAGCTCAGCGTGTAACCGAACCAATTGGTGGTGTTGCTGAGAAGCCCGCGCTGTAAGCCTAAGCGTCAGCGTCGGGAGTCGTCACTGACTTAACAAAGGAATACTGAAAAATACTACTAATCCGATCGCCGAAATAATACAAGTAGCGATGGTGATCATAATAAACTTACGATCGCTTGCACCATAGAACTTATTTGGCAACGAACTCGCTAATACCATGAGTCCAGTTATGACAAGAATTACGATAAATAAAGTGCGATTCATAGTTTTTGCTTGTGAAAATAGAGAGGTGGCGCAATGCTCTACATCTCTATAATAAAACCGTACTGAATGATTAAATTTTTCTATGACCGATTGGGTGTGGCTTCAGCGATCGCTACCTGCGGAGATGACAGGCGCAGATCTGTGGGAATCGCTCTATGCTGATGAGCCGATTACGGTTTTGCTAGAAAGCCCCGCCACAGTTCCTTCAAAACTAGCCCGTTATTCGATCGCCGCAGGAAAACCGCGCCAAATTTGGAATCCTGAAGTTGGCGAGATTTTGCCCTGTTTAGACAAACTGCGATCGCGGATGCAGTCTTCTCAAACTTCTAATTTGCCCGATCATTTGCCATTTACAGGCGGATATTTAGGATGGTTAGGCTATGACCTCGCATGGGAAATTGAGCGATTGCCCTATACCAAGCCTGACACTTTACCTTTTCCAGTTGCCTTTTGGTATGAGCCGTCAAGTTTTGCCGTAATCGATCATCAAACTCAGGATATTTGGTTAGCGGCTAGCGATCAATCTGAATTAACAGAACTAGGCGATCGTTTAGGTAGCTATAAATCAAAGACCCTCACCCCCCAGCCCCCTCTCCCTAGGGGAGAGGGGGAGGAAGAACTCTTGCTCCCCTCTCCCTTAGGGAGAGGGGCTGGGGGTGAGGGCGTTACTTATTCACCAGATCAGTCAGACTATGAAGCAATGGTGGAAATTGCTAAACGGCACATATACGCTGGTGATATTTTTCAGGCAAATCTCTCGATGCGTTTTGGTTATCCTTGGCAATCGGACGGATGGCAACTTTATCGCCATTTGCAAAAAATCAATCCTTCACCCTTTGCTAGCTATTGGCGCACAACTTGGGGCGAAGTGATTAGCGTTTCACCTGAACGTCTAGTTAGTTTGCGCGATCGCCATGCCGAGAGTCGCCCGATCGCAGGTACAAGACCACGCGGCAAAACTGAACAGCAGGATCTCGAATTTGAGCGTGAATTGCTAGCCTGTACTAAAGAACAAGCCGAACATATTATGTTGGTTGACCTTGAGCGTAATGATTTGGGGCGTGTCTGTGAATGGGGAAGCGTCAAGGTTGATGAGTTATTGACAATCGAGCGTTACAGCCATGTGATGCACCTTGTTAGTAATGTGGTGGGGACATTGCGAGGCGATCGCACCTTAGTCGATCTGATTCGCGCCACTTTCCCTGGAGGGACAATTACGGGTTGTCCGAAAGTGCGCTGTATGCAGATTGTTGAGAAATTAGAGTCGCAGCGCCGCAGTTTGTTTTACGGTTCTTGTGGCTATATTGATCGGCGTGGCAACATGGATCTGAATATCTTGATTCGCACCTTACTCAAGACTGGCGATCATATTTGGGGACAAGTCGGCGCGGGAATTGTCGCTGATAGTATTAGCGATCGGGAGTGGCGCGAGTCTTTGCAAAAGGCTCAAGCACAATTGGCGGCGCTTGGGCTAGTAAGATAAAAACATAATCCAAAAGTTTATATACCTGTGAATTACTACTTTCCCTCCGATCCCCCTTATTTTTTATTCGCTATTTCCCTCTTTGCTGGACTCGCCTGTGGGCGATCGTTTGAAGTGACCTTACGCAATCTTGTCAATATGTGGTCAAGGAGCAAATCAACTCGTGTCATGCTAGAACTAAAAAGTTCCAGCATCAAAGTCCCTTATCTCGGTATGTGCGTCAGCATTGCCATATTTATGTCAACGGGACTAGAAATATTTGGCTTACCAACTTTGTTTGGCTATATCGTTGCCATCCCTTTCACCATCGGGATTGCGGCGCTGATTTGGCGACAACTAGGACAAATGTTGATTGAACTAGAGCGCGGTGGTTCAGCAGCACTAGATCTCGATTCTTTTGAAGGTTAAATCTAAAAAGCTGTAGCGCGATTTGCGCCACAGCTTTTTGGGTTTTCATTTAATTAGACCTACCTACTTATAATTAATTCATGGATGCCAAAGAATTTTTGCAAATGCATAGAACGGGGCGAAAATCATTTGCTAGTGTTGTTTTGGTGGGCGCAGATCTACAGGCGATCGATCTTCACAAGATTGATTTTACTCATGCATTAATGAGCAAGGTCAATCTTGCTCATGCGAAGCTATGCCGCGCTAATCTCACTGGGGCAGATTTAAGTTATGCCAATTTGAACAGTGCTGATTTGCATCGAGCAAATTTGCGCCATGCCAATCTCAAGGGTGCTGATTTACGCAAAGCCGATCTACGGGGTGCTGATTTACGCGGTGCGAATTTGAGTTGGGCAAATTTGCAAGAAACTTTGTTTGATGGCGCTCAGATGGCAAATGTAAATTTAGACAATGTAAAAAAATAAGTAAAGGGAGCGCTTTGCGCTCCCTTTACTATCTAAGCTTCACCCGTGATTGATAGCCCTTCTACCCAAACCTGTGGCGCGACACCTGAAGGCGTGACTTTAACTTTTGGCTCGACATAGGCGATCGCCTTCAGCAATTCCAAGATGTCACCAGCCACGGTTGCTGACTCAATGCTGACGCGATCGCCTTTATTCACCAGCCAACCATCAAAGGGCAAGGAGAAAGAACCCTGCGACGCTTGTACACCCGCATGGAGCGCTTGCAAATCATCAATCAAAATCACATTTTCGGCAGTTGCCAAATCGTAAGCTTTCTCGTTAGCAGAATTAGCCGCGTTACTACGTTGAATATGGAAAAAATTAGGACTTACGGAAACCTTTGCGCCAACGCTACCATTGCCTGTAGGCTGAGCATTTAAGCGCTTTGCCGTAACGGAGCTATGCAGAAAGTTAGTTAAAACTCCATTAGTAATTAAGGTCGTACAGCGAGTTGGGGTTCCTTCACCATCAAATGTGGATGCGCCGACATTGCCGACATGAAGTTCATCATCGCTTACATCTAATAATGGAGATGCGATTTCTGTACCGATGGATTCGGGCGTAGAAAGACTATTTTTATCGAGAATACTTTGGGCGTTGAATAGGCTAGAGAAAGCGCTGATTAGGCTCAAAAATGCTTCAGGTGAAAACACGACTAAATATTTGCCAGACTTGATTTTTTCGTAGTTCAAATGACTAATTGTTTTCTCGGCAGTTTCCTCGACACAAGCATTTACATCCAAATCTTCAAAGGTACGACTGACACGGTAAGCGCCGCCACTGCGAGGTTTTCTATCCTCTTCTTCGGTTTTGGTATAGAGATAAATGGAACTATAGGAACCACTCTCATTTCGCATTGCCCCATCGCTATTCAGATAGAAGCGATTGAGATCGCGTTGAGATAATCCGTTATAAGGGACTCCCGCGATCGCACTATGTTTTGCCAATAAATCTTTTTCGGCTCCCAAAAGGGTTTCCACAAGTTTCTCGATCGCTGTTTGTGGTGATGTTTGGGATGCACGCGCAGGAATATCGGCGATCGCTTCGGGACTGAAATCAGGAATATTTTCTTTAGCGCCGAAAAAACTGGCTTCATGGGCGCTTTGGAGCGCGAGTTCTAAGCCAACGCGATCAATATTGGTAGTAGAAGTCACGCCGACTGTTCCTTCGTCATTCCAAACGCGGACGGTGATGCTAGCACGGTTAGACGCAGAAACTTGTTTCGGTGCGCCACTATCGACTTCCGCACTAGTTTCATCGACGATCGCGCCGTAAATATCAAATTTTTTAATCTTTAATTTGCTGGCTGTCTCTTTGGCATCGGAGACTAACTTTTCTACACTGATCGCTGATGACATAAATCTTTTAGTTTGTTCTAGTTAACCATTCATCATCATAGCAATTAGCCATTGCCTATAGAGCGCTTTGCGCTCTACCCCAAACCCAGAAAATAGAGAGCGCCGCTTTGCGGCGCTCTCTATTTTCTGGGTTTGCGATAAAATGCGTGATGTACATCTGCCAAACTTGCTATGGTCACGCCTGAAGCTCTCAATGAATTACGCAAAAGCCTCCGTAAGGGGCAGCAAACCATGGCAGACTGGACTGGCGGTGAGTTGGCGGTGTCCGCAGTGCCGGGGGCAGGGAAATCAACGGGTATGGCAGTGGCGGCAGCGATCGCGATCGCCAAATTTGAACTGCATCGACAAAAGCAATTAGTCATCGTCACCTTTACGCGATCGGCGGTGAGTAATATCCGTAAAAAAGTATCGGAACATCTCAAAAATCTCCGCTTACCTCAAAGTTCTTTTACGGTTAGCACTTTGCATAGCTTGGCTTATAACATCGCCAGTACGCATCGAGAACTATCAGGATTTGGGATGGGGGAAACTAAAATTATTTCAGAATCTCTAAAGCAGAAGTTAATTCGCAATGCGACAAATATCTGGGTGAAGGAAAATCCCAAATTGTATGACCTATTGCTGGAAGGGAAAAACTTTGATGGCGAAGATACGGAACGCTTGCGGCGACAAACGGTATTGCGAACCGATGTGTTGCCAAGTTTGGCGAAAGAGGCGATCGCGACGGCAAAAAGTTCGGGTTTGAGTGCGGCGGCGTTGCGAGAGGCGGAAGCGCCCGATGGTGGCGATATTTTGGCGATCGCGGCGGGGCTTTATGAAATCTATGAACGACTTTTGCGACAGGAAGGAGCGATCGATTATGACGATATGATTTTGGGCGCGTTGCGGGTATTGCAAAATGAGGGTGTTCGCAAGTATTGGCAAGAGCGAATTTTTGCAGTATTTGAAGATGAAGCGCAAGATTCTTCGCCGTTGCAGACTGAGTTATTAGAGATTCTCGCCCTCACCCCGCAGGGTAAAAATCTGATGCGCGTCGGTGATCCTAATCAGGCAATTAACTCGACATTTACACCCGCCGATCCGCGCTTTTTTAATGAATTTTGCGATCGCTGCAACACTCTTTCCCAACTCTCGACCCTCGATCAAGCAGGACGTAGCACCAGAAATGTGATGCGAGCCGCAAATTATATGTTGCATTGGGTCAATCATTCCGAATATGCCAAGATTGAGAATCCCTTCCGTCTGCAAAAAATCCGTCCTGTCGGTGCTGACGATCCGCAACACAATGCCAATCCTGAACCAATTGGTAAGGGTGTGGAAATCTATTTGCCGAATACTGTCGATGATATTGAACATGAAATGATGATGATCGGCGATCGCATTAAGGAACTGCATGATCAAGATCCCCAACTCAGTATCGCAATTTTAGTGCGTCAACACAATCAAGGGCGCTTTGTGGCGAAATCCTTAGAATGGCTGACGAAGGAGCATGAAATTAAAATCTATGATGTCGAACAAAGCGATCGCCGATCGCGTGTACCGATGGATATGTTGGCAATTTTGCAATTTATGGAACGTCCCCACTCGCCTGACAATCTCAAATCAGCTTTAGAAGTTCTCAAGGATCGGCTAAAAATTTCATCACAGCAAGATCTTAATGCGATCGCTAGCAATCCCGAAAAGTTTCTCTATCCCACCTTATTAGATCCCGTTCTATCGCAAATTGCTCAAGAAACCCAAGCAAAATGTATTGGCTTATTACGCGCTAAAATCGAACTTCCGTTATATAACCTGATTCCATTTATTGCCTTTACGCTCTATGACGAAGATGCGGGGTTACTTGCCACAGCCGACAAATTAGGCGATCGGCTCAATCAGCAACTGATTGGTAATTATTCAATGCAAACTGTAATTGAATCACTAAGAGAAATTGTGGAATCTGAAAGCTTTGAAGCAGTAGAAGATGAAAATCTAGAAGGGCGCTATATGACGGGCGGACAGGTAACGCTGATCAGTCTGCACAAATCTAAAGGATTAGATTGGGATGTGGTATTTATGCCCTTTTTACATAAACGCATTTGTCCAGGAGAAGCCTATCTTCCTGAAGCCGTTAAGTTCTTAGGAGATTTTGGTTTGCCTGAAGTGACAAGAGCGCAGATTCGGGCGATCGTGCATAGCGATCGCCTACCCAATGCTGATCAAGCATGGAAACAATGTAATAATCTCAAACAAGCGGAAGAGTTTCGGCTTCTCTATGTGGGTATGACCCGCGCTAAACGCTTATTATGGCTATCTGCGGCTCAAGCTGCGCCATTCAGTTGGAATACCTTAGAGAACCGCACTGAAAATGCTGCCATTTGTCCTGCAATTACAGAACTAGCGCGTAAATTCCCTGAACTAGTTTGTTGATGCTAAAATATGCCTTGATATTTTGTTAGGAAAACAACATATGTCCACCAGACGCACTGACAGCGTATTTCCCGTTGGTTATAACCGAGATACTGATAGCCTCGTTGAAGGAATGACTAAACGTGAATATTTTGCGATTATGATCATGCAAGGACTTACGGCTGCTAATGGTCGGTTTGAAGATGAGTATCAAAAAGCGCGTTTAGCTGTCGCGGAAGCTGATGCTTTGATCGACATTTTGGCATATGAAGCAAACCCTAAAGCCTAAAAAAACTTGATGATAGTCCGTCTGCGGCGAACTATCATCAAATTAGACTTTTAGCTAATAAACCTATGTTTGCCCGATCGCTAAATAAAATATTTAATCAAAAACCTCAGAAAGTAACTGTTTACCAACTTGGTAATCCTGTTTTGAGGGAAATCGCTCACCCGATCGCCAACGTGCGCGATCGCGAAATTCAGCAATTAATTGATGAGATGCTAGTCACATTCAAAGAAAGTAAGGGCATTGGTTTAGCGGCTCCGCAAATCGGGCGATCGATACAATTAATGATCATCGCTTCACATCCCAACGAGCGATATCCCCATGCTCCCCAAATGGAACCGACGGTCATGATCAATCCCAAGATTATCGCGCATTCAATGGCAACTTCATAACTTTTGAGCATAATTGGTTTCTCCTTAACCAATGGGGCATAAATATCAAACAAAATCAATCTCTATCTACTTACCAGAATCCTTTGGCAAGTCTTCGCTATAGCTTTTCCAGCCTGTATGAACTTGTTGTGTTGCCAAAGAGGTCAAATCTCCTCTCAAAAGTGATGATACTAGATCTGCTGCCACGTCATTGCTCCAGTAAGAGCCGTGAGCGTCTGCCATTCCCAAAGCCATACCCGCATGAGCTTGACCAAAACGCAATGCGCCTGACTCTGCTCCATTAGCGTGCATCCACAAATATTGATCGGTAAAGAAAAAATTCTTTGCTTTATCGTGGTTAATGGCGTTACTCAATGGATAAGCAATCAGATCTGAAGAATGGATAATATTCATCCAAGTGAGGGCGTTATAGCTTTTGGCGACAAAATCATCGACTGCGGAAAAGTCTATATTTTGCTTGAGTCTCATGAATAAAAGTGGCGATCCCATTGTGACGAGTCCACGCAGTTTGAACTCAGAGTCATTGGAGTTAAACAGTTTGCGAAATTCGTAGGCGGGATCGTTTTCGGGTAAATCTTTGGTAAAAAGTAGATCCCATAAAACTAATGTACCGAGGGAATGTGAAACGATCGCTATTTCTTTGTCTTCAGGATGATTATCAACAAAGTCTTGGAATTACTGATGGACTGTAACTGTGTCTTGACTCATTTCAATTAGGGAATATTGTTCAAAGAGGAGAACTAATTGCTCTAAGTTTTTGATAAATAGAGTTTCTAGTGCTTTGTTACTGATATTGCCTGTTGTGACTAGTAAAAGTTTGTAAGGCTCTTGCCGAATATAAAAAGAGTCCCAAAAATCAGAGTCTTTGGTGATCACAATCCTTTCTTCGCGTAGTGAGATAGCGTTAATTTCTTGGTCAGGTGTAGCATTTTGGAGGCTAAGTTCTTTTGTATGGATAGAATCATGACCCGTAGATTTTAAAAGATAAGAAAGTCTCACAGGTAGCTGAGCATCAATGAGGAATTTCATACGAGAACTTTGTGGATGCTTTTTACTTGTGTGAGTTTGGTGGCATAGGCTAGGGCGGCGAAAATATCATCTCTTTGTAGATCGTCATAGTCTTCAAGGATTTCTTCGGTGGTCATGCCAGAACTAAGAAGTTCTAAGATCATCTCAACGGGATAGCGTAAACCTCGGATGCAGGGTTTGCCGTGACAGATATTCCAGTCAATTGTGATGCGTTGTAACAGCATATTAAATTATCCTTTTACTATAGATTTTTCAAATTCTTGTTTTTTGAGAGAAATTGAAGAACGTAGACGATCGCAATTTTCCCGTCGCTTCCTTTACTAATCTAACAATGCTAATATGAATAACTACTAAAATTATGCTTTAAAGTTAACTTTTATGCCTTTAAGTTGGAATGAGATCAAGGGGCGGGCGATCGCATTTTCTAAGAAGTGGGATGGGGAAAGCTCTGAGGATGCCGAAGCAAAGTCTTTTTGGGATGACTTTTTTAATGTGTTTGGGATTTCGCGGCGGCGAGTGGCAACGTTTGAGCATTCGGTCAAGAAGTTAGATCAAAAGCAAGGATTTATCGATCTGCTCTGGAAAGGGACGATCTTAATTGAGCATAAGTCGCGGGGTAAAAGCTTAGACAAGGCGGTAAAACAGGCTAAGGATTATTTTTCTGGACTTAAGGAGCATGAGTTACCGAAATATATTTTGGTATCGGATTTCCAGAAATTTAGGCTTTACGATTTAGATGCGGATACAACGGCAGAGTTTGAGATTCAAGATTTTATAAGTCAGGTGCATCTGTTCGGCTTTATTGCGGGATATGAGAAGCGGGTTTATAAGGATGAAGATCCTGTCAATATTGCGGCGGCGGAATTGATGGGTAAACTGCACGATCGCCTCAAGGAGATTGGCTATACGGGGCATGACCTTGAGGTTTATCTGGTGCGGTTGTTGTTTTGTATGTTTGCTGATGATACGAACATTTTTGAGAAGGGAATTTTTTGGCAATATATCGATTTACATACGAAGGAAGATGGCAGCGATTTGGCGATGCATATTGCTTCGATCTTTCATGTTTTGAATACGCCAAACGAGAGACGGTTAAAGAATTTAGATGAGAATCTGTCACAATTCCCTTATGTAAATGGGAAGTTATTTGAGGAGCCTTTGCAACCTGCGGCGTTTGATAGCAAGATGCGGGAGATGTTGCTTGAGGCTTGTGCGTTTGATTGGGGGAAGATTTCACCTGCGATTTTTGGGTCGATGTTTCAGGCGGTGATGAATCAGACAGAACGGCGAAATTTGGGCGCTCATTATACGTCTGAGAAGAATATCCAAAAGTTGATTAAG
>JBDNJN010000184.1:0-12962 GCA_041687725.1 Pseudanabaena sp.
ATACTCAACATTTGGTGGCATCGGTAGACAGATCGTTTTATCTCCTGATGTTGTTCGGGCTTTGCGTTTTTCCATAGGACTTTTTCTCTCAATTCGTCCACTTCTCCTATTTTATCAAACACAAACTAATTTAGAACCAGTTATATTCTATTAACGTAAACCGCAAGAGTGGCGATCGCAATGTTTTTAGCGATCGCAAAGTACGCTCAAAATTACTTGCTTTTAATAGGCGTTGATATCAGTAGCCACAATTCTGCCGTGATTATTTGCTTTGACTTTCTGGAGTATCTCATGATGATTTGCAGGAACCTAGTTCCGTATTTCCGTTCGCACCAATACAGTTTTCGACCGCGCTGTTTAGACCCAAGTGTAACTCTGTTAAGGTGACCAACGAACTTGCGAGATCCTAGCGATATGCCTCCTTAAAATTTCACATCAAAAGTCCAAAGAAATATCTTTTTGAAAGCCGAAACAACCGATCTACGTTCGTTGTTTTTGTACCTTAACAGGGGTAGACCCAAGTGTTATGCTCTAAGCGATTCGTGAAAAAAGGACTTAAACTTCACACTCTAATTCACACTATTGCTATATCATAGGAATAAGGATTGATAGGTGGTATGTTTCAAACCTCGGCTATAGACATAATGATCTTCTCCGCAAGTCTTAAGAAGGATATAAAAAGTGTTTAATTTCAATCCACTCACCGCCCCGCCACCTGAAGAGGTACCTTTAAAAGATGCACCTCTTATTCGAGTGATTGCACAGGTGCGCTTTCCACCTATTCTCTCAATTGAGAAGAAGGATTTTGTTAGTTCATTTCAAGAGGCAGTTAGAGAGAAGTATCCAATCCTTCAACCTGAGCAAACTCAGACTTTTGTGCTTGGACCTCAAGGTGCTGTTCAGCCGACTCTACAACTCACTTGGCGATTCATTGATGCATCGGATAGTTGGCGAGTGTCTTTAGCACCTGATTTTATGGCGCTTGAAACGACTGCTTACTCAAGTCGTCGTGACTTTTTGGAGCGATTAGAAAACCTACTTCTTGCACTTAAGGAAAGCTTTGATCCCCAAGTCATCGAACGCTTTGGACTGCGCTATATTGACAGACTTGTCGATTTAGATTTGCAAGATGTATCATCACTTGTAAAACCTGAGATGTCAGGCATGATGGCTGCTGAATTTAGAGGAAATATTCATCAAGCTATCAATGAGTCTTTGTTTATCGTTCCTGGTGGGGAAGAGAAAATTCTTGCAAGATGGGGGCTTATGCCTGCTGGTGAAACGTTTGACCCTAATGCAATTGAACCTATCTCTGAGCCTAGCTGGATTCTCGATTTAGATATGTCTCTTTCAAAAAATCGAGAATTTAGTATCGAAGCTTTAATGAGTGAAGGACAACATTTTGCTGAAAGAATTTATACTTTTTTTCGATGGGCTGTGAACGATGAATTTTTGCGGCGTTTTGGAGGTCAATTATGAGTATTCTATTCAAGGAAAACCCTAGTCAACGATTAAGCACCTCTGCAATAGGAGCAATGAGACATCCAAGGAATCATTCCTTAATTGGCTCTAGAATTTTTATGATTCGCCCTACTACAAGCACTTTTAGAGAAACTGCCTATCAAGAACTGCGAGCTGCTGTAGACATGACAACTAGCGGGATTACTTTACCGTCAGCGAGCTCTCCAGAAGCGACACAAAAAGCTCTTGGCGAATTGCGGAGATTAAGTGGTTTGACTTGGGAACAACTTGCAAAACTTTTTAATGTTTCCCGAAGAAGCCTTCATTTTTGGGCAAGTGGTCAACCATTATCCCGCTTTAATGAAGAGCAACTAAATCGACTATTGGGTACTATCCAGTACATTAATCGCGGAAGTGCAAGTCTTAATCGCAGTCTTTTGTTGAAACCTGATGATAACGGTAATCCCCTTTTCGATCTTTTAGTTGCTGGCAAACATAAAGAATTCAAGCAGCTAGTTGGTGCTGGAAACGCACTACAAAAATTGCAATTTGGTTCTTTGTCTGAAGATGTTTATTCAGCACGTATGCCTCAGAATCCATCACATCTGATTGATGCTCTGCAATATCCTATACATCAAGAGGTTGGACAATCCAGACCTGCCAGAACAGCAAGGAGCCGAAAAAATATTAGTGGACAATGAGCGTAAAGTTTTGGTTCAAACAGTAGACATTGCTCTGGGAGAGTGGTGTCAGGGAGATTGTGTGCTCGGAGAACAATGGTTTGTCTATCGCTTCAATTCCCAACGCCCTTTGACCAATGACGCTGCTGATGTCGCGCAAGAGGACGTAGACCTCACGGAATCTAAAGTCAAAGGATTTGCTGTGATTACACAAACGTGTGACATTGTGCGCTCTTGTATGGATCGCCCATTTTTAGAAGTAGCTCCTCTTGTAGAAGTCGATGAACAATGCTTATATGAGATTCAAAAAAGTAAGCGACCGCAGTATGCTTATATTTCAGGGGTTGCAGAGTACAAACTTGTTGCTGATCTTGATCGTGTAATGACTTTGGAAAAGGCAGTTGTTACAGATTGGCAACGCACACCAGGATGCCAAAATGATCAAGAGATTAGAGCATTAGGACAGGCATTAGCTCGGAAACGAATCCGATTTGCTTTTCCTGATGATTTTAATGAATTGGCAAGAAAGCTGCAAAAACGAATGCAAGAAAAGCACGATAAACACGAAAGTGCAGAAGGAAAAGCGCTTCGTGCTCTTCGTGAAATCAGAGTGCGTGCAGAACCTTCTTGGAATGCATCAAAAGCTCATCTGATGTTTTGGTTTATTCGTCATGAACAACAGAGCCAGTTTGAAGGAATAAGTTGGGATCAATTTCTTAAACAGTGGTTGGAATTAGTCCCAAAAGATGGACGATTTCACAGTGTAGAAGGTTTGGTCATGTCTTTGGAGGACATGATTGCAAAGGATTACATTGAAAGTGATCCTCTTGATCTAGATCATCTATCCTCTAAAAAACAGAATTTATAGTTCAGCTATCTGTAATTGATGATTAACTTCGCTTGCTGCAATACTAACGTTTCGGCTTATCATTCGGACTCACAGCCCTTTAATGCTGGGCAGTCACAGATAATTTTCAAGTACTTTCTAACAGACAATCTAGCGGTCGGACTATATATTACACGGAAAGTTTCAGTATGATATATAGCCTAATTTAGGGTGGTTATACCGAAATTTTCTGGATAACACGCCATAGAAGCCTGTTATCCAGAAAATGTAAGATGTCTTATTTCTTAGCGATTAAGAGATTAAAAATTCCAATTTTACAGGCGCTAACTGTGAATATTCAGCCATTGAGAATAATCAGGAATCTGAAGTCATCTGGTGAATTACTATAAGCGCAACATCTAGAGGAAGCAGCACATATCATATTTTTGATGATTTACTTTGACTTAGGGACGTGCAGCTAAATAAAGTACCAATTAGCTAGGGCTAAACGACTTTGCTACCGTCAAGTAATTGGTACTTTATTTTCACGCATGTCCCTTATCTTCGTTAGCGGGTTCTGTTGCCGACAAATCATAATTAGAAGGGACTAACAACTTCCCGTTATTAGAAAAATAACTACTATGAGTACTCAATATCTCTGGTTTGCTGCGCCGTCCAAGCCAAAAAGCTGCACCTAAAGAAACAGCGATAACTCCACCTGCTGCGGGGAAAAGCCACCAAGGTAATGCGATCGCATTACTCGAAACAACTACTTTTTCACCTTCTTTAGATTTATCTGATTCCTTTTTAGGATCGCCGCGCAAAGATTGAGCATAAAGAAGTGGAGCGCCCTGAGTCACAATGCGATCGCCTTCAAATAGACCGCTTTCCACTTCAACGAGTTCGCCTGAAGTGCTGCCTAGCTTCACTTCGGTTGGCTGAAAACTATTACCATTCTGCACGTAGACTACATTTTTGCCCTGTACTTCCACAATTGCCATGCTCGGAATCGCAAGTACGGGAGCCGAAGCTTTATCTGTCAATACTTGCATTTCGGCAAACATTCCTGATTTAAGCTGACCATTGAGATTACTAATCTCAGCTTTGACAGATACCACCCGCGCTTCGCCGATAACAGTACCGATTGTCGTCACTCGTCCCTGAAATGTGACATTTGGCGGTAAACCTGCTACCTTCAAATTTACTTGTTGCCCAATCCGCACCCGATTAATATCTTTCTCATAGATATTTGCCGTTGCTAAAACCTTGCGATCGTCCACAATTGTCATAATCGGTCTACCAGCTTCTTCAAAACCTTCGCCAAGCGTAGCTTCGCGATCGCTAATCACACCCGCAATCGGCGCGAGAATTGTCACCTTGCCATTAGCATCAGCTTGTGAGTCTAGTTGTCGCAAACGGGCTGAATATGCAGCACCACTTAACTCAACTTTTGATTGGGCGGCTTCGAGTAAGGCTTCCGACTTTTTGACTTGTGAGGCGGCTTCGAGTAAGGGTAATCGACCCGAAGCTTTTGACAGACTTGACTTAGCGGCTAAGAATTTATTCTCAGATTCTTGCAATTGTCGTCGGGCGATCGCACCACTCGTTAGTAATTCGCGATCGCGATCGTAACGTTCCTGATCAATTTTTAACTCAGTTTCCGCTTGTCTCAGTTCCGCTTCAACGATCTGCTGTTGATTCGCATAATTTTGCCGCGCAAATTCTAAATTAGCGTTCGCTTCCTGCACACTCGCCACAGAGTCCACCTGTTTCTCTAAGGCATTGAATCGCAAATCCGTTAGCTCAGGACTAGATAACACTGCTAACACTTGTCCTGCCGTGACCGTATCTCCTGCTTGGACTAGCAAAGAAATTAGAGTTCCCTTAATCGGCGTTGTTACCTTCACTTTGCCATTGGGTAAAGGTTCTATTTGACCAGTTGCTTTAATGGCGATCGCGAGGGACTTTTTAACTACAGGCTCGATCTTAATGCCAATCTTCTGAGCGGTAGTCGCATCAACTTGGATTCCTTCAGTGGATTGAGGAGCATCATCATGCTTAAATTCATCGCCATGTCCTGCATGGGCAAGCACAGCCACAGGATTAGCCAACAAAACTAGACTCAGACAAGTGCTATAAATTCGCTTCATTTCTATTCTTCACATCAACAACTGAATATCAAATGATTACTTATCATACCAACTCTTGCGCCATTGTTTCATTTGGTCAATTTCTACCTGTTGAGAACTGAGAATCTCTTGAGATAGTTTTTGAATTTCAGGACGCTTTGACTTGGCGATCGCATCCTTTGCCATCACCAAAGCGCCTTCATGGTGAGGAATCATCGCATCCAGAAAGCGTAAATCAAATTTATCGTCAGCACTTCCCAAATTCATATTCATCATCATATTGCCGCGAACTTCAGGCGACATTTCCATCATGTGATTCATATCAGAACTCCACATCATCAGCTTATCGCCAGCCTTGGGATACCAAGCCTTGCGCCATTCTCCCATCTGCGCGATTTCCTTCTCTTGCGCCTTAATAATCTCGTTGGCTAACTTCAATAATTCAGGACGCTTGGAATTTTTTAAAACATCTCCTGCCATTACCACTGCGCCTTGATGATGCGGTGTCATCCCATCAATAAAGCGTAAATCATAATCAGCATCAGCAACACCTAAATTCATAGAGCCATGAGATGCTCCATTGGACATCATGCTGCTTGAATGATCCATACCCTGCATGGGCTTTTCGACTGGCTTTGCAGTTTGAGATGCCGTGATCGTCGCAACAGGGGTTGACTCAGAGTTAGTCGTTGCTGTGCAAGCTGTCAATCCGCCACCAGTAGCAGCAGCGAGCATCAATACAATTGAGGCGATTTGATGTTTAGCGATGTGAAACAACATAGTTTTGGATTGTCAGCAGGTGACAAGTTATCAATAGTCTCATAGTGTTTCACAAGAAAATGAAATGGGGATGAAATCTTAAATCAAGGATTAGAATCGGCGGCATCGCGCCGCTTCTAATTCTTGGTTTTGGGTAAACAAATCATGAATATACTACCTTTGCCAAGTTCGCTTTTGACTTGGATACTGCCCTGATGCGACTTAGCGATCGCCATCGCAATCGCTAACCCCAGTCCAGTTCCGCCAGTTTTTCGAGAGCGATCGCTATGGGCGCGATAAAAGCGATCAAAAATATGTGGTAAGTCTGCTTCAGCGATGCCAATACCATTATCCTCAATCCGAATGACTCCAAAGCGATCGCTCTGTTCTAAAAACATTTGAACCTTTCCCTCTTCTGGAGTGTAATTAATGGCATTAATGAGAACATTAAAAATTAGGCGATAGATTTGTTCTTCATTGCCTGTGATGTAGATAGGAGCGTCGCTCAGGATTTGCAGATGCAGATCGATTTTTGATTGCATTGCCATCGCCGCTATTTCTTCCATTAAATCGCTGAGAATATCGTTGAGACAACAGGATTGCTGTTGTTGATTGGGAACTTGTACTTCCATGCGTGACAGCATTAGCAAATCTTGGACTAATTGAGACAGTCGAATTGTCTGGCGATCAATGGTTTGGAGAGTTTCCCGCGATTCTAATTCTGAAATTACATCACCCATGAGAACTGATTCTACCGTGGCGCGAATCGAAGCTAAAGGCGTGCGGATTTCATGGGCAGCGTCGGCAGTAAATTGCTGGATTTGTTGATAGGAGCCATAAACAGGACGCATTGCTCTACCTGACAAGTACCAACTGGCAATGCTGACTAATAAAAATGCGATCGGCAATCCTGTCAGTAAAGCTAATTTTGATTCATCCAGATGTTTGTCATAATCATTGAGCGATCGCCCCACCTGTATATAGCCCCAAGACATTCCAGCGTTATTTTTTAATAGTAGCGAAACTTGATGATATCGATTTCCCTTTAAATCTTCTAAGGTATGCCAAGCCATTTCCTCAGTACTGAATGGAATTCCTTCAAGCTGCTGACCGATGGTGGCAAGCACGCGCCCCGAACGATCTAAGAGTCTTATGTAGTATCCTTCTTGCTGCGTAATCCCCAAAACATGGCGATCGCTTTCTAGTTCGCATTTTATGCCAGTAATACAGAGATTCGGTAGAATTTTTCTTACATCTGCATCGATCTGTCCTGATTGTTGCAAAGTTGCTTCCAAAGCATCATGGAGATTACCAGAAACCGCTAATAACTTTTGGTCTACTCCTTGCCAGTGAGCATGAGCCATCACCTGATAAGCTCCAAATCCAGACAAGCTTAAAATTATCCCCATTACACCTGCGTACCAGACAGCCAGAGATATTCTTGCTTTTAAAAAAATACTATTTTGATTCATGGGGAGCATTAAGGCGATAACCTAAACCGTAAATTGTTTCAATTAGTTTTTCATAACCATGTTCTGCCAATCGACGACGTAAGAGGCGGATTTGGGCGGCGACTACGTTACTCTCTGGTTCAGCTTGGATTTCCCAAAGACGATTAATAATCTGATCGCGAGTCAAGATTTGATTGGGATGTTGCATGAAGTATTCCAAAAGTTGAAACTCTTTAGCAGTCAGTTGAATGCTCTGAGAATCGCCATTTATAGCCTGTGAAGTAATCGTAGAGGTGCTGTAATCGAGGACAAGATTTGCGATCGCTAACTGTGTAGATTGGATCTGTGGCGATCGCCTTTGCAATGCTCGTAATCTTGCCAATAACTCAGCCATCCCAAAGGGTTTAACCAGATAGTCATCGGCTCCTGCATCTAGACCTTCTACACGATCTTCGATGCGATCCTTAGCCGTGAGAATCAATACAGGAAGGGCATTTTTATCCCTGCGGAGACGTTTGCAGATTTCCAATCCTGAAAGCTGTGGCAACATCCAATCCAAAATCACTACACTATATTCTGTTGATTGGCGATCGAGATATTCCCAAGCTTCTTTTCCATCTTGTACCCAGTCAACAACATATTTTTCCTGCTTGAGACTGCGCTGAATGGCATTCCCCAAGTCAATTTCATCTTCGACTAATAAGACTCGCATACCTGATTATCTACACCAAATTTTATACCATTGACGCATTTACTCAACTTTTCTACCATGTTTTGCATTTTTGAGGATTTTTAGAGTTCATATCATTAAGCATTTATTGCTATGTTGCCTCAAATTAAACTAAGAAAATGAAACCATGATGAAATACTATCCTTTGCAATGAAACTTAATCCAATCAACAGCATTTCCAGCGAGTATTTCACACTCATCTTAGAAGATCATCCCTTCTACCTGATTGCCACTGATGGCGGTGCGATCGCTGAACCTGTGGAACTAAAAGAACTATTACTTTCACCTGCTGAAAGAGTAGAAGTTTTGATAAAAGGCGATCGCAAATCAGGACAATTTCGCCTAATCAATACTCCATACGATCGCGGCGGCATGGGTAATATGAATGGCATGAATGGGATGGGAAATATGAATGGAATGAGTAATACAAATCGCACAATAGGCTCAAATATACCAAATCAAGTAATTGTGGCGATCGCCACGATTACTTACAAAGATGCTGTTGCGAAGCCATTACTATTACCTCAAAAGCTCATCGCTGTAGAAACCTTGCCCGAACCTATTCAAACCCGTCGTATCGAAATGTCAATGGCGATGTCGATGGGAAGAGGCATGGGAATGACATTTTTATTTAATGGAAAACCCTTTGACATAGATCGGATTGATGCCACAGTAAAATTGGGAACCGTTGAAGATTGGGAAATAGTTAATGCCGATCCCGATGGGATGATCCATTCTTTTCACTTGCATACCAACGCCTTTCAAGTGATCAGTCGCAATGGTAAGCCAGAGCCATATCGCTCTTGGAAAGATACAGTTCAAGTCGGTAGCAACGAGATTGTGAAAATTCGGATTCCATTCCGAGATTTTGTTGGGAAAATGGTGTATCACTGCCATGTTTTCGATCATGAAGATTTAGGGATGATGGGTCTTGTAGAGGTCAAGGCTTAGCTATGACAAAATATAAAATATTAAAGATATTTAAATAAATAATTTAACGATAAAAATATTTAGGCATTTAGACTAAATATCCTCAAAAGCAATGTCATCAAGATTTTTACATATTTTTTGTAGTTTTGTTAAAATAGGGCTTGACTCTCCAGTCGGCTAGAGAGTGTATAGTTGATTTACATCTAAATTACTTGAGTCTTTAGAAGGCTAAGAGCTAACTATGGTGGCTACATTATTTCAAGATCAAACCAAAGATCAGCTATTGCTGCAAATTGGTCAAGTCGCAGTTCAGAGCCAAGTTCCGATTAAAACGATTCGCTATTATGAAGAACTTGGTTTGTTAAAGTCTTCAGGGCGCACTGAGGGAAGATTTCGGCTGTTTGCTCCCGACACAATCAAACGAATTACTTTTATCAAAAGATTACAGAAACTAGGTTTAAGCCTGCAAGAGATCGCCGACATCTTGGAAGTTCACGATCGCGGTTTAGCTCCTTGCTCTGAAATCAAGCAACAACTTGAGCATCAGATCCTTGAGATAGATCGGCGAATTACCGAATTAATGACTTTGCGTGGTGAGATTAATGAATTACTCGACGACTGGACTCCCACAGCCAAGATAACCGAAGGAGAGATTTGTCCGATCTTGAAAAAGACAGAACCTCTCGTCATTGCCAAGGATACCAGTAGGGGCAATTCATGAATTGCCCCTACTGGTATCTATAAATTTTATAAATTAATAGAAAGAGAAAACTATGGAAAAAGTAACGCTGAATCTCCGAGGAATGAGCTGTGCCTCTTGCGCCAGTAGCATCGAATCAATGACCCGTGCTATGGATGGTGTCGCTGATAGTAATGTCAATTTTGCGATCGCGCAAATCGCGATTGAGTATGACAAGCAAAAAACTAATCCTGAGAATATTAAAAAGGCGATCGCAAATCTTGGTTATGAAGCATTTTTACCAGATATGTCGGCAGATGCAGAGGATGCAGACAAGAAAGTGCTCTTAAAGGAATCTCAAACTCTCACTCGCAAAGTTTGGGTAGGAGGAGTAATTGGCGCGATTTTAGTATTTGGCTCAATCCCGATGATGACAAGATTGGATATTCCTTTTATTCCAGATTGGTTGCATAATCATTGGCTTCAGCTTGGTCTAGCATTACCCGTGCAGATTTGGTGTGGAAGTTCTTTTTATGTTGGCGCTTGGAAAGCCTTTAAAAATCATACAGCAACAATGGACACTCTGATTGCTTTAGGAACTTTAGCAGCCTTCTCTTATTCACTCACCGTGACTCTTAACCCTAATTTCTTTGTCTCGCAGGGCTTAAATCCTGAAGTTTACTACGAGGTTTCCGTAGTAGTTATCTCGCTAATTCTTTTAGGTAAGCTATTTGAGAATCGAGCCAAGGGAGAGACATCCGAAGCAATTCGCAAGTTAATGGGATTACAACCAAAAACAGCACGAGTTCTACGGGATGGTCAAGAATTTGATATTCCGATTGAGAATGTGCTGATTGGCGATGTCCTGCTTGTGCGGCCGGGAGAGAAAATTCCTGTCGATGGTGAAGCGATCGCGGGTAACTCCACCGTTGATGAATCAATGATCACAGGCGAAAGTATTCCCATTGAGAAGAAAATCGGCGATCGCGTGATTGGTGCGACGATGAATAGAACTGGTAGCCTCCAGATTCGGGCTAGTCATGTGGGCAAGGATACGGTGTTAGCGCATATTGTCCAACTGGTGCAACAGGCGCAAGGCTCGAAAGCCCCAATTCAGCGCTTGGCAGATCAAGTGACGGGTTGGTTTGTGCCAGTAGTTATTTCTATTGCGATCGCAACTTTTTTGCTCTGGTTCAATATCACGGGTAACTTAACAATGGCGACTATTTCCGCCGTTGGCGTGCTAATTATTGCCTGTCCTTGTGCTTTAGGCTTAGCCGCTCCTACTTCAATTATGGTAGGCACTGGCAAAGGTGCGGAGAATGGCATCTTGATTAAAGATGCGGGTAGTTTGGAGCTAGCCCATAAAATTCAAACTATAGTCTTGGATAAAACAGGAACAGTTACCGAAGGCAAACCAACAGTTACGGATCTTTGGGCTACCAGTAAAGATGATGATGAATTATTGAAACTTGTAGCAGCGATCGAGCGCAATTCTGAACATCCTTTAGCTGAAGCTGTGGTGGAATATGCCAAGCAGAAGAAAATCGAGATTCCTGAAATAATTGATTTTCAGGCGATCGCAGGTAGTGGTGTTCAAGGCAAAGTCGGTAATTCCCTTGTTCAAGTCGGAACTAGATTATGGATGGACGAGCTAAATATCGATACTAATGCGCTCCATCAATACCAAGATGCTTGGGAAATCGGTGGTAAAACGGTGGTTCTGATTGCGGTTGATAATGTAGCACGAGGTTTGATTGGCATTGCCGATAAAGTCAAAGCTTCATCTCAGAGTGCAGTTAGCGCTTTACAACGCATGAAAATCGAAGTCGTGATGATGACTGGTGACAATCAAGCCACAGCCGAAGCGATCGCCCGTGAAGTTGGCATCAAGCGCGTCTTTGCTCAAGTTCGTCCCGATCAAAAGGCAGCAAAAATTCAAGAATTGCAGTCCGAAGGAAAAATCGTCGCGATGGTCGGTGATGGCATCAATGATGCTCCTGCACTAGCACAGGCTAATGTCGGTATTGCGATCGGTACGGGTACTGATGTAGCGATCGCCGCTAGTGACATCACCCTGATATCAGGCGATTTGCAAGGGATTGTCACCGCGATTCAACTCAGCCATGCCACGATTCGCAATATCCAACAAAATCTCTTCTTTGCTTTTATCTATAACGTTTTAGGAATTCCTATCGCCGCAGGGATTCTCTTCCCATTCTTTGGTTGGTTACTCAGTCCGATCATTGCAGGTGGAGCGATGGCATTTAGCTCTGTCTCTGTCGTCACAAATGCCTTACGTCTAAGAGGTTTCCGTCCTACTTCTACTAACTAAGGCAGGACAGACAAGGGGCTTAAGCCCCTTGTTATGGGCTTCAACTTCCACATTCTGATTGCTATAGGAAATACAAATATGCTAAAAATCAAATTTCTAAATCTAATTCTTAGTCTCACTGTTTTCAGTGCGATCGCATCCAGCGTATCAGCAGCAGAAATGACAGAAGAACATTCTACGCGATCGGCTAAATTCCAAAACATCGAACAACCACTCTCTCTGAAAATTGGAGTAACCGCAGGTGGTCTAGCTCTAATCAGCGCCCAACTATGGTGGTTTCTCTTCCATAAACCAAAATCTAAACAAGCAAAAACCAGCGACGGTGTACAGGAAGTCAGCATTACTGTAGATGGAGGTTATAGTCCGTCGCTAGTCACAGTCAAACGCGGACAGCCAGTGCGCTTAAAGTTCATTCGCCGCGATCCTAGTAGCTGCTTGGAAAAGGTTCTCTTTCCTGAATTTCACATTGCTCAAGACTTGGTATTGAATGCCACAACACCCATTGAATTCACTCCCCAAACTATCGGTAATTATCAATATTCTTGTGGCATGAATATGTTTCACGGCGCGATCGATGTGAAGGAGTAAAAAAAATTACGGTAGTGTTTCAAACTTGTTGAATAAGGGAATTTGATTAAAACGACAAAACCAAACTAGCTATTTTTCTACCTTACAATTTTTATTTGCTTTCCAACGTTTTACACCAAATCATTAATACAGCGATCGCGCTTTAGATGTGGCGATCGCCTATCACCATCAAAATAACGGCGATCGCTTAGCGTAGAATAAATTCAGTATGTATCAGCACAACAAAGAATCCTATGCAAAGTACAACTAATATCCACCTCTAAATAATCTGTTGATGATTTATGAGTCCTAGTGTAAACTAGGGCTATTCAATTATCCTTGAAGAAAGTAGGCAAATTATGGCAAGTATCGAAGTCATTATCCGAGACGACCAAGGTAAGATTTTGCGTCAATC
>JBDNJN010000185.1:0-15113 GCA_041687725.1 Pseudanabaena sp.
CGTTGGCATAGCTGCCATGTGTGCGGTCTGGAAATGGATCGGGATATTAATGCTGCTATCAATATTAAAAACATTGCTGTCGGGCGGACAGTGATTAAAGCTCATCGTGTAACCGAACCGATTGGTGGTGTTGCTGAGAAGCCCGCGCTGTACGCCTAAGCGTCAGCGTCGGGAGTCGTCACGAATCCTCACATCGAGATTGCATCGAATTTGGATGGAAGCACAAATGTCTACTTTGGAAGACCGTATCAGTTACACCCATAATAGTTGCTTTGAGACTTTTCCTTTTCCACAACTCAACATCAAAGACAAGGGGCTTAAGCCCCTTGCCCAACAGATTCGTTCTACGATGCAAGAACTCCATCAATATCGCATCGAGCAAATGGAGAAAAAACAATGGGGCATCACCAAACTCTATAACGAATACTTTCATGAACCCGCAAGCCAACTTTATAAACTCCATGCCAAACTAGACATACAGGTAATGCAAATTTATAGCTTTAGCGAAGATGACGACCTCCTCGAAAAATTGCTACATCTCAATCAAGCGATCGCATTTTTTTGAGGAATTCCAAATCTACCGTAAGGACAGAGCATTCTCATAACAATCTATCAATTTGTAAAACCATCTTAAATTAGGAATGCTTCGCCCAACACCTCAAACTTAGTTATAATTTAGACAACGCGATCGCAAGGTAGGTAGACAAATGGTTCAAGCCGTAGCTAAGCCCAAACTAGTAACCCGCCTCTTTAACCAAAAATTGGGCTTTTTTGCCTCTTTCATCTTTTACTTCTAATTTTGACCCCGATCCCGCGATTGCTTCTCTTAAAAAGCACGCTCAGAAGTTCTTTCGCATTGAGTTCTCTGCTCTTACTCTTGACTGGGCTTCTTAGACTTTTGTCAGTCAATCAGGGGGTTTTACGCATGAAAAAACTAATTAGTATTTAAGATATTCGTCAAAGCTTAGGCAAGAAAATTTGGCGGTGATCGCTTGTTTCTGGCGTAGCGATCGCAATGCTCGGTGCAGTCGCCACATTACCTATTATCAGCAGTAATGAATCTGCGATCGCACAACAAATTTCGCAAAAAATTTTACAACAAAACGCAAATCAAACGCGATCGCAGCCTGTACAACTAATGCAATTAGGTGATCTAAACTTCCTAATATGGGTATGGATAATTGGTGGCGTAGTCGTCGTATTTATCTTTTTGCCACAGATGGGTTGGATCTTAGGGCTGATCGTAGTTGGTGAAAGAGAAGTTGGCATCGTCGTTAAGAAGTTCTCATTGCGCGGCGATTTACCATCTGGTCAACTCGTCGCACTAAATGGAGAAGCGGGCTATCAAGCTGATACTCTCGCCCCCGGTTGGCACTTTGGCTTTTACCCTTGGCAATATAGCATTCGCAAAGAATCTGTAATTGTGGTTCCACAAGGCGAAATTGGGCTAATTATTGCCAACGATGGCAAATCGATTCCCCCCGATCGCATTCTTGGCAAGACTGTTCCCTGTGATAACTTCCAAAATTCGCGAGAGTTTCTGTTAGCTGGAGGAGAAAAAGGAAGATAGCTAGGGATCTTGACCGCAGGAACTTACCGAGTAAATACGGCTCTGTTTACAATTATCACTTCTGCAACTTTTACGCATGGGCATTTGGTGAATGTGGGTGATAAAGGTGTATGGATTGAACGGCTTTATCCTGGAAAACATCCAT
Source organism: Pseudanabaena sp. (assembly GCA_041687725.1). Taxonomy (GTDB): domain Bacteria; phylum Cyanobacteriota; class Cyanobacteriia; order Pseudanabaenales; family Pseudanabaenaceae; genus Pseudanabaena. The sequence continues at coordinate 1,716 of JBDNJN010000185.1, forward strand.
TGAATACACATATTATACGGTATTAGATTTCTTGATTGCGCGTAGCGATCGCCAAGCCGAAGCCGCCAATTTTATTCATACTGCGATGCAAACCTACGACGTGCAAGCGGTTGATACTCTGCTTGGTGAAATCGAACCGCCTGAAATCCTAATGCAAACCCTCACCGATCGCAAGATTGCTGAGGAACAGCGCAAAACCTATGAAGTGCAGCGTATTTCGCAAACTCAACATCAAGAGCTTGTCCGCGAAACATCTCTTGCCGATATCCAAAGAGAAGCTGTGGCGCAGGCTGCGCCACAGCTTCTCTTTGGCTTTGGTTTTAGCTACCCATAGCTGCCTGCTCGATGGGAATTTCGATGATAAATTTTGTTCCTTTTCCGACTTCAGAATTACATTTCAAGCTGCCGTTATGGATTTCGGTGATCACCTGAAAACTGATCGATAAACCCATGCCAGTTCCCTTTCCCACAGGTTTAGTGGTAAAAAATGGATCGAATAATCTTTGTTGAACTTCTGGAGGAATACCTTTGGCATTGTCAGATATGGTAATTCTTACATAGGCATTCTGGTTGAGTTCAGTTTGGATCTTGATTTTACCGATGCTTTGTTTTGTTGGTTGACCGAATTCTGTGATTTGGAGATCGCCATAATTCTCCTCGATCGCGTCAATGGCATTGGCAATAATATTCATAAACACTTGATTGAGCTGTCCTGCATAGCATTGCACCTCAGGTAGCTCACCATATTCTTTAATCACTTCAATCTCTGGGCGATCAGATCTGGATTTAAGCTTTGCTTGCAAAATCATTAAAGTACTATCAATACCATCATGAATATCAACGGGTTTCAAATTCGCCTCATCCATGCGTGAGAAATTACGCAACGAAACAACGATCTTTTGAATTCTCTCTGAGCCTACTCTCATGGAAGCGAGCATATTGGGTAAATCTTCAATCAAGAATTCTAAATCGATCGCTTCTTCTTCCTCTAGAATCGCGGCAGCAGGCTGAGGATAATACTTTCGATATAGACTAATTAAATTTAGTAAATCTTGGGTATAAGTCTTTACATGAACGAGATTCCCAGAAATAAAATTTACAGGATTATTAATCTCATGGGCAACACCCGCCACTAGCTGTCCTAAACTAGACATCTTCTCCGTTTGAATCAGTTGGACTTGGGTTTGTTTGAGTCGATTGATCGCTTCCGATAATTCCTTAGTACGGTCTTCAACGCGATGTTCTAGCTCTGAAGTAAGCTGTTGCATAGCACCCTCAACCTTTAGCCGTTCATCCACTTCCTGTTGAAGTTGATCGTTTTGACGATCTAGCTCAGATTCAGCTAGTTCCCGACTTTCTTCAATCAAGACAAACCACCAAGTTCCCATTCCAATTAGTATTGATAGCGGTGCATAAAGTTCTACCAAAATGCCAAAAAACACAGTGTTAGAGATGTTTGAAAAAGCAGGAGTTGGCAAGATGCTTTGGTAATAGACCAGTCCTAAAATGGCGGCGGCAATCCCTAAAAGCAACAAAAATATACCTGTAAACCGAACTAAGCGAACTCCCAACTGAGGCGAAAACTTGTCAGAAAAAATATTGCGAACTAGAACCTGTGTCAAATTACTGAGATTGTCATCGTCAGTCTTACAACTATCATGGCATCGGGCATCAAGACTGCAACAAAGGGAGCAAATTGCGCCATCATATACAGGACAATAGGCAGTATCCGCAGGTTCATAATCCTGTTCACAAATACTACAAGCGATGAGGGATTGCGGATCGACTCTTTGAGAACGATAGACATTCTCACGGGCTATGTAGTACTTACCTTTGGTGGCGATCGCAATGATCGGCGATAGCACGAAAGCAATACCTAAAGCCAAAAATGGTGCATAAGCTTGAGCATAAACTCCAAAAGCTCCGACAAAAGCAATGATCGAAATAATGGAAGCAATCATCATTGAGCCGAAGCCAACAGGATTAAAGTTGTAGAGATAGGCGCGTTTAAATTCTATATAGGAAGGACTAATTCCCAAAGGTTTATTGATCACTAAATCAGCGACAACCGCACCAATCCAAGCGATCGCCACATTAGAATACAGTCCCAACACCAGATCTAAGGTTTCAAACACCCCCATTTCCATTAAGAGCAGAGAAATTGCAACATTAAAGATCAACCAAACTACGCGCCCAGGATGGCTATGGGTAAGTCTTGAAAAGAAATTCGACCATGCTAGCGATCCCGCATAGGCATTGGTAACATTGATTTTGATTTGCGAGACAATCACAAAGAATGTCGCCACCGATAAAACGATCCGAGGATCGGCAAACATATATGCAAATCCCCCCATATACATTTGAATCGGCTCTTTGGCTTGGGAAGTTTCAATACCATGATCAATGGCTAGAGATGTGAGGAAAGCGCCTCCCAATTGCTTCGCAACACCAAAAATAATCCAACCAGGTCCCGCGATCACAACTGCAAGCCACCATTGAATGCGATTGTGTTCTTGTTTTTCTGGCAAAAATCGCAGGTAGTCTACTTGTTCTCCTATTTGAGCAATTAAAGAAAAGGATACGGTTGCGGCGGCTCCAAACAGAAGCGGGTGAAACTTATCCCCGCTAGGGGAATTGCCTGCAAAATTCATCCAGTTGGCGATCGCATCGGGTTCTTTATAGACAATAAAAATAAATGGGAGAATCATCAAACTTAACCAGATCGGCTGCGTCCAAAGTTGCAACTGGTTAATCAGCGTGATCCCATAAAACACTATAGGAATGATGATTAGAGAACAGAGAATATAGCCCAACCATAACGGTAAATGGAAGTATAGCAACAAGGCTTGCGCCATAATCGAGGCTTCGAGGGCAAAAAATATAAATGTAAAGGAAGCATAAATTAACGAGGTGATGGTGGAGCCAATGTAACCAAAACCTGCACCTCTGGTCAGCAAGTCAATGTCAATGTTGTATTTCGCGGCATAGTAAGCGATCGGCAAACCCGTCAGAAAAATAATCCCTCCCACAACCAGAATTGCCCAAAAAGAGTTGGCAAATCCATAGCTGACTAGTAATGAGCCGCCGATCGCCTCTAATGCTAGAAAAGAGGTCCCCCCTAAAGCTGTATTCGCAACTAAAAATTCTGACCATTTTCTGAATGATTTAGGAGCATAACGGAGCGAATAGTCTTCTAAAGTTTCATTCGCAACCCACGTATTATATTCTCTACGCTCTTTAACAACTTTGCTAGTTGATTTAGTAGGCATGAATTTCCCTATCGAAGATGTCGGATCAGAGACTTCACATTAGGTCAGCTAAGCTATCGGTATATGTATAAACAATCACATAAATCTAAAATCATTAAGAGAAACCTTAAAACCCAAAAAGCTTTGCCTTCTGGTATGCCTAACTTATTTTCCGCAGAATGGCTCAGCGTGCAAAAAACAGGCATGAGTCTCAACCCACACCGACAGAAGTTATTCAGTTAGCATTCGCTAAAGCTATAATTACCGAACGGACAAAATTTTGAATAGTCTAGGTAGTCATTGAGCGTGCCAAAAGTCGGGATTATATACAACGACGCAAAACCTGTCGCTGAGCGTGTAGCGATGGATATGAAGCTATGGCTAGAAAAGCGCGGTATCCAGACTGTTATGGCGACGGGAAATGGCGGTATTTTAGGCTATGGCAAGCCAGATGCTCCCGTTTGTCACACAGCGATCGAAAGCTTAGTGCCAATAGGGTTCGATCATGATGTCATGTTCGCCGTGGCTTTAGGAGGCGATGGCACAGTCCTATCCGCTTGTCGTCAAATTGCCCCACTTGGTTTACCTTTGTTAAATGTCAACACAGGGCATATGGGTTTTTTAACAGAAACCTATTTGACTGATTGGGAAGAGGCGATCGCCCAAATCGTCGAAGGCAATTATGTAGTCGAGCAGCGATCGATGATGACGGTGCGCGTCTACGATAGCCAAGGTTTGCTTTGGGAAGCCCTATCGCTCAACGAAATGGTCTTACATCGCGAACCATTGACCAGCATGTGTCATTTTGAAGTGAAGATTGGTCGTCATCTGCCTGTCGATATTGCGGCGGATGGCGTGATTATTTCTACGCCGACAGGCTCGACTGCCTATGCACTTTCCGCAGGGGGACCAGTTATCGAACCAGGAATTCCTGTATTTCAGCTTATTCCCATTTGCGCTCATTCAATGGCATCACGGGCGCTAGTATTTGCGAATACCGAGAAAGCGATCGTCACTCCTGCTAACCGTCATCGTTTGGTGTTAGTTGTCGATGGTAATGCGGGATGTTATGTGTATCCCGAATATCGGGTTGAGGTTGAACGATCAAAATATCCTGCAAGATTTATTCGTTTACAGAAAGGTGAATTTTTCCAAGTTTTGCGCGAAAAGCTGGGCTGGGGACTACCACATGTTTCTAAGCCAACCTTAGGCGAGTTAGCTCAAAATTCATAATAGGAAATATGAGTCAAAGTCTCAACTTTACAAATCAAGATTTGCGCGATCGCTCCTTCAAGGGTAAAAACTTAGTCGGCGCGGACTTTGGCGGTGCGGATATTCGCGGCTGCAACTTTTCTCGTTCGCAACTTAAAGCCGCTAATTTTGCCAATGTCCGCGCTGGTAGAAGCCAACGTCAAAACGCGATCACGAATATCACCTCATTTACGATCTCGTTGATGTTTGCAGGTACGGCGATGATTTCAGCGATTTTGTTGGTCGCTTTTGCGATCATTTCTATTTTTGGCATAGAGGCGATCAACCGTGAAACAGTCCATTGGGCGGCAATTGTGGCGATCGTCGTGTTTGCGGTTGGCTTTGCGGTTAGCTTTACAGGAAGCTTTGCGATCGCCAGCAAAAAAGGAACAATCATCGCAATTCCTATTTCCCTAGTCCTTGCCTTTGTTTCAGGATTCTGCGGATCAGCATTTACGAAAATATTAGTCTATGGTGCTTTTAAAGCGATCGCGAGTTTATGGAAATTCAATAGCTTTACGGCGCTATTAACATTTTTAGCGATCGAGCCATTACAAATTTTTGGCAGTCTCTACTTGTTTCGCCTAGCAATGAATACATCTCGAATGACGACAGGGACAAGATTTCAGTACGCAGATTTAACTAAAGCCTCGTTTTACAATGCAACCTTAGTTAATTGCGATTTTTCTAAGGCGATCGTTAATGATGTTAATTGGGAACAAGCCCAAATATCACGATGCAAACTATAAAAAAGGAGTCGCAAAGCGACTCCTTTTTTATCTTATTCGTCTTCAGCAAACTGATAACGGAACAGATCTTTAGGATCGGGTTCGGGAGATGTCTCCGCAAAGCGGACACACTCTTCAACAACATCACGAATTTTCTTGTCAATGTCTTTCAACTGACTTTCTTCCACCAAGCCATGCTCAAGAATGCGGCTAGCAAAGATTTTAATTGGATCGCGTCCAAACCATTTATCCTTATCTTCCCTGCTGCGTAGTTCGTCAGGATCGGCTAGAGAGTGACCTCGAAAGCGATAGGTCATACATTCTAAAACTGTTGGCCCTTCACCAGCACGACCGCGCCGAACTGCCTCTTGAGCATGTTCGCGGACTGCCAAAACATCCATACCATCAACTTCAAAACCCGGTATGCCGAAAGCTCCAGCCTTTTTATGAATTCGCACATCGGAAGTAGCGCGATCGTGCTTCATCCCGATCGCCCAATCATTATTTTCAATCACAAAAATAATCGGCAACTTCCACAACGCCGCCATATTTAGGGTCTCGAAAAATTGACCATTGTTACTTGCGCCATCACCAAAAAAACAAGCAGTAACTTGATCAGCATTAGGATCGCCCATCGCTTCACGACGATATTTTGACTGAAATGCTGCACCTGCTGCCACAGGAATCCCTTCCGCAACGAAGGCATATCCACCCAAGAAATTATTCTTTGCCGAAAAAATATGCATCGAGCCGCCACGACCCTTGCTACAGCCTGTTTCTTTGCCAAATAGCTCAGCCATGACTTCATTAGCAGTTACACCTGCACTGAGCGCATGTACGTGATCGCGGTAGGTGCTGCATACATAATCGTCAGAGCGCATGGTCTTAATCACACCGCTAGCAACGGCTTCTTGACCGTTATAGAGATGCACAAATCCAAACATCTTGCCGCGATAATACATCTCAGCGCACTTGTCCTCGAAAGTACGCCCCAATACCATATCTTCGTAATAGACTAAGGCTTCATCTGCGGTGATATTGGGTGCAGAGGTCGCAACATTCGCAACAGTGTCTTGAGGCATCGATTCAATATTTGTGCTAATCGCTAAATTTTTCTTTTGTTAGTCTAGCAGCGAATGTCTATGCAGTACAGCGATCATTGGGGCAAAACTTGCCTTAAGCCCCAAAGAGCTGTGGCGCACGCTGCGCGTGCGCCACAGCTCTTTGGGGCTTTAAGGGTTTTATGAGGCCTGCCGACAAATGATTATAGGATTGCTATATATTGAGTTGAACCGTCTGACAAATTCCGCTAAATTCCGTGATGAGTGACAAATTATCTAAATTGCTTTTAGTTGATAGCGATCGCATTTTTCGGATGGGAATGCGATCGTGGCTAGCTCAATTTCCTGACTTCGAGGTGATGGCTGAAGCTGAGATGGCAGAAGATGTTTTAAGAATTTTGCAAGAAGTAACTGACATTGATTTAGTAATTCTTGATTTTAATTTAGGCGTGAAAAATCGAGAATCAGTCGAATTTTCGCGCCAAGCTGATTTAGAGCTTTGTCAGCAATTAAAATCTCAATATCCGCGTTTACCGATTTTTTTATTGAGTTCTCTACAGGATTCTGAACTATTGCAGATGGCTTTGAGGGTTGATGTTGATGGTTATTGCTTAAAGGGGACAGATCCTGAAGAATTAGTTACCGCGATTCGTCAAGTTGCTTTGGGGAATCGGTATTGGATCGATCAACCTTGGGGCGATCGCGACAGACTGGGAAGTAATCTAACCAATCTAAGCGTTGTGGCGATCGTGCAGCGTAACTTGTATTTAGCAGGGCTACGGCAGATCGATCGCGTGCTAACTGAAGTTAAAGAAAGTGTCACTAACCCAAATCATGATCAGATTGGCGATCGCCTTGCCAAGATGGTTTTAGCAGGGCAGGCGCGAGAATTGGCAGCGGCGCGTTGGCTGATAAATCGGCTATGGGGACAAAAGACAACGCCTGTTATTTCTAAGGAAATTCCTAGTCCTGATGTCGAATTAATTAGAAGCGATCGCGTAACTAATAAATCACAAAATATATCTAATCAAAAACTGAACAATACCAATAATAATGCTTTAGCAATTCAAGCTAGCCTATGGGATAAAACAGTTAAAAAACTGCAAGCGAACTTAGTGAATTCGAGTAAAATCCCTTTAGAAATCGATATTTTAAATAATGAAAAAAAACGCAAACTTCTTTATGCTGTGTTGCGCCAAATCGAGCAAAGCCTGACTGAGTTGAGATTCTCAGGAATCGAGCCATCGCAATTATCTCAAAAAATACCTGATATTTTAAAAAGTATTTGGCAGGAATCTACGATTAATTTTTTTGGTAAATATTATGTTGTTAATAATATTTCTAACGCTAACAGTGAAGTAAATAATGAAGTAAATGTTGTTGATATTTTGATTAACGATCTAGAGATCGTCCAAACAGAATTTCTGGATAAAATTCCTCATGTCGAGAACTTTCTGTCACATTTATTATTTGAAACAGAGTTAATAGTTGACAACTCTAGTGCATCTATAGGCGCACCTGAAGCGATGCAAAGAACTGAATTAATCTTAGACAATCTGATTATTCAAATTGCTAATGGAGTAATTCAACCGCTTTTAAATAATTTTGCTGATGTGGAAGAAATTAAACAAAATTTCTATCGATATAATTTACTAGCAACTCGTGAAATTGAAAGATTTCGCAACGATTTATCTTGGAAATATCGCTTAGAAAAGTATATTACTGAGCCGCAATTAATCTTTGAGAGCCGTCAAGTTCTAATGGGCTTCACCGATCGCGGTATCACCAGAATAAATATTTATATGCCTCGCAATCAAGAGCTACAGCAACTAGAAGGGGTGCAGCTAGCCGTAACTTTGGCTCTAGAACTACAAGACGCGATCGCGCCACGACTAAAATCGGCGATCGCCTTTCTTGGTAGTGGGTTTGTGTATGTCTTAACCAATGTGATCGGGCGCGGTATTGGTTTGATTGGGCGCGGTGTGGTGCAAGGGATTGGCAATGCTTGGCAAGATAGTCGTAACAAAAAAAATTATTAACCTAGCCTATAACCAAAGCCTCGGACAGTAACGATATGCTTGGGATCACTCGGATCAACCTCGATTTTTTCGCGCAACCAGCGAATATGCACATCAACGGTTTTGCTGTCGCCAACAAAGTCTAAACCCCAGACTTTTTCGAGTAGTTGCTCCCGCGACCAAACGCGGCGAGGATGACTCATAAATAGATCGAGTAAGCGGAATTCTTTTGGCGAAAGATTAATTTCGGCATCATTGATCGTCACCCGACATTCATCGGGATACATGGTGATATCGCCAAATTTATAAACTGTGACATTATTAGTTGCCAAAAAATCACGACGGCTACGGCGGAGTAATGCACGGCAACGCGCCACTAATTCACGCATTCCAAATGGCTTACTAAGGTAATCATCAGCTCCAACTTCTAAGCCCGCAATGCGATCGGACTCGTTACCCCTAGCACTAATCATCAAAACAGGAACGTTATTACCTTCATGTCGCAAAATACGACAAAAATCTAGCCCATTAATCGAAGGTAACATCAGATCTAAGATCACCAAGTCCAACTTTGCCGCAGTCTTAGCAATTTGCAAAGCGTTATAACCATCTTCAGCTAGCAAAACGCTATATCCGTCTTGGCGCAAAGCAAAAGCGATCGCCTCTTGAATAATCGCTTCGTCCTCCACTACTAAGACACAACCGACGGTGTTCTTGATAGCTGATGGAGCCTGTTCTGTTAAAAGCATAAAAAATTTTGTTTGCCTTAGCTTGGTCTAAACGTATCTGATTTTACATTGATTACAGACTAATTATGTGTGAGAGTTTAAAAATTCTAACGTATCTAGCGCCGAAACTTCTAAACTCTGGTTTTGTAAATTATGGAAAAGAAAAGTTGGGCAATGGTTCCGCTCGATGAGATAAATCGATTCTTCCTATCCAACGGAAGCATTGCCTGAAACACCTATTGAGTCTTTTCTTTATGCTTGAACTTTAGTCGCGATCGCCTTTGCAATCTCCCTTAAAGCCTTAGCCGAAGCCGAATCAGGATGACCTAATACAATAGGGACACCGCGATCGCCGCCTTCGCGCAGACTAATTTCTAGGGGTACACAACCGAGCAAATCTACACCAAGCTCATCGGAAGTTTTCTTGCCACCACCAGAGCCAAAAATGTCGTATTGCTTATCGGGCATATCGGGCGGAATGAAATAACTCATATTTTCGACAATGCCCAAAACAGGGATACCCATATTTTGAAACATCTTTAAACCTTTGCGTGAATCCAATAATGAAACCGTTTGTGGTGTCGTCACGATCACGGCTCCAGCTAATGGCACAGACTGCGTGAGCGTCAACTGTGCATCACCAGTTCCGGGGGGCATATCCACAATCAAATAATCAAGTTCGCCCCAGTTTGCTTGATAGAGAAACTGACGGATTACACCATTGAGCATCGGGCCACGCCAAACTACGGGCTGATCTTTGGCGATCAGAAATGCCATGGAAATCATTTTTACGCCATAGTTAAAAGCTGGCTCAACCACGTCTGTGCCATTTTCTGCCTTGATTACTGTTACTTGTGCCGACTCCATCCCCAACATCACAGGTACATTTGGTCCATAAATATCCGCGTCAAGAATACCTACCTTTGCGCCCATATCCGCAAGGGCAACGGCGACATTAACAGCAACTGAAGTTTTACCCACGCCGCCCTTACCACTCGAAATCGCGAGGATGTACTTTACGCCTTCAATGCCTTTCAAGGCATTAGTCGGTGCGGCAGGTGTCGCCACAACGGGACTATTCGCGATTACCTTTACCCACACATCAGTAACTGAAGCGATCGCCCTAATCGCCGTCTTACATTCTTGGATTAATGGATCGCGCTTGGGGCTATTGGGATCATCTAGTAACAAAGTGAAGCTGACTACCCCATTGGACTTGATCGTGATATCGCGCACCATATTTAATTCGACAATGCTTTTTTGGCGATCGCGATCGTTAACTGTATTCAATAGGTCTTGTATCGCTTGTGAATTAGGTAAATCAGTCATAATTTTAAAATTGTTGAACATGCGAAGAGTTAATTAAAGCCCAAATGAGCGCAAAAATAATCGATAAAGATTTATGCTTATAAAACAATTAGAACTCTAGTTCAGGAGATAAATTCATGAGCGATCAAGTAAAAATCATGCAGCCTTCAGGAAGGCTTGATGTGACGACGGCGGCAGATTTTCGGCGACAGGTCAATGATGTTGCATCACTAGCAACCCCTCCCAAATACCTATTAGTCGATCTTCAGGCGATCACTTTCATGGATAGTTCTGGATTGGGAGCGTTGGTTTCGGCTTTGAAATCGATCCGCAACAGTAATGGGGATATGGTGATTTGCGGCGCTAACGATCAAGTACAAATGCTTTTTGAACTTACAAGCATGACCAAGATTTTTAAGATCTATTCAACAGTTGATGAATTCAAGGCAACCTTAAGTTAATTTAAACAAAAGAGATTGGCTAGGCAAATGAAAACTTAAAACCCAAAATGCTGTGGCGCACGCGCAACGTGCGCCACAGCATTTTGGGTTTGGTTTTTATTATGCCTAGCTACTTATATGAAATTCTATTTGTGACATCCTCCCGACGCTCAACTGAGTACAGTTAGAGCGCGGGCTTCCCGAAGAAAGCTCTTTTACAGAAGACTCGTACTTTGAGCTTTACGTCCGAAGATACAGGTCATCGTCTTTTGGACTCACTGCACCAGTTTCACGTTCCTCATGACCTAGGCACGGACGGGTGTTACCTACCAAGACTGCGATGGTTGTCGCCTCTTGACTCAGATATGCCAGATTCCCTCCGTAGAGGTTTTACATATCCAAGATTAGTTATAGCATGAAACTTATACCCTGTATAGGTTTTTGTAGTTAAAATTAAGATAATTGTCCATTTTCGGGGCATCGAACCCCTCAATGGACGCGCTTTCATCCCGTCGCTCACCCTTGTAAACGGGTAGAGCGCGGGGCTTCCCGCTTGTTAAGCTAACCAAACTAGGATTGAAGCGATCGTCGGTTCCACCAAACGCCTAGAACAGATCGCCCAAGATATCGTCAATCACTTTGAAGCAAGGCAAACGGTCAACAAAGGCAAAGCGATGATCGTCACCATGACCCGCCGAATTGCCGTAAATCTCTACGATGCGATCGTCAAACTCCGCCCCGATTGGCATAGCGACGACCTGAAAACAGGCAAACTCAAAGTCGTATTTACAGCCAGTGCGTCCGATGAAGGAAACCTCGTTAAACACCACACCAGCAAGGCACAACGCCAAACCCTAGCTCAGCGACTCAAAGACCCCGAAAACTCTCTCGAATTAGTCATAGTCTGCAATATGTGGCTAACGGGCTTCGATGCCCCATGTTTGCACACCATGTATATCGACAAACCGCTTAAAAGTCATAACCTGATGCAAGCGATCGCCCGAATTAACCGCGTCTTTTATGAAAAAAAAGGCGGCTTAATCGTGGACTATTTGGGACTAGCCGCCGAACTCAAAAAAGCCCTGTCCTTTTATTCCCAAAGTGGCGGTAAAGGCGAACTCACACTCAATCAAGATGTCGCAGTGGGGTTAATGCTCGCCAAACTAGAAACCGTCGAGCAGATCATGTCTGACTTTACCTATCAGCATTATTTCGACACCGACACAGGCGAAAAACTCAACATCCTCAAAAATGCCACCAACTATGTAGCCGCCCCCACCATCAAAGACCGTTTCTTGTCCGAAGTTAACGCCCTATCCCAAGCCCATTCCCTCGCTGTCCCACATCCCGACGCGATCGCCGCCTCTGAGAAAATCTCATTTTTCCAAGCCATCCAAGCCAGTCTCCGTAAATTAGAAGGCAGTGGCGGTGATGGCAAACTCAGCAACCAAGAAATCGAAACCGCAATCCGTCAAGTCGTCGATCAAGCGCTAGTATCCGATGCAGTAATTAATATTTTTGATGAAGCAGGTATTAAAAATCCTGACATCTCGATTATCTCCGATGAATTTATGGCAGAAGTGCGCGGCATGGAACATCAAAACCTCGCAGTCGAACTCCTGCAAAAACTCCTCAAGGATGAAATTAGAGCCAGTAGCCGCACTAATATTGTCCAAAGTCGTAAGCTCTCAGAGATGCTAGAAGATGCCCTGCGCCGCTATCGCAATCAAGTCATCAGCGTTACCGATGTCCTCGAAGAATTGCTAAACATGGCAAAGGATACCAAAGCCGCCCAAACCAGAGGCGAAGCGCTAAAACTAGAACCCTACGAACTAGCCTTTTATGATGCCCTGTCCCAAAACCAAAGCGCACAGGAAATTATGGGCGTTGATAAACTGCGAAAACTAGCGATCGTCCTAGTCGATCGCATCCGTAAAAATGCCTCGATTGACTGGAATCTCAAAGAAAGCGTGCGATCGCGAATGAAAGTCGCCGTCAAACGTCTGCTCCGTCAATATGGCTATCCCCCCGACATGGAAGCCCTAGCACTGGAATTAGTCTTAGAACAAGCCAAAGTTTTTACCGAGTTTGAAGTTTCAACTAACCACAAAAGTTAAGTAGCAAGCGTTCATGACCTGATGATTCGTAATCAGCAGGTCATGAGTTAAAACCCCAGCCCCAGCTTGATTCCAGCACTTATATTTTTTACGTGGGCAAAAATTGGACACAAATTAAATTACTGTTTTTATCGCATCTTTTCGTTTAAATCTAAAGCAAAAAGCTTGTCCTGTTACATTGCTTTTCGGCTGCTGTGCCAAAAACTCTAAATTGTCGCGATCGCATCCATTTCTAGCTTTCAGACTTTACACAAAATGCTTGACAAACTCAAACAGTAGACTTCTCGTTACTTATTCGTTATCGATTCATTTATTTTTTGTTACAAATTAGTATTTTTTTCGTTAACGACTTGTTAGTGGGAAGTAACTTTTTGCTATCGATTCATTTATTTGTTGTTACAAATTAGTATTTTTTTCGTTAACGATTTGTTAACGGGAAGTAACTTTTTGCTATCGATTCATTTATTTGTTGTTACAAATTAGTATTTTTTTCGTTAAC
>JBDNJN010000186.1:0-14547 GCA_041687725.1 Pseudanabaena sp.
AAATTCTTGGAATTCTGTCTCTGTAAGAAGAATAGGCATATTAGTTTTTGGGGTAATCACAAGTTTTATAGTCACCTTGTAATTGTCCTTTTTTTCTTGGCTTTTATCCTATTTGTGCTTCAATCTTGTCCAAAGTCCAATAGAAAGAAAAGTTTAAATTGTCTAGAACATATTCTAATCTAACCTTAACCTAATTGTAACTGCAAAATCTTCTGTGCATGAATCACATAGATTCCTTGAGATCCGACTATTATGGAACAGTCGCTATCGACATAGGGGTTTGTTTTTGAGAAGGTCTTGATAATTAGAATCTGTCCATTTTAGACTTCAATCTGTTGCGTAAGAGTTGACCGTTATCGATCCAGTAACGCGAGAAGGAATTAGCGCGAATTAAGTCGGCGGCGATCGCGCTGCGGTGGTTGTCCTTGTGGGAGCGTAATATGGCTTTAATTTTGAGAGCTAGATCTAGAAATTAGCGGTGACATTTCGGGCGATCGCTAATTTTGATTAATCAGGCGATCGGCAAATTAGCGATTAAAAACTAAATATTACCGTTACGATGTATAGATATATAGTAGTTATATACTTGCTAGCCATTCTCTAGCCCACTTCTAAGCCAAACTCTATGTATAAAAGGGAATTCAAGCTTCCAAGTCAACATATAAACAATTTCTACAACGGTTCAATCTACGATCTTGTTTTTCTAGACTTAGAATGGTGTCGCGATTTTTATAAGAATGGAGTAATTCAAAAAATATTTGGTTACACACTTACTCGCATTTTAGAAGGCAGTAATGAGCAGTATATAAAAATCCAATTTATTGAATCAAGTACCCAAGAAAAGAGAATAATTCAAGACATTCTAAATGACCTGTATAGTTTACAAGGCAAGTATTTTATAGGATATGGTCTATCAACTAGCGATATGTTTTGTTTACGTCAAAGAATTGATGCTTTAGACTTTATTCCCAAAGTGGAAAGCATTAGAATCCTTGATTTACAAACAACAAGCCAACGTACAGATCTCGATCAAGGCTTAAATAATCTATTTGCCTATTTAGGTATTCCGATTGACAAAAGAATTAAGGGCTATTATGTTTTTCGGAATGGCATTAAGATACTACGCAAAGAGAAGGGATATGAAACAATTCTTAATGAAATTTATGAATATTGTTTAGAAGATGCCGAAAATTATTTTCACATTATTAATAACTGGCAAACTCAATTTCCCTTAATTGATCGCCATAAGCACCAGACAATCAACCTCAAGATTGATTCAAGAGCCGAGCAGCGCATCAGGTCTAAACGGGGTGCAGCCTTGCAAAGACCGTCTCAGTGAATGTCTTGCTAAATGACCTGTTTTGGATCGATTAGGTGGTCTTTTATCGTGTAAAGCGCTGTAGAGATTGCTTGCGAAGCGATATAGTTATTTAAAATAAAACTTTGCCATAGTTAAAAGCATGGATGCAACAGCAGCAATCGAAAGAATTTTGCGAGAAAAAATCGGTGCGACAATTGTCGAAATTGAGGATCGTAGTGATCTGCATAAGCACCATCAAGGGCGGATGAATGCTCCAGTCGGCAGTGGTCATTATGATGCGATCGTGGTTGCGGCGAGTTTTGCTGGCAAAACGATGATGCAGCAACATCGCATGGTCTATGCAGCACTCGAAGATCAAATGCAAACTACTATTCATGCCCTATCACTTAAAACTTATACACCAGAGCAATGGCAGCAAAGTTAACGAAAATAGAAAAAATATAGAAGAAATACTGCTTCGCACTATTTCTATTTGAATCTTGCTTTGTTTGTTAATGTTTTAGGAATTTGGTAGATGGAAAACGATAAAAGCTCTGATAACAAAAAAAACAATGAAAAAGATAGCGGTGGTAATCCAATCTTTTACAAGATGTTTAAGTGGATTGTCGTTAGACCAATGTTGTACTTGTTTTACCAAGAGCGAATTTATGGCACTGAAAATGTACCCCTCACTAGCAATCTCATCGTGGTCAGTAACCATGCTAGTGACTTCGATCCTTTGATTGTTGGTAGTTGCATGGGTCGCCCCGTTGCCTTTATGGCGAAAGAGGAATTATTTGAAATACCTGTCCTCAGCCAAGCAATTCAAGCTTTTGGAGCTTATCCAGTCAAACGTGGGGCAGGCGATCGCGCTGCGATCAGGTCAGCGATCGAATCGATTAATAAAGGCTGGGCGACGGGTATTTTTTTGCAAGGAACGCGCACACCTGATGGGCGGGTAACAGAACCAAAATTAGGAGCAGCCATGATCGCCGCAAAGACTAAAGCTCCGTTCTTGCCTGTTAGTATTTGGGGGACGGAAACAATTTTTCCAAAAGGGGCAAAATTCCCGAAGTTATTTCAACCTGTCACCGTCAGAATCGGTGAGCTAATTCCTGCACCTGAAACAAGCGATCGCGCTACGCTCGAAGCTTACACACAAAAATGCGCGGATGCGATCAACGCGCTCCACGCATTAGGCAGATAACAAAAAGCCTCGCAATGCGAGGCTTTTTGTTTAGTCTGGGGAATAGGCGAGTAAAGTGCCATTCTGTCCGATTACAAAACCGCGATTGGGCGAAAAGAAATAAATACGATAGAGATTTGCCCCTGCATTAGCCGCAGAATCATCGCGTTTCCAAGTTTTGCCACCATCTTCACTATGGATCAAGCGCGAACTACCACCCGAAATCCAGACATTATCTTGATCTTGATAGGCAAGATCTAGCAGCCCAAAACCACCGCCTTCTCTAGGAGTCTGTTTTTTCTCCCACAGATCAAATTCGCCAACTTCACTAAACTGAACTTGACCGCCACGATTTAGCATCCAGAGGCGATTATCGGGGGTATAGCCCATATTTTGCACGCGCCGAGAACTATTGCGATTGTGCTGCATCCAAGTCATCTCGCCTGGTTGCCATGTCGAATAAAAGTTTCCATTAGCAGAAATTGCCACATAACGTCCGTCTTCACTGCGGTTGATATTACGAGCATTGCCGACGGCTTGAGTAACTAGGGCCTTCCAGTTTTGTCCAGCATCTTGAGTGTTGTAGATTGCGCCCAAGTCGGTGATCATTTCGGCTGAGTTTTTGCTAGAAGCTACGATCGCAAAAGGATCGCCAGGAAGCTTAGAGCTAAGTCCGATGCGTGACCAAGATTTGCCGCTATCGGTTGTATGCAATAACAGCGCAGGTTGACCAGTCAGCCAGCCCTCTTCACCCGCAAAACTAATTGATGAAAAACGATAAATACCATCACCGAGATCGAGCTTGCGTTCTTCCCAAGTACTACCACCATCGATAGATTCGAGTAAAGTTGCGTCAGTGCCAACTAACCAACCGTGATTAGGATCGGCTTTGTCAAACCAGAGATCGAGGGGCGTAATTGCGACTGGGAGATCAACTTTGTGCCAATTGCCATGATTGGCAGATGCATTGGGCATTCCAGCGCCAAATAATCCTCCGCAAATTAGCAATAAACAAAGAGAGAAAGAGGTAAGAAAGCGTTTTATGCTTTTTTTCATAAAATTTTTTAAAAACAAAATATAAATTAATTAATCTAGAGCGTAAAGGCTGATAAAAAAGGCGACTGCTAGGGCAAGAGATCCGAATATTAGTAAATTCTTTTGACCTGGAGTCATGACGTTGACCCCAAATCCATATCCCAGATTTTCAGTAAACCCAGATGGTTTTGCCGCAACACCGATATCTGCGAATGCTTTTTTCTTGGTATTGCAGACAGGACAACGCCAGTCGTTGGGGATACTTTCAAAGGCAGTGCCGCTAGGAATATTCCGCTTAACGTCGCCTACGGATGGTTCGTATATGTACCCACATACGCCACATTCATGGCGGTGTAATTCTTCCTCTATGGTTAGAGGCGTTACTTCGGCGTTAATTATTTCTATGTTTTCGGTTTCCGTACTGGTTGATTCGGGTTCCATAAGTTTGATTGCGTTTTTTTCGATCGCGTTATAGGCGATCGCTTGTTAATTCTGTTACAAATTATTACATCTTTTTGACATGTCTTGATACTGTGACGATGTGAGAAAATGTAGGACTGCTTTAACCCCAAAAATAGTTAACGAGCGTGCAATCTTCTCATTTTCTTTCAAACGAACCAGAGCATCTATCTGTTGCTGATCGCATCGAATCTTTTAAGGCTGGTTTCCTTGGCGCGATCGCAAGCGTTTTTGCATTTTTTGCGATCGCCCTGCTACATCACTCTCTACAACTGGTTTTGCCGCATATTCTTCTAAATTTACCTGTGCAGCTAATCGCTAGCTTTGAGCTTGGTAGTCCCTTAATTTTGTTAATCAAGTTAGGAATGATTGGCTTTTCAGGTTTTTTGTTTGCAGTCACCTATCGCTATATCGTGCGGCGCGATCGCAACTCACATCTCAAATCAGGGGCAATTTTAGCTTTTGCTTGTATTCGTAGTTTTGCCACAATTGAGCAAGATTTGCCATCACTGACTTTGTTGCCGTTAATTCAAGCAACTTTTGCGATCACCATCTTGTTACTCGAAAATATTGCATTTTTTGCGATCATCCAAAGTATCCTCGAAACCGCAATTCAGCAAAAATGGATTACCGCTTTTGGCTCTGTAAAAGATTGATTGATCTTTTGTGTAAGGCTTGTAAAATTTATCCGTCTATATATGCCAACTGTAGATCAAGCGATCGCCTGTGTTAAAATTTGCCAGATGCTCTCAAATGGCTATCAGCCAATACATATATTTCGCTACAATGCGAATACTAATACAGTTTTCATTTTGGCTGTTATAACTGAGAGTCTAGAAGTTTTGATTTTTCCTGATGGTCAATGGAGGTTGAATGACGATGAAGCCTGACTTTAGTAAGATGACTCGCCAAGAATTACGAGCTTATATCTTGGTTAATCGAGAAGATGATGATGCGATCGCAGATCTAATCCAACGCGGAAATCCTAACAGTCCCAAATTCCCTTTTCCTAAAACTGATGCAGATTTAAAAGAAATGCAAGAAATTCTTGGAGACAAGTTGAGTCACATATAGATGCTTAGAGTCTTTTAGAGAGGCAAATGATCGCTTGGTCATGCTGTTACAAAAAACACCTAAATCCTTCTACATAAAAACCGAAAATTATATCTACCTATCCGATCCTCTCGCTACTAATCTTCCAATTTATCATATTTTCGGACTCAATGGTATATTAATGCAATTGCATCGCAGGACAACCACCTAGTATTAGATTTTTAAAATCATAGGGGTTAGATATTGTGGCTATGTATATAATTGACATTATCTTCAAGAATGTTAAACAGAGATGAGTACACAGTCTACTGAACAAGCAACACCTTCCAAAACTTTCCTCTTTTTCTTACTAACTATAATACTTATAGGTCTAGGTCTAGGATTTTGGTACGCCCAGTGGAGACTAAATCCCTTGCAAACCAAGATTGACGAAGTAGAGAAAATACGTTCTATCAGCACAACTTCAACAACTAGCACAACTTCAACAGCTATTTCACCCTCTACTCCAACAACTAGCACAACTCCAACAACTAGCACAACTCCAACAACTAGCACAACTTCAACAACTAGCACAACTTCAACAACTATTTCACCCTCTACACTGCAAGAGAAGATTTTTAATTTTCAGAAAGATCGAATTGACTTAGAGCAGAAAATCATGGTTGGTGTTATCCAACTAATGGGTGGTTTTTTTGTGGCTACGACTGCTTATGTTGCGTGGCAAAACTTAAAGCAAACTCAGAAAAATGTTGAGATAGCCGAAAAGAATTTGAGGAAAACTCAAAAAAGTATTGAGGTTGCTGAAGAGAAACAGCTTACAGAACGTTTTACTCAAGCAATTAATCAATTAGGAACTGAATCTAAAGAGGGCGAAGGTGACAAGATTGCGATTAGATTGGGTGGTATTTATGCACTAGAACGAATTGCTAAAGATTCAGAGAAAGATCATTGGACAATTATGGAGGTGTTGATCGCGTTTATCCGAATGAAGTCACCTTCATCAGATCTGGGAAAGTTATTGGATTCAGGATTGGAGCAATCGCAGGATGATTTGTCTCTAGGAATTAAGCAGGATGTTCAAGCAGCATTAACAGTGATTGGACGGAGAAAGGAGCGAAAAGAGGTTGAAAAACTTGACCTTAGTGTGGCAAATCTCAGAGATGCGAACCTGAGCAATGCAAGGCTTAATGCAGTGGATTTTACTAAATCAAATCTCAGTAAAGCTAATTTTAATGGAGCAAATCTCAGGGATGCTATTCTCCGATGGACGGCGCTCAACAATGCAGATCTTAGTGGTGCTGATTTTACAGGAGCAGATCTAAGGGGTGCAAATCTTAGAGGTGCAAAACGAGATAAAGATACAAAGTTTGATCCAAAATGGGAAATTGTGTATAAGACGATCAATCCGGGAGTTGTTACTGGGAAAATCTCAATATCAATAGGGAACGAAAAAGATTCCAGGAAAGCAACAGTTGATATTTCTGGCGGGGAAATCTCACCAAGATTAGCGAACCAAGATCTCAGTGAAGCAAATCTAAGTGAAGTCAAGTTTCACGAAACAGATCTAAGCGGAGCTAATTTCAGTAGGGTAAATTTCAGTAATGCAACTCTCAAATGGGTGAAAATCAGCAATACCGATTTCAGTGAAGCTAACTTTAACAGAGCATGGATTGCGGAAATAGAAAATTTGGGTAAGGCAATTTTTAATAAGGCAATTTTTAATGAAGCTGATATTAAATGCGTAGATTTTGGCGAAGCAGATCTTACAGATGCTAAATTCTGCAATGCAAAGCTCGAAAATGTAGATTTCAGTAAAGCGAAGCTACAGAGAACAGATTTCAGAGGAGTAGATCTTAGAGAGACAAATCTTTGTGGTGTAAATTTCCAAGCAGTTATTCTTGACAAAGAACCAAAACTGGATAATAAATGGAAGACTGTTTACCGATTGCAGAAGACTAATCTGTCAGTAAATCAAGATGAAGTAGAAGAGCTTGGAGGGGAAGTAGAAGAACTTGGATTAGTAGACCTAAGTGGAGCATATCTTAGAGGAGTAAACCTAAGCGGAGCAAACCTAAGCGGAGCAAACCTAAGCGGAGCAAACCTAAGTGGAGCAAACCTAAGTGGAGCAAACCTAAGTGGAGCAAACCTAAGTGGAGCAAACCTAAGTGGAGCAGATTTCAGCTGGGCAAATCTCAAAGGAGCAGAAAATCTAACGCCCCAACAGGTTCAATCTGCTCGAAACTGGGAAAAATCGAACTATGATGAAGATTTCAGAAAGCAGATAGGATTACCATTAAAAAACGAATAGAAAGAATCATCTCAGCATAAACCGTTGTCCCATCGTCTAATTGCACAGGCTGAATAGTTTACTCAATCATAGTTACTCTCTCCCACTGTCAATAATTTTAGAGGCGATCTGTCCTGAAATGTAAATTGGTATGACAGAATGTGAGGTAACAATAGAGTAAAATTCATGATTCAACCACCACTCCTACAACCCCAACTTGATCGCACCCCAATCACATCTGATAAATACTGTGAATACACACCCGAAAAACTAGAACTATGGGGCGAATTTACGAGAATTTACTCAAGTAGTGCAAGAAATTTAATAAAAAGAGGATTTTTAACTTGTGAAGGTGCGTGATGTATTAAAAACGTTAGAAGCAGATGGTTGGGTTATTGTCAGGACAAAAGGAAGCCATCGACAACTGAAACATCCAACAAAAGCAGGTACGGTAACAGTT
Organism: Pseudanabaena sp.; assembly: GCA_041687725.1. GTDB lineage: Bacteria > Cyanobacteriota > Cyanobacteriia > Pseudanabaenales > Pseudanabaenaceae > Pseudanabaena. The sequence goes on from JBDNJN010000186.1 coordinate 7,781, forward strand.
TCGGGTAAGCCTAGCGTTGATGTACCTATCGGGACTTTAAAAAGTATTTGGAAACAATCACAAATTGATGAATAAGTTATGAAATATGCAGTTGTAATTGAAACTGGTGAAACTAGCTATGGGGCTTATGTTCCTGATTTACCTGGTTGTATAGCTGTCGCTGAAACCGTCGATGAAGTCAGAACTCTGATCCAAGAAGCGATCGCTTTTCATTTAGAGTCTCTTGCAGAAGATGGGACGCTAATTCCACAGCCCAAAACCCTATGCGAATATATCGATCTTGAACCATTGAGCGCCTAAACAAGCGTAGTAAAACTTATGACTAAACCACCTCTCCCCCAACCCCAACTCGATCGCACCCCAATCACCTCCGATCAATACTGTGAATACACCCCTGAAAAACTAGAACTATGGGACGGATTCTATGAATATGGAGGTCAAGACTTTACAGGCTTTTATCTTGGCATCTTGGCAAACATGGGACTACGCGCAGCCGTGCGTCATGTGCCAATATCCAAATGGCTAGAAGCCATTCAAGAAGTCGCATTGCAAAATCCTAAACTTGATGATGCTATGCGCGATCGCCTCAATCGAGGCTTAGCAGATTTGCAAGCAGTTGCGGATTATTTAATTGAGGAAATTTGAAGTTATGGGCGAGATTATATTTATTGTTGAAGATGCAGATGATGGCGATTTACTTTTTCTCTATGGAGTTTGATAGCAGCAATACTTTCTATTCCATTTATAGTCTTGACTAGTTTGGTACTCTTCCACTCAATTCTTTAAAATGCAATAATGCTTTGCGAAACCGATCAGGAGTAACTATTCTGATCGGTTTCGCGCCAGTGGGAGAGAAAAAAGGTTGCTTCATTCGTGCTAAAATCGGAATACAGCATTGTGCCATTATTCATCTAAGCTGTGGCAGAATTAATGTTAACCAACTAACTATTTGGAGAGCATTTATGCTGAAAACTGTTCAAGGAACTTATAAGAATGGACAAATTGAGCTTGCCGAAGTCCCCAAAGGCATTCGCGAAAGCGCAGTCTTTGTTACATTTTTAGAAAATAAGATTAAAGGTTGGTCGGACATAATCCTACAACATCAAAGTATTTCAGATTTTATTACTTTTGAGTCCTATCGAGATGAGCTAATTCCGCCTCAAGAGTTAACACTTTAAGCTTATGCGTTACCTACTTGATACTTGTGTAGTTAGTGACTTTGTGAAAGGTGAACCAAACACACTGAAACGATTAAAAGCGATCGCTCCTAGTCAAATTGCGATCTCATCGATAACTGCAATGGAACTGAGGTATGGTTTGGTCACACAACAAATTGAAGAAATTTGGGCAAAAAGAGAGGGCGCTTTGCGCCCTCTCTTTTTTGTTGATTAAAAATTAAACCGTAGTCGGAATCTTCGATTTAACTGTCGCAAAGCTAGGCACAACAATCGATTTGTCCTGTTTAGTCAGGCGATCGTATAGCTGCTTCGTGTTGGGATAGTTAGCCGCAGGGAAAGTCTCAAAGCGGTTGTAAGGCACAACATCTTCACCGAAGGCTTCAAGGAATTCCATACTGTTGACCATTCCTGTAACCATGGCTTTAATACCACTGTTTGCCAAAATCAGGTTATATTTACGAATTTCTGCTTGATCGAGGGGCGCACGTCCGAGGAAATGCTTTGTACCCAATTCGATTACCTTGGTGTTGGGGAATGGGGCGTAGAATTCCTTGGTGTATAGCTCGGATGTACCGATCGCCAAGATGAATTCCTTAACCGTGATTTCTTCATTGAGCAGCTTGGAAGTATATTGGCTGAACTGTGAAGTCGCCACATAAGCATCCATGTCACGCTCGAATACTTGACGGTAAGCAGCGCGTACCAATGCCCCTGTTTCTACAGGATCGGTAGTAGTGAGCTTGAAGATCTTGCGTTGTTCGCGCTTCTTATCGACACCTTGGTTGATGCGATCGCGAATTGATACAGAAGAACGATCTTCAGTGACTTGACCGAGTTCCACAAACTTAGGTGTTTTCTCAACCACAACTTTTGTGCCTTTCTCTTCGCCCAAGGTGCTGTTGCGATTGTTGCGAAGTGAGACACCTGCGGGAGTGAGATAGCGCTCATAGGGAACGGTGTCTTCACCAAAGGCTTGCTCATATTCCTTGGTTCCAATCATCGCATCGACGATCGCGTAGAAGCCTTTCTTCGATGCAAGATCGAAGTAAGCATTCATTTCAGGACGACCATAGGTAGGACGACCCAAGAGTTTGCGGTGGATATATTCGATCGCCTTGGTCACATAGAGCTTAGTCCAGTAGCGATCGCGGAAAACTGTTGATTTAGCGAGAGTGCGAACAAACTCGCGTACTGAAATTTCACCGTTTTCCAGTTTGCTTTCGGCAGCAGTTAGGCGCTGACCAGAATAGGGGATAAAGCCAATGATTTGCAGATAGATCGCACGAATTACGGCTTGGGTGGAGCTTTCCGAATTGGTAATGCTCAAGCCCTTGACCATCGACTTTTTACCCTTCGTGATCTTGACGTTATCGCGCAAGGTTTGGTCGAGTTTGAAGACCTTCGGACTCATTGGATCGATTGATCCTGTTGCCGATGGATTGCCAAGTTGATTAGTAATCCCAGCGCCATTACGGATCAAGATACGGCGGGTATCTTTGCCAAAAGGTGCAGGAGATGCGCTAGGGTTGCGGGTTTCTTTCGGGAAAATCGCGCCAAATGTGATTTCGAGGGGATCGTTGCCAGAGCCGTAAACATGTTGATCGGGCAATGGCTGATTGTAAGCCGCAAACAAAGTGATGAATTGCGGAACTTTGCGGAACGGTGCAGAGTAGTTGAATAGGTCAAACTGTGCGCCCCAATTACGAGCAGTTTGCGCTTCTTGTCCCAGACCACGCAAATAAGGCACGGTTTCTTCGCCGAAGTAGTCGCTGTATTCTCTGGAGTTAACGAGCGCATTAACTAAGGCTGCTAAACCGCCTTTCGAGACGATCGCAAAATAAGCAGCAACTTCTTCACGGCTTTCAGGAGAGCGTCCAAGGAAATGCTTGAAGGCTAACTCGACAGCGCGGGAGTTGATGAAAGGTAAGAAAAATTGATCGCGATACAAAGGCGATAAACCTAAGCGGCGCACAAATTCACGCACCGAAATTTCACCATTCTTAACCTTAGAGTCAAGGTCAGAAACACTTTGGCTATAGGCACGGGTGATATCGCGCTCAAAAACTTGACGGTAAGCAGCCTTAACCACGCCATTTTTTTCAGGGCCAGTCATCCCCGCCTTCATCACAAACTTCTGACGGCGCTCGGCGGTGTTGAAGTAATTTTGAGGCAGTTCTAAGCCTTGTAAATCAGTCGAATTTCGCTGACGCACTTTAGGTGATGGTGTTGCGGCTCTAAATTCCGTGATCGCCACATCCATATACTGCTTGATAATTTCGATCGCCACAGTATCGTTCAAAAAATAACTGACTGCCGCTTGCTTCATGGTTTGCAAAGCAACAATCGTGGCATCGCTCGAGCAGGCTGCTTCGATGATTTCACGCAAGCCACGCACGTTCTGAGCCAAAATATTGGGATCGCCAGCAACGATCGCATAAGTCGCATAGCGCAAGAACCATGACAAGTCCCGCAAGGATTTCTTCATGCGGTCAGCGCCATAACGAGAAACGTTAATGGGGCGGAAGCTCGCAGGAGGGGCATCGATGACACCAGTAATGCCTGTGTTTGCAAAAAAGCTCTTGATCGTACCTAAAAAGCCACCTTCGCTGGCTTCAGCATAGATCGTTGTGCCGAGTTCCATGCCGCGTTTGACATCAACTACGAAACCAGCTTGATCGACTTCTAACTTTTCAGCATCTTTGGGCTTTTCCAAAAATGCCATCGGTGAACCACCCGTAAAAATACGGCTAGCGGCTTTAGAGACAATATTTTCAGAATTTTTGGTTAAAATTGCCGCAATTTCGAGGCGCTTGAGTCCAGACTGAAAATATGTGGACAGATCATCCAACTCGCTACGAGTCGCAAAGCGATCCTGTTGCTCTATCTGAGAAATTGTGGAACTTATAGCGGTCTGATATAGGCGGGGACGGGCATTTACTGCACCGCTTGACGCTGTTACGCTCATGTTTATACCTTGTTAGCTTTTAATATGGTATGTAAAAAATGAAAACAGTTATGAAAATAATAACTACCCAGTATAGGGTTTTCCAACTTAAATATCTAACTCTATCTCATCAGAAAATGCCGCATTTACAGGTAATTCCCGTAAAAACTAACGATAAGTTTTGTAAAGCGATCGCCTTCATGCTGCTGTGTATTTATAGCTGTTTCCAGTTAAAACCTAAAAGAGAGAGTCGGCGCTCCGCGCCGACTCTCTCTTTTAGGTTTTAGCTATATGTCATGCTCGCAATCCAGCCAGATCTTCTGACTTCAAGATCAACCCATCTTGAATGCGAATAATCCGCCGCGTTCTCTCTGCCACATCATGTTCATGGGTGACTAAAACGATTGCGGATAAAGGCTAGATCGTCGTCGTTATAAGTAGTCAATTCGCGATCTTCGAGATAGTATTTGCCCGAAGTAGGGCGATCGAGGCAGCCGATGATATTCATTAGCGTCGATTTGCCTGAACCTGACATGCCCATAATGGCGGTATATTCCCCTGACTGAATCTCTAGATCGATGCCTTTGAGAATGGGAACGTTAACTCCGCCGAGATAGTAAGCTTTGCGAATATTTTGTAGACGAATCATAGTTAATTAACGTCAGTTCGATAATAAGCTCTACAGTCAATTATAGTTTTGTATTTTTTGTATTTACGATCGCAAATATAAATCTAATTAATAAATCGAGACATAAAAATAAAAAATCTTGATTTAATTGTAATATAATCGTAATAGTGTAAAAATTGGCTATAAATAAAAATACGAACAGGGGCGATCGCAGCTTATGGCTAGCTATGCTGACTGGAATAAAGAATTAATCAACTACTTTACAGAAGGTGTCGAAAAAGGCTCGCGAGTATATCTCAGCGTAGATGATGATGTGCTAGAGCGTATTGGCAAGAAATTTAATTCAGTGCCACATGGTAACAGTTGGCGTAATGACTTTTGCTACGCTGTCAGGCGGAGACTAGGTGTGACAAATATCAACGGTGGAAACCAGATTGATCTGACCTTTATCAAAGATTCAGTGAGTAGGATTCCACAGTGTGTTGCTTTTTTAGGTATAACGATTTTAGCGGCATACGATATGGCTAGTGATACAAATGCCAGTGTTGATGAAAGAAATTATTACAGACGGTTTCGAGAAGCACTAAATTTGACAACTTCTGAGTTTAATGCTCCGAGAGGTATGATTTTAGCCCCTAGAATAGAGGCAATTCTATGGAATAGATGGGATAATTGGTTAAAATCTCAGAATTTATTACCTACAGTACGTCAGGGGACACGAGCAACAAAATATATAGGGTATGCTATCTCACAAAGTATTTTGCGTAGAGCGGATAAAGAGAGAATATATAGGCTCGTACAGGAACAGGGTTTAATCAATGACTGGGAAATTGATTCTTTGATGAATTATTTGAATAGAAATATTGAAAGTTTGACTCCGCACCTTAGAGCATTGCTGACAGGAATAGAGGATGATAGAAGACTTGTTATCAGAAAGGCAGTTCAAGATGCTTTAGAAGAGGAAAGAAATGTCCAAACAACTTCTTTCTCTCCCATACCAATTTCTAGAACAAGTCAAAATGGTTTAATCGGAAAAAGACTGACTCCTGACAACAGCAATAGGGTTCTTAATTACGATATCTCTGCACAAGTGTATCGGACTGAAGGAGATTGTTTTTTTAGTCAATATCCTGATTTTTACTTGTACCCCAAACAAAGAACGGGAGTAGATCTGTTTGGGGCTAATGTTTTAATTAATGCAATTAATCCTCTGCCTACCCTGCAAAAGAGTGATTTAGATGGCTGGTATTCACCAATCATTGAGCGTCCAATCACTCCATTAGAGCTGTCTCAAGGAGTCAAGCATCAAATTACGCGAGATCAATCTTCTGATAATTCTACAAATTGGTTAACCTTAGACAGGAAAAATTTTTGGGTGCTAACTCCACATCCAGAATATCCAGAATCTGGGATCTATGCTTCTTTTGGGAAAGTTACTCTGGGTCAGCGATTTATTTTACTATGCCAAAAACAAAAGGCACTAATCAAAACCGTAGAATGTTTGCAGAATGAGCAAATTTTAAGATTTTATCAGTGTGTTGAAGCCTTTGAAAATAATTCTGACTGGGTTGAGTTTCAACAATGTGAGATTCTATCCGAAGATTGGGAAGGGGTTGATCTAGGTTGGCAAGGGGAAGAACTTAAGAATGCTTTACAACCCACTAAAGATGTTGCAATCTCGTTTGCTGGAGGGTTTCGCGTTCCTCATTTGAGGGCGTGGATTGTTGATGATGTTCCAACATTGACAGTCTTTAGCAGTTTTGTTGATCAAGTAGAAGTAGTGATCACTAATTTATCGGAATCAGAAAAGCTCTCAATCAAAAGAACTGTGAGTACAAATACGCCTCATAGCAATCTTTTTAAGAAAAATGGAATCAGTGACGACTCCCGACGCTGACGCTTAGGCGTACAGCGCGGGCTTCTCAGCAACACCACCAATCGGTTCGGTTACACGCTGAGCTTTAATCACTGTCCGCCCGACAGCAATGTTTTTAATATTGATAGCAGCATTAATATC
>JBDNJN010000187.1:0-9930 GCA_041687725.1 Pseudanabaena sp.
CCTGATCTTTGCTCCTTAGTTCAATCTTATTTTCTCTCCCAATATTTATCTCTTGCCTTTTTCTACAATCTTTACCCTCTAACCCTTTCCGAAAATGAAACCACCCTGCTCTCCTTGCAAAGGAGAGGGGAACAAGAAAAAATTCTGGCTCCCCTTCTCCTTGCAAAGGAGAGGGGAACAAGAAAAAATTCTGGCTCCCCTTCTCCTTGCAAGGAGAAGGGGCTGGGGGATGTGGTGCATTTTCTTTCCGCGTAAGTTAACAAAAAGATGTGGCGCACGCTGCGCGTGCGCCACATCTTTTGTTAACTTGCTTTAGCTTGAGCCTGCTTCCATTTCCAAATCACACCTGAAAGAGAATTGGTCAAAACATGTGCCACGATCGCTGATAACAGATTACCTGTATATATAGTCACCGCGCCGAGCATCATCCCCACCGCGATCGCCCAAACTGTATAGGATAAATGCTTAGCACTTGCCATATGCAAAGCTCCAAAGACAACACTGGTAATAATTAAAGCGATGCCATTCATACCAAGAGCAGGTAACGCCACACCGCGAAACAACATCTCTTCGCTCAATCCTGGTAATAGCCCTAACCAAAGTAAATCGACTGGCTCTAATGGTTTGAGTACCATTTCTAGATATTCTGTCGCCGCAATCCGATAGCTTTCCCATAATTCAAAAATCACACTACTGAGCAGTGCTACTCCCAATCCTATCCCCGCACCGATCGCCGCATGTTCTGATTGCCAATAAAGCGGAACCATTGGTATGCCTGTGAAGTAAACCCAACCTTTGGAGATTCCTAAAAAGATAATTGCGGTAACTGCCAGCGCAATTAAAACCTGCGATCGCGATAGAGTTTGGTCTTTTTTGTCATGATTTGGTTGAGGAGTTTGTGAGAATAGGGACATAGCAAAGGTCTTATCGATTTATAATAGATTTAATTGAGAACTGAAACGAGGCGATCAATATCGTCAGTAGAAGTGAGATAATGAATGGAAGCCCTTAAACAATCGGGATCGGCAAGCGCCCGAATTAAAATTTGATGTTCTGATTCCAACTGTTTAGCGATTAGAGAATGAGACTTTTGCGCGATCGCCCCTTTCGCTAATTCTTGATTAACCTTAAAGGAAATTAGTCCCGACTCTGGTGGTAGTTGCCTTATACAATCGATGTGGGGCAGAGCATTGAGTCTTTCCCATAGGATTTTACTTAATTGACAAATTCGTTCATAGCGCTGAAGTTGTGATCCCCAGCTATTAGCATGGGCGATCGCAATTCGCATCGATTCATAGAGCGCATAGGTGGAGCTAGCTACCTCAAACTTAGCGCCATCCTCTCGCCATTGCGGGATTGGCGTTTTGGCTGTCAGTCCACGCCAGCCCACAAATACAGGCTCAACGAGATCGAAAATCTCTGGACGAATATATAAAGCCCCCAAACCTAAAGGCGCACACCACCATTTATGGGTTGTGAATGCGTAAAAATCTGCGGCGATATCCGCCAAATTTAATAGCAACACGCCCACCGATTGCGCCGCATCGACGGCAACTAAAACATGGCGATCGTGGCAAGCTTTGGCGATCGCCTTCAGTGGCAAAACCTGACCCGTATTCCAGCAAATATGGCTCAGCATCACCATCCGAGTTTTGGGTTGCAAATGCTGCACTAATAAATCTACAACCGACTCGCTATCTTCAGCATTAGCATTGCGGGTATTGGTTAAGGGGAAATAATCAATTTCGATACCAAAGCGTTTTTGAATCTGGACAGCACTAGCAATAATTCCGGGATGTTCGCAGTCTGATAATAAGAGGCGATCGCCTTGTTGCCAATCCACCGCCCATAGTGCAATATTGCAGCCCACAGTCGTATTTTCAGTAAGCGTAATTGTCGTTGGGCTGACTTGAAATTCTTGGGCGATCGCCAACTTAGTCGCATTATATTCCGCAATCATCCAGTCACCTGCCGCAGTAGAGAAGCATCCTAGCGACTCAATGTGACGAAAATTTTTGGCGATCGCCTCTAACGCCGACTCACACATCACGCCTTGTCCGCCATAATTAAAGTAAGTGCGGTTTTTAATTCCTAAAGCAGGAAAATGCGATCGGTGGGAGAATAGGGCTAATTCGCGATCGCGTTCTAAGTTGTCAGGTTCTAAAGTGTTAGAAAGTGCTGCTGAAGAAATCAAAACCAACTCCTAATCAAATATTCAGCTATTGTTTATTCTATCGCGACTTGCAACCAAGCGAAACTTAAGGAAGCCTAATGATATCTAGTCTTAAAGATTTGAGCGCAAACCCCATCGCTAAAAAATTGCGATTTTTACCTTTTGCTCTGGTCGGTCTGGTCGCGTTTGCGATCAACTCCAATTCTGATCTGCATCCTTATCTGCAAATTTCTATAGTCTTATTCGAGGCAAAACTGGGAATCGTCATAGTATATTTTCTAGCTAAGAAGCTTTCTAAACCTGTAGGATGAGCCTGTAATTACATTTTAAAGATATCAATAGTAAAGATATTAAAAGGATAATATAGAGAAATGGCAATGAGAACGAAAACTGCGGCAACTCTTTGGTGCTTTTTCTTAGGAGCATTTGGAGGGCATAAATTTTATCTAGGACAAACTGGTTGGGGAATAGCTTACCTACTATTTTGCTGGACAGGTATCCCATCTTTCGCCGCATTTATTGAACTGATTATCCTTCTTGTCATGCCCGAATCGGACTTTAATCGTAGGTTTAATGGCGCGATCGCTGAAGCTACATGGTCGGTCAGAGATTCTACCGCAGCACTCGGCGATCTCAAAAGACTTTATGATGATGGGATCATCACTGCCGAAGAATACGAAGAAAAACGGAAAAAGCTACTTAAGAATATTTAGTACTATTATGTCTCAACCTTCATGGTTTGATCAAACACCAACATGGGTTTGGTGGTCTTGTATTCCAGTATTAGGTGGTGGTGCGATCGCCTATGCAGGCGTAAAGTGTCGCTCGAATGTTTGGATTGGGATCGGTGCAGGCTTTGTGGCAATCCCGATTATTTTCTCTTCATCTTCATTTGCAACATTGCTCTGGATGGCTCAAGTTGCTACGGCCTTTGCGCTGAAGCGTGAATACTTAATCAAGATGTATCCCAAGAATTTACCATTGCCAGAAGATCCCAAGCTATTTGCGACGATCGCGGCTAATCGTCCCAAAATTGAATTCAATAGTTGCTCTAAAAATGACTTAGTAAACGTTTTGGGTTTACCGATTGTCTATGCCCATGATATTGACTCCTTACGCGATGAAGGGCATATTTTCACCAGTCTTGAAGAACTCCACGATATTCTCGAAATCCCTAACTCCACACTCAAAAAAATCGAGTCAATGGTCGTTTTTGGCTATGACTACCGCCAAGAAGTAGGTTATTCATGGAAACGGGTTAACTTCATGTCTGCTGATGAATTGATCGCGATCGGTATGGAGGCGAAAGTGGCGATCGCGATTGCCGCCGAGCGTCAAAGTCGTGGTGAATTTAAATCGATCATGGACATCAAAAAACGTACAGGAATTCCTTTTAGCGCTTACCGACAAATTGCCTAGGTCTATGGCTTCGGTATTTCCCAAATATCGACATTTTTATCTTGACTGCTGCTAATCAATTTAAGATTGTCTGGAGTAATCACTAGAGAAGTGACCAGATCCGTATGACCAATCAGATTCAAGATTGAAGATCTAGTTTGGAGATTCCATAAACGGATGGAATTAGGACTATCTTTAGCACCACTGAAAAGATATTTTCCATCGCTAGTAATCGCGATCGCGCCGATCACATCCTCATGTCCAGTCAACGTAAATACCTGCTTGCCTGAAGCCATATCCCAAACTCGAATCACTTTATCATTACCAGCACTAATCACTTGCTTCCCATCAGGAGTGACCAATACGCAAGTCACCCCAGCTAGAGAACCTGTCAAAGTTTTCAAAGTTTCGCCTGTCTTGACATCCCAAATTCGTAACGTTTTGTCGCGACTAGCACTGACAACTTGCTTCCCATCGGGCGAAATCGCCACACCCCAAATTTTATCGGTATGTCCCTTCAGCGATCGCCATAGCTTGCCTGTGGACACTTGCCAAAGATTGACAGTATTGTCATAGCTACCACTAACTAACAGATCGATCGCAGGGGCGATCGCCAAACTATTAATCAAGTTGGTATGACCACGCATGGTTCTGACCACCTTTCCTGACGCAACATCAATGATTTTGATGTTTTTATCTTGACCTGCGGTGATGATCTGGCGATCGGATAAAAAGACTACGGCTTTTACCCATCCGCTTTGATCTTTGAATTCCTTAATCGGATTAGCATTATCTCCTGCCAATTCCCAAAGCTTAACGGTTCCGTCATCACTAGCACTAGCGATCGTCTTGCCATCAGGACTCAGGGCTACATTTTGAATTGTGTCGGTATGACCTTGCAAAAATTTACTCGGATTCAGTCTCTTTTGCTGAAATACTGGCAGTTGAATACTAATCTCTTCAAAATTACCGAGCGCCGAAACCTTGATCGCTGTACCAAGCCCTAATCCTACAAAGGCGGCAACGATCACAGATATAGTCAGTAAAATCGGCGAAGTCGGCTTGCGAGTTGAATCTTTAATCGCCTGTTTTACTGATTTACGCTTAGCGTTGGTCTTACCACTGGGCGCGAGTTTATCGATTTGTTCAATTTCTTTGAGAATCTTTAAAATCGCTTCACAATTAATTGGGCGATCGCTAGGCTTCCGCGCCGTCATCACATCAACTAAATCTGCAAACTCCTCGGAAATATCAGGAGCGTGCGATCGCCACTCAAACAGATCGAGATCGGGGTTATAAGTATCAAGGGGATATTTGCCCGTCACCAAATGGATCATCGTGCAGCCAAGGGCATAAAAGTCCGACTGCGGTACGGCAAAACCTTTTTCTTGCTCGGGCGGAGTATAGCCCACGGAACAAATACTCGTAACTCCCTGCACACCGCCAATCTTCGCGAGATAAGTATGTGTGGCTTCACGAGCAGTGCCGAAATCAATTAAAACTAACTGCCCCGAAGGCGACAACATCATATTTGCAGGCTTAATATCGCGATGCAAATATTTGCTGCGATGCACCAGCGCCAGAATATCTACCAATTGCCGTAGCCATGCGATCGCCCGTTTTTGCGCGATCGGCTTGCGATCGCGTTGATTGATCCATTGTTCGAGGTTCGGCCCCTCGATTTTTTGCATGATAATCCCATGTAACATCGTCCCGTTTTCAAGATCGTGATGCACATAGTTTTCAATCTTTGGTATCCCCGCATGTTCGATCTGCCCTAATACATAAGCCTCTTGTTGAAACAAAGACACTGCCTTGCTATCTTCATTTAGCTCCTGCTTAAGAACCTTCAGAATTTTTGCTTTGCCTGCGGGATCAGTTGCTTCATATACCACCCCAAAACCACCAGCATCGCTTAATAATCTGGTGACTGTATAACAGCCATCAATCAATAATTCTGAGCCGCATCCCTGACAAGTTGAGTAATTGTCATTATCAGGATGATCGGGGATCGGACAAGTGGGATTAATGCATAGACGCATGGTCTTTATCAAATAGTCTTTCACTAAGTAACAGTCTAGACTTAATATATCGCTAGCGCCATCATAAAATCAAAAAGATAAAGGCAGCGCTAAGCGCTGCCTTTATCTTTTTGGGTTCGAGTTGCCATATATCGCTAGTGCAGTCAATTAATTCATGATCGAATACATCACAACACTTTTCATTAACGCAGCCATCTTTGCGCTGTTTAGTCTAGGGCTAAATCTGCAATGGGGATTTGCAGGATTAGTTAACTTTGGTCATGTTGCTTTTATGACGGTCGGGGCCTATACAACGGTATTGCTCACTCTCAATGGTGTGCCTTGGTTTTTGGCTTTTTTAATAGCATCAGCGATCGCAGGTTTACTCGGCATTATTATCGGTAGCACCGCCTTAAAATTGCGTGAAGACTATTTAGGGATCGTCACTATCGGTGTGTCAGAAATGGTGCGGCTATTCGTAAACAATGAAGAATGGCTCACCAAAGGCACAAGGGGCGTACAGGACTTTCCTCTTCCTTTAGTAAATCTAATCTCACGTCAATATTATTCCTTTGTGCTAGCCGCCCTATTATTTACAGTCGTTGCAGTAGTGTATTGGCGGTTAGAGTGGCTGGTGCGATCGCCTTGGGGACGAGTGCTAAAGGCAATTCGTGAAGATGAAGAAGTGGTCAAGGCGCTTGGCAAAAATGTATTTTGGTATAAATTACAGGCTTTTGCGATCGGCGGCGCGATCGGTGGAATGGCGGGATCATTTTATGCTTGGCAATTAACCACTGTCTATCCCGATAATTTTGTTCCCCTAATTACGTTCCAAGCATGGACAATCATCGCGATCGGCGGCGCAGGAAATAATCTGGGTGTAATCCTTGGCGCAGCAATATTTCAGCTTTATAATGCTCTACCGCGATTTCTCCCTGAACAAATTCGCGCCGATGGCGGCAGATTTGAAGCAATTCAATTAATGCTGATTGGCGTTACTTTAATTTTGCTGATGGTATGGCGACCACAAGGGATTTTGGGTAATAAAAAAGAATTAACTTTAAATCGCTGAAATTTTTTAGCAACACAACGTGGATCTATGACCTGTAAAATGTCGCTGCTGTCGCCAGTTTTTGGGCGATCTTTTTCTGATGTTCCTTGACTGGCGGAAATTCTTGAATATCTGAATATGTGCAACGCCTAGTCAATCACGCCGCCTTTACTTTCTGAGTTAAAATCATCATCTGTAACAAAACTACTAATCTAATCAGCTTTTTTGTAAGCTTCCTTCACAATCATGGCTAATAAAGCACTCAACAACACAACCAAAGCAGCCCCAAAAGATAAAGAAATAGTTCGCGATTATTTTAATTCTGTGGGTTTTGATCGCTGGCGGCGGATTTATGGCGAAGGTGATGTCAACCGAGTGCAACGCGATATCCGTACTGGTCATCAACAGACTGTCGATTATGTCTTGGGCTGGTTTAAAAACGACAAAAACGCGACAGCGCAAACGGTCTGTGATGCAGGTTGTGGCACTGGCAGCCTGAGCATTCCTCTTGCCGCGATGGGCGCAAAAGTATATGCCAGCGACATTTCTAAAAAGATGGTCGGTGAAGGTAAAAGCCTCGCCGCCGATCCCGCAAATCCTATTTTTGAAGTCAAGGATCTCGCCACCTTGTCTGGAGAATATGACACCGTAATTTGTTTGGATGTCTTAATTCATTATCCCGATCGCGACTCGGAAGAGATGATCGCCCATCTCGCCTCCCTTGCCAAGTCTCGCCTGATTCTCAGCTTTGCGCCAAGAAATCCTTACTACATCATCATGAAGAAAGTGGGCGATATGGTTCCAGGTCCGAGCAAAGCGACTCGCGCCTATTTGCATAAAGAGTCCGATGTCCGCAACGTGCTTAAGAAGCTCGGCTTCACGATCAAGCGCAAAGAATTTACGGCGACTTCATTTTATTTCTCGCGACTGTTTGAAGCCGTCCGCAATTAAGAACCCCAAAACTTTATTTTAAAAGCCTTGCGAAGCAAGGCTTTTAAAATAAAGTTTTGACAAGGCTAAAATTGGTTGATTAACCACTACGACAAATTTTGCTTTCACCATGGTTGCTTTACCCGATCGCCTCTTGATGACCTATGAAGAATATCTTGTTTGGGAATCAACCCAAGAAATTCGGCATGAATATTGTAATGGCGAAGTTATCGCTATGGCTGGCGGTACACGCAACCATAATCGAGTTTCAGGAAATTGCTTTAAATTGCTGGACGACGTGCTAGCCGATCGCCAATGCGAAGTTTACATATCTGATGTCAAAGTCCAAATCCAGCCATACAAGAAATACTTCTATCCTGATGTGGTTGTTACTTGCGATGAACGCGATCGCACAGAACCGCAGCTAATTTTATTTCCTTGCCTGATTATCGAAGTTCTTTCACCATCGACTGAAGCTTACGATCGCGGTTTCAAATTTTCTCAATATCGTAAATCTGAAAGCTTGCAAGAATATGTCTTAGTGCAAGTTGAGCAAGCAATGGTGGAAGTATTTCAGCGCAATCAAGAAGGGCAATGGGTATTGTTTGAGTATGGTTTAGGCGATCGCATTTTCTTTAAATCAATAAACGCAGAGATCACCGTTAACGATTTATATCAGCAAGTCCAGTTTGATAACGCTGCTAAGAGCTAGATAGCGGCAAAATTAGACGGCTGAGGATGCGATTGTCTTCTAGTTGATAAAGAGATAGTTCGCCACCAGCTTCTAACATCAGACTCTGACAAATGGCGAGATGTAAACCTGGAGGCTGATCTAATAACGAAGGTGATAGAGGATCGATCGCTCTGCCTTGATGTAACTCTTGCAGTAAAGACGCATCAACTACGCCGTAATCAGTGATCGATAGTTCTAGAAGCTTTTCATCAATTTGCCGACACCAAAGATCAATGCGACCGCCAACTTCGGAACGCCCACAAGCAAATAACAACAATTCATTTAAAATCATCTCCATTTTGGCAATGTCACCGCCGACAACCACATTGGCTTGATTATGTACTTGTGACCAAATTTGGCGTTGTTTGATGAGCGAGTCAACTCGTTCTAGGGAGCGTTTGAGCATACCCGCTAGGGGTGCAGTCTCATAGTTGGGACGCAAGCGCCATTGCTCTTTGCGGATAATTTGCGGTAACGATAATAGAGAACCCTGCAATTGCTTGAGAGAGTTTTGTAACGTAATGTTGTTAATGCCTCCAGTCCCACTAGCACGAGCATCTGCATCTAATAAACGCTGAACGCCAGAACTAACTGTGCGATAAATATCTTCGAGACGACGGTGCTTATACCAATTTAGTCGCTCTAGTTCTTGACGATTGTGTTTGAGATGATCAACTAACAACAAATGACGACGCGACCAAGAAAGTTGGTTTGTCAACATATTAAAAGCTTGCAGTTGGCGATCGACCCAGCGCCGTCCTACGCGATCGGCAACCAAAATCATTCCTGTCGGTTGATGTTCGGGAGTTGTGCGTAACGCCGTGACCATCAAATGCCCAAGGGCAGGTGCATTCAACCAAGCCTTAGTTTGTTCTGGCAAATCATGAACACTAAGCGGCAGAATTCCCTCGGTTTGGATTGCCCATTGCACAAGCGGATCTTCTTCGATCGCAATTAGAGTTTCGCTAATGGTGAGCTGATATTCATCACGGCTGGCAAATACTGAGGCAATTTGTCCACCTTGCCGACCAGGCAACCATACGACCAATATCGCCAGAGGGGATTGGGTAACCTGAGCCATTAATTGTGTAGCCGTATGGTGCAGTTTCTCCAGAGTGTTGCTTTGTTGGAGCGCGACTAGACCAAACTGAACGGATTGGTAAGACTTTTGACGTTCATCGGATAAGCGCTGCAACTCATTTTGGTGAACGATTAACCCAATCTGTTGCGCGACTGCTTGCACCATTTCTCGCTCTGGACGCGACCATGTACGCGGTGCTTCGTGGGCAATGCCGAGAATACCTTCTAGGGATTTTCCCATCGAAGTGCTACTGACGATCATCGATCGCACATCGAGATCGATTAATGAATCTCGCCATTGCAAAAATTTAAAATCACTATCGAAATTTTCTACAGTTGCGGCATCGAGAGATTGCTCCATCATCTGCACATCGACGGGAGCTAGTCCTGTTAGAATCGCAGGCAGCAGGGTGGTTTCATTTTCGGAAAGGGTTAGAGGGTAAGAACTTTCAGGTTGCGCCAGAGGAAATGAATGGAGAGAAATCAGGAAGAGCAGGAGAGAATATCAAAAGCTTGATGAACCTGATTAGCGAGAACACGTTGC
>JBDNJN010000188.1:0-11434 GCA_041687725.1 Pseudanabaena sp.
CAAGCTTTTGATATTCTCTCCTGCTCTTCCTGATTTCTCTCCATTCATTTCCTCTGGCGCAACCTGAAAGTTCTTACCCTCTAACCCTTTCCGAAAATGAAACCACCCTGCATCCTCGCGTAGCAGGGTGGGGTAGTTCATAGTTGAATTCTTGCCCTATTGTCGGTAGCATAGGGCATAATAAAAGCTGTAATAAAACGCAACAATAAAATATATCTGCTCAATATATTTGGGTTTCGCACCTCGCGAACCTAAAGCGCATACCAGATAAAAATAAGAAATTTGTGTAAGGAGTGACAAAATGCAGCAGGGCAAAGCCCCAACTGTTCCAATCGGTCTGATGGGTGCAGCACAGGGATTTAATCCGACGATACTACTGCTATTAAGTTCGATTGTTTTAGCAACTGCATCGACGACAGGGTATTGGGTATGGGGCTGGGCGCACTGGCTCGTGTTTCTTTGTAATTTTTCAGCGCTCTATGTACTGGGAACCATAATTCATGATGCTTGCCATAATGTTGCTCATCCCAATCGGATCGTTAATGCGGTGATTGGGCATATTGCTGCCATATTGCAAGGATTTGTCTTTCCTGTATTTACTCGTGTCCACTTGCAGCACCACGCCCATGTGAACGATGAAGAGGATGATCCAGACCACTTTGTTTCTACGGGTGGACCATTGTGGTTAATTGCTGCTCGTTTTTTCTATCATGAAATTTTCTTTTTCAAGCGTCGTCTTTGGCGCAATTACGAACTTCTGGAATGGGCGATTAGTCGTTCGATTGTGGTAGCGACATTGTTTGTCGGTTATCACTACGGATTTCTTGACTACATGATGAATTTCTGGTTTGTGCCAGCCGCCGTGATGGGACTTTTGTTGGGTTTATTCTTTGACTACTTGCCCCATCGTCCTTTTGTCGAGCGATCGCGCTGGAAAAATGCCAGAGTTTATCCAAGCAAGTTTTTAAACATCCTGTTACTAGGTCAAAACTATCACCTCATACATCATCTCTGGCCAAATGTGCCTTGGTATTACTACGAGAAGGCTTATTACCAGATGAAGCCGCTTTTGGATGCTAATGGCTCACCGCAGACCTTGGGGATTTTCAAAATGCCCGATTTAGCTGGATTTTTGTACGATGTGTTTGTTGGTATCCGTTTTCACTCGAAACATAAATAAAAACAAGCATAAAAAAGGGAGGCGCGACGCGCCTCCCTTTTTTTATGCTTGTGGGCTATCGACATTGGCAAATGAATGATCTAGTTGCATTCTGGTTTCCATTTGACGAATAAAGTAACCTGTCATCAGCGCTGAACCGATTAAACCTGCTAAGTTTTCGCGATCGGTAGTGACGCTGACATTAAAATGGGGCGGTGGCAATATACCGAGCAAATTTTGAATATTTTGGTTAATGATTTGCTGGGCTTCGGGAGTGACCGATTGGGCAACTATAGTCAAGGTTTCAGGTGATTGATTTTTTAAATAATCAAGTAGAAGATTGTTGGTGGAGTTGAGTTCGCCGAGGTTAAACATAATAGGTTTCCTAAATCTGTAGTTCGCTAGAAAAATCTAAACAGCTCTAAACGTCTGAATATATTCTTACCGATGCGATCGCCAATTTTCGAGTCGGAAAACCGTATTCAACCGAATAGAAAATCAAAAAGCCTTGCTAAGCAAGGCTTTCTGATTTAGAAATCGTCGTCGTAGCTGCTGCTACTGCTACCACTGCTTGCAGATTCATTATCTTTGCGAGAGCCAAGTAAATCAAGCTTATCAACACGAATTACGGGCTTTTGACGCTCATCGCCTGTAGTTCGATCGTTCCAGCGATCGAACTTAAGCGAGCCTGAAATACCAATAAGACTGCCTTTTTTGACATAGTTAGCTGCAACCTCTGCGGTTTTGTCCCATACTTCTAAGTCAAACCAATCTGTTTCTGTTTTAGTGCGGTTGACGGCGATCGCGAAATTGCAAACCACTTTGCCAGACTCAAAATATTTGACTTCAGGATCGCGTCCTGCCCGTCCCAC
This sequence comes from Pseudanabaena sp., assembly GCA_041687725.1. GTDB lineage: Bacteria > Cyanobacteriota > Cyanobacteriia > Pseudanabaenales > Pseudanabaenaceae > Pseudanabaena. Next base: position 2,032 of record JBDNJN010000188.1, read on the forward strand.
TAGATAAACTTTGTTTAGAGTCATAAGACAATTGTTGGCAAAAATTATAGGTAATAGATACCTGCATTTTATCCGTTTTTCGGCACTGGTGTAGGCCCAATAAAAACCCTTAAAACCTAAGAAGCTGTGGCGGACGCTGCGCGTGCGCCGCAGCTTCTTGGGTTTTGTTTTTTATTGTGTTTACACCAGTACCGCCTATAAAACTCACTATGCGACTTGGTTTTGCTGTTACATTGTTTTTGTCATCGTGATTATCATGCACAGCGTTCGTAGATTTTATGGCAAAGCAAGGGCAGCAACAACTAGATTTCGGGTTGGAGTCTAAAGGGGAAAATATCATACCAACCTCATTGCATACCGAAATGCAGCGATCGTACCTAGAGTATGCGATGAGCGTGATTGTTGGTCGTGCTTTGCCCGATGCTCGTGATGGTCTCAAGCCTGTGCATCGACGAATTATTTACGCGATGCATGAGTTAGGGCTTGTGCCAGAACGCCCATTTCGGAAATGCGCTCGTGTAGTCGGTGATGTATTGGGTAAGTATCATCCCCATGGGGATCAGTCGGTTTACGATGCCCTTGTGCGCTTGGTGCAAGACTTTTCCAGCCGTTACCCATTACTGGCGGGACATGGCAATTTTGGCTCGGTGGATAATGACCCTGCGGCGGCGATGCGCTATACCGAATGTCGATTAGCGGCGATCGGGAATGAGGCAATGCTAGGCGACATTGAAGCGGATGTTGTTGATTTTGTTGATAATTTTGATAGCTCCGAGCGCGAGCCAGCCGTTTTACCTGCTCAGTTGCCGATACTTTTGCTCAATGGCTCAACGGGGATCGCCGTGGGGATGGCGACAAATATTCCGCCGCATAATTTGAGTGAAGTTGTCGATGGCGCGATCGCCTTGCTCGATAATCCCGATTTGTCTGATGAACAGTTACTGCGCTTGATCCCCGCGCCCGACTTTCCCACAGGCGGGATCATTATGAATGAAGATGGTGTGCGCGAGGCGTATTTGACAGGGCGCGGCAGTATCACCACTCGCGGAGTTGCATCGGTCGAGCAGTTTGGCGGCAAGGGGACTGGTAAGCGCCAAAAACTAGCGATTATTGTGACTGAGTTGCCCTATCAGGTAAATAAATCGGCATGGATTGAGAAGATTGCCGAACTAGTAAATAATGAAAAAATCAATGGTATTTCTGATATTCGCGATGAAAGCGATCGCGTAGGAATGCGGGTGGTCATTGAGCTAAAAAAAGATATTGCGCCTGAAGTAATCATTGAGCAGTTATATCGTCAGACTGCTTTGCAATCAAATTTTGGCGTAATTCTCTTAGCGCTGAAAGGTTCACAACCGAAGCAGATGAGTTTGCGAGAATTATTGCAAGAGTTTCTATCTTTTCGCGAAGAAACCCTTTCCAAACGTTTCCGTTATGAATTGAAAAAAGCACAGGAAAAATCGCATCTATTAGAAGGTTTAGCCCTAGTTCTCCAAGATATCGATCGCTTGATCAGGATCTTGAGATTTGCCAATAACAGCGCCCTTGCTAAAACTGATTTACAAACTGAATTTGGACTTTCAGAAACCCAAGCTGAAGCAATTCTCTCCATGCCTTTGCGCCGCATCACGGCGATTGAGCAACAGAAAATTCGTGACGAATTAGCAACATTGCAACAAGAGGTTATCAAATTAGAGCGGTTATTAGGCGATCGCCGCGAGTTGATCAAATTCCTCAAAAAAGAATTGCGCGATCATAAAAAGAGACATAGCGATCAAAGGCGGACTCGTCTGGCATGGCAGTTAGGAAAAAATCACCAAGATCCACCAAGCGTTGATGTGGCTGCATCAAAAGCAACCTCGAAAAGTGCTAAACCCGAAAATACTAAAGCTGAAAAAACAGGCGATCGCAATATTCAGCAACAAGTTCAGGCTCAGCCAGTAATTGAAAAAACTACTGAGAAAAAATCTCGATCTGTAACTAATAAACAACCCAATCTCGTAGAAGTTCCTCTTATTTCTCTCACGACTGAGCTAAATATTCCCATTGCAGCGCCGCAAGATATTACAGTCCAACTCACTCACAAAGGTTATATCAAGAGCTTCGATCATAATTCTAAAGCTCCGCAATCGGCAGATCTCAGTGATGATCTAACGATCGCATCCTATGACACCCGTAGCGATCGGGAAATGGCGGTATTAACTAATTCTGGAAGAGCATTCCCTCTCGCCTTAGCCAATGTTCCCATTGTCAAAGGCAAAGGGCGCGGTACTCCTTTAATTACGCTGTTACCTGATAGTAGCGAAGGAATTATCTCGCAATTTGTTTGGGAAAAGAATCCCGAATCAAAGGAAGGTTTAGTTTTGATTTCTAGTCAAGGCAAAATCAAGCGATCGCCTCTTGCGGAATTTGCGGATATGACTGCACGCGGATTGATTGCCGCCAAATTTAAAGACGATGATTCGCTCTTCTGGGCAGATATAGTCAGCCTAGATCAAGAACTGGCGATCGCCACTTCCGCAGGTAGAATTTTGCGACTCAAAGCTGATGAAATGCAGATTCCTACAGTAGGACGCGCCGCCACAGGAAATATCGCGCTGCGTTTAGGCAATTCGGAAACTCAAATCGGTGTATCGGTTCTCGATTTACAAAACCATCCTAATTCCGAACTAATCCTAATCACTGCCGAAGGTTTCGCCAAACGCATATCGGCGGCAAGTATTCGCTCAGCAGTCAGAGGGGCGATCGGTTCTCAATGCTTCAAATTCCAATCGCGAGCCGATCGATTAGTCAGCATGACAGCGATCGCCAATCCCCGTCTCGATCTGCCTGTAACCTTCTTAATCGGTCAAGATAACGACATTGGCTTAAGAACGGTGCAAATGCCTTTGGGTGCGATTCCCTTGGAGTTGCCCAATAGCCAAGGACGTTCGATTTTTGCGGGTGAAAGTGATTTAGTGCGATCAGAAAGAGTGATTCGAGTCGTTTAGGTAAAAGTAAGTGCCATATAGCCCATGGCGCTTACATTTACAGATTTATGAGCAACTCAGTAAGTGGGCAAAAAATCTTAAAACTCAAAAATGAGAAGCAACGCGATGCGTCGCTCCTCATTTTTGGTCGTAAGGAATGTCTGAGGGCTTTTTAGCAACTGTTGCGGTAAAGCTAGGAAAATTTAATAAGTCGGCAGTAAATTTTTCATCTAAGGTCAGGGCATATTTGCGATCGCTTAATAAAACTACTGGAATATGTTCTCGATCTTCTTCATTAGAAGTTAGTCGTCTTTTCACTTTGTTTGTAAAATATTTTTGCTTAAATTCTTTGATCTGGTCATTACTGATTCGATTTAGTCTGCCTTGCTGAGTTAGTAGGTTAATGATTACAGCAATATTATTACCTGATGCAGCATGACCCATCGTTCGGTAATATTCAGCTATCAATTTTTGTGAAACAACTAAATAGGCGTTATTGTGGATATTTTTGGGATCGGAATTAAATTCTATTAGCCATTTAATCAGTTTCTTATACTCAGGATCGAGAGGGTTAGAGAAGTTTTTCGCTATATTATTGTCGATAAATATATCTTTTTTAGTCATCAGGAATTCTTAGAGATCAAACTTATTATGCATTGAGCGCTATATCCATCGTATCAATCATATATGTCTCAAAGAATCCCTTTGGAGCATTTAGTATTTGTCCTTGCTTAGTAAACTCAATGCGATGAGCTACACTGCCATTTTTAATCGAGTTTTCAAAATAATATACAGCAACATCTTCAGGTCGAATCTCACCATTTACAATAAGTAGTCTAATTCTATTTAGTAGATATTCGCTGTGGGTTTCAACAATATAGTTTTTATTTCTCTCTTTAACTTGCTTGACTAAATAGTTTCCTAGATTAGCTTGGACAGAAGGATGTAAATGTATTTCTGGTTGAGACATCACCAAGGTTGAATCATTCCACAATTGTAAGTCCGCAACAATAATAGGCAAAAATTGACTAGTTCCAAATCCAACATCAGCCAGTGACTCCCACTTACTCTTACTTTTTACTTTAACTTTTATCTCAAATCTTCCGCCTGACAACCTATGTGGCTTTATATCATATACAATCTTTAAGTTTTTAAGAATAGAAATCAACTTATACATCTCTTCTGATGATCTATCATTCCAATCTAAAATTTGATCAATATAACCACCACCAAATTTATCAATTTTACTGCTTGCTATCGATTGGTAATAAGTACGATCAGGATGTAATCTAAAAGAACTTATGAAATTAAATTCAGGATTTACTATTAACTCGTTATATAGAGATTCGACGATACTGAATGCATAATCTTCAAGATCATCAATATACTGAAAATTCAATTCCACCATTTCTTCTTCTTTTCTATTGGTATTGACAATGTAGGATAAATCCTCTTTTTGTTTAATCTCAATGTTAAAGAGAGAAGGTTTTGTATCGAATCTTTTGAGACGATCTAGTTTTGGGGAGCTACTATGAGGATCAAATTTCCAACTTGTAATAATTGTTGAATCTATATAAGTTCCAGAGACCATTAATTCAATCTCAATCCGATTCTTTAAATCATGATTAAAAGAAACATCCCCAAATCCGCCCATGTTTACATAGTTGCCATTAAAAGACAAGAATAAAGGAAATGAGTCAGCATTAAAGTTAATACTTTGAAACGGGACTAATATTCCATATATTAAAGAGCTTTTACCACTACTATTTTCACCTGTAAGCAAAGTTATTTTTGAGAAGGAAACATCTACTTCTTTAAAACACTTAAAGTTTTTTAGAGCCAAGCGATGAATCTGCATAATTTTTTGCTTTGAAAAGATTTTTGGAATTATTAAGGATTTTTATGCGTTACGGCTACGCCTAACACATTCTACGCCAAGCTTCACGCCTAATACTGATTATAGGTCTACCGTTTACACACAAGTCGTCTTTAAGCGGATTCGTGATATTTTAAGTTCGTCAAAATCTTAGTTTCTCGTTCAGTGGCTTGTGTGTACACAGTAGCCTGCGGGAAAGGGATTAGAATACTTCCGCGTAACATCAGTAGTTAAGCGATCGCTATGCTTTTTTAACAAAAGCCAATTCTTCATCAGCTTGCGAATCGCATCCGATCACAGATAAATTGCATCTTGCTCAGAAGCGATCGCCTCTGAGCAAGATGTGAAGACGCTGGTTTCCACCTCCATACAAAAAATCGTCTATAGCATTAAAGAACAGAATCGTTTACTCGGTCATACTCGCGACATTGCGACTGTCGCTTTTTCTGCTGATGGGAAGTATATTGCCACAGGCAGCTATGACACCACGGTAAAGATTTGGAATAGTCAAGGCAAAGAACTACAAACACTCAAAGGTCATACTGATGTGGTAACGGGAGTAGGATTCTCACCTGATGGGAAATATATTGCGACAGCGAGTATTGATAAGACATTAATCATCTGGAATATGGATGGGAAGATATCAAAACTTTAAAGCTCAAAAATTTCTCTGTACTACTAAAACTTTCAACAGGCGGTAAACATGTAAAAATAACGTTCTAACAACCAGTTCTCAAATTCTTGTCAAAACTTTTCTCTTCATCCTTTCCTTTTTAGGACTACCTTAAGTTGCACATCCCTTTAAATGGCTTTAGGCTCTAAAATAAGTAAGCTCTCCTTTGACCAGACGATGCTTGACTATATCCGTGATGGTAATGAAATTTATCGAAAATCCTTTGCCACAATTCGCGCCGAAGCAAATTTATCAATTTTGCCAGAAGATCTCCAAGTGGTAGCGGTGCGCTTAATTCATGCCTGTGGGATGACGGATATTGTCAACGATCTTGGCTATTCTGAAGATGTGGTGAAAATTGGGCGGGCGGCGCTACAAAATGGTGCAAAAATCTTTTGTGATGCACAGATGGTTGCGAATGGAGTCACCCGTAAACGTTTGCCAGCTAATAATCTTGTAATTTGCACCTTGAATGAGCCTGAAGTCCCAGAACTGGCTCAGCAAATTGGTAATACGCGCTCGGCAGCCGCAATGGAATTATGGCGATCGCAGATTGCGGGATCGATTGTGGCGATCGGTAATGCGCCAACGGCGTTATTTCGTCTCTTGGAAATGCTCGATCAAGGTTTGCCCAAACCAGCCGTTATACTAGGATTCCCTGTTGGCTTTGTCGGTGCGATCGAATCAAAAGCAGCACTGGCGGCAAATAGTCGTGGCGTACCTTTTTTGACCATTCATGGTCGCAGAGGTGGTAGCGCGATGTGCGCCGCAGCCTTGAATGCATTAGCGATGGAGAACGAGCTATGAACCCAGTTGAAGATAAAAGTGAAATAAAAGCGGGAAACCTATACGGTTTAGGAATTGGACCTGGCGATCCAGAGCTATTGACGATCAAGGCGCATCGTATCTTAACTTCAGTTCCTGTAATCGCCTATCCGACGATGGAAAGTGGCAAAGTTTTAGCAAGGGCGATCGTCGCTGATTTTATCCGTCCCGAACAGATAGAAGTTCCGATGCCACTTCCCTTTAGTGTCGATCGCTCTTCTCAACCCTATTACGATATCGCCGCCGAAAAAATTGCCGAACATTTAGCCGCAGGGCGCGATGTGGCGGTATTGTGCGAAGGCGATCCGATGCTCTACGGCTCGTTTATGTATATTTTCAACCGCCTTGGGAATAGGTTCCATACGGAAGTTATTCCCGGCATATCTTCCACTTTTGCTAGTGCGGCGATGTTGGGCGCTCCCCTCACCTATCGCAATGATGTGTTGAGTATTATGCCTGCAACTTTAGATGCGGATATCTTACGCGATCGCCTAGCGGTTGCGGATGCGGCGATCATTATCAAACTCGGTAGACATTTCGCAAAAGTTAAATTAGTTTTAGAAGAATTAGGACTATTTTCTCGCGCTCTATATATCGAACGCGCCACGATGCCCAATCAAACGATTAAGGCGATCGCTTCAGTTAATGCTGATGAGGTTCCTTATTGGGCGATCGTGATGATTCCTAGTAAAACTAATCCGCAGTAGTGTCAAATAAGTGATGATGGACTGCGCGATGCATCATCACTTATTTATAGAGCTTTGCGCTGAAGTAATTGGATTGGTCTAAATGCTCTCAGCGCATTGTAGGATTGTGGGTAACGCTTGAAAATATAGCGTTCGTATTCGTACCAATCCATTTCTGCTTTTTCTGTATTGCAATCCCAACAAATCACCCATAGATTTTTAAATTCCATTGATAGCCAAGGATATTTAGCGCGTGGTAGTTTGTGGTCAATTGTTCTGCCGTTATCTTGGTGATAGCGAGTATCACAAATTGGGCAATGTGAATCTGAATGGTCTTTCACCCAGTCTTTACTCTCTTGTGTAGTTCCAAAGGTAGAATTTCCATCAACATAGCGCCAATTTTCGTATTGTTGGTAGTTGTCAAAATTCTTTTCAGTGAGTTTGTGATAGCGATTTTTACCAATCTTATCAACAAGATCAAATAGTTCTTTTAATGTTTTGTTTTCAAGATCCATATTTCTATTTACTAAAACTTTTTATTTCTAGGTTTGGTTTGATATTTGTGAACAGCTTTATTTCCAAAATCAATCACCTCATCTTCTGTGTCAGGAAAAGCTTGATCAATCTGCTCGTTAATTCTATTATTTACCTCTGCTAACTTTTGATTGTTGTCCGCGATCTCTTCTGGCGTGAGGTATTTATTGCCAATGCGATCAGCTTCCAGAAATAGCTCTCCAAGGCTTAAATCATTCAAGTAATCTTGCTCTTGGATTAATTCTTCTATTTTTTGATAGAGAAGAATAACTTTATCCCAGCCAACATTTTTATAGCCTGATTTTTTTAGCCATTGTTGATCAGGCTTGGTGAGTAAGACTCGATTTTTTGAGTTAGCAAGTTGTACCTCACGATAACTCATGGATCTAAACGTTCTTTTTTTGTTTTTCTGTTCAGACATAAATTTATTTTGTTAACCTTGTATAGTTTTAAAAAGTTTAGATACTGCTTTACGAATTTCGCTGTCTTCATATCGCAAAAGCTTGTCACCTTCAATTGTAATTTTCAATCTAATTGCATCAACCAAGTTTTTTAAATTTCTATTTTCCTTTTCAAGTTGATCTTTGACCTCAATTAACTGTTCATTGTCTTGTGAAAGTTTCGTGTTTTGCGAGTTTAAAATCCTAGTTTCATTATGCAAATTCTTATTTTCTTCGACCTTGAGTGTGATCTCTTTGGTCTTCCTTGTCACCATCCCTTTTTGAGCAGCTTGAAGATTTTGACGATTAATTAGTTCCTTCCCAGCAAACAAAGAGCTATATTTATAAACAGTAAGCTCATCAGGATTTTGACTAAAATCAAGCCCTTTTAATGCTCTTTCTGCATCCGCTTTTGTCCACCCTTCTCGGACAAATAAGTTTATTGCCTCTGTCTTTTTCACAAAAATTAATCTACCTTTCTTAAATATAGCAATCTTATTTGGCTTGTAATTTGACTTGTAAGTAGAGGCAATTCATAAATCACCTCCTACTATTAATTACCATTCGTTAATGATTTTTTGCATGGTCTTTTCGGCAAGTCCCTGAACATTGGCAATTATATCTTTAGTTGATTCAAATTTTTGTCCTGATCGCTTTAATCTTTGTTCATGAATTGGTCGGGCAAATTTGCCGCTTTTTGATTGCAATAGCTTGCGCTCTAAATCAGCAAAGTTCATCGTATTCAAATCATTGAGAACTTGCAATGTCTTAGGATTATCCTCATCAACACCCTGTTTTTTAGAGGTAGTAGATCTCCCTATTTTAGATTTATCTATTTTCTCCACTTTACTGGGTTTCTGAGGTTCTGGCTCTGGCGCGATAGGTGATACTGTCGGTTCAACAGATTTGTGAATAGTTGCAGGGGATAGTAATTGTTTGAAATCTAGTAGATGTGCGTCTAACTGCTGCGTCATTTGATCAATAATTGCTTGAAAACCAGAGCTTATTCGTTTCTCAATCGTACGTTCAATGGTGGCGGTAAGTTTCTGTTCTAAGCGAATAGAGATCGCCTGTTCTATTTGAGCTAAATCAAATTGTGGGATAGGCGGTGGTGTAATGCTTTCAACGATCGCAGGGACAGATAGCGATCGCAAAAATTGGTATTGCGCGAGAATAGTTGACTCTAAATTAGGTGGAACCACATAAGCCCGAATCGCCGTAAATTGATCGTCTATTTCTTGCGCTTTCATCGCTGCATAATATTCCTGGTTCTAAATTAGTTTGTGTTTGATAGATTTATCCATACTTCTTCCATTGAGAGAAGAAGCAATGAGAAGATTTCGCAGCCAGTGGTTATGGTAGGAAAAGCCATTAAGGTTTCTAAAGGGGGATCGAGTGAA
>JBDNJN010000189.1:0-3871 GCA_041687725.1 Pseudanabaena sp.
CACTGCACCAGTTTCACGTTCCTCATGACCTAGGCCCGGACGGGTGTTACCTACCAAGACTGCGATGGTTGTCGCCTCTTGACTCAGATATGCCAGATTCCCTCCGTAGAGGTGTCACATATCCAAGATTAGTTATAGCATAAAACTTATACCCTGTATAGGTTTTTGTAGTTAAAGTTCATGATAATTGTCCATTTTCGGGGTATCGAACCCCTCAATGGACTCGCTTTCATCCCGTCGCTCACCCTTGTAAACGGTTAGAGCGCGGGGCTTCCCGCTTATCAAGCTAAAGTCCAAAACAGCCATATTCAAGGCAATGTCCCAAGTCAATTTGATGAGGTTCTTCAACGCGATCTCACCAGCTATTTTCAAGACTTAAATAAAGAAGTTATAAAAGTTGAGTATGAGCTTTTACGAAAAGTTCCTACTCAAGTCGGCGTTGGCACACCCAAATATTATATGTGGGTAAAATTATATGGAGAGAAAGGGTTAATCGAAGAAGGAGCAGCCACAGTTGCCGCAGTAGAAAAAATGCAATTTATTGTACTGAACTATTTAACGATCGCCGATTTAAAAAAATCTCCAGAAAAAATAAATCAAGTATTTCCATTACCTGTTGGTGACAAAATCCGATCGCGCCTCAAATAAAGCTTGCAGCATGAAGCATCGCCCCAATTAGTCCCACTTCAGGATTCAGCACAATGTGAATCGGGAGGGCTTCTAAAATAGGGCTGATTCGACCCTTACCTTTTAAAACTCGTAAAAATGTTTTATTTTGTAGCAAAGGTAATATTTTCGGAGCAATGCCACCCGCAATATATAAGCCACCACTGGGAATTAATTTCAGCGCCAAATTCCCAACTTCGGCGGCGTATGCTTCCACAAACATTTGCATGGTTTGTATCGCTAGGCGATCGCTACTTATCGCGATCGCTGCTGCCACATCAACATTCAGATCACCTGCTTCCCAAAGTCTGACTTTTTCCGCAACATCAGCCGACTCAGGCGATGCTTGCCGATCGCGCAAAAACTGATAAATAGATACAATTCCTAGCCCTGAAACTACGCGCTCCACCGATACGCGATCGTGGCGCTTTTGCAAATATTGCAATAACGCGATCTCTAAATCATTCCTTGGCGCAAAATCCGTATGTCCGCCTTCAGTGGGATAGACCTCATAGAGATCGCCATTCCATCCTAAATATGCTTCACCCAAGCCAGTCCCTGCCCCAATCACCCCAATCGGCGATCGCTCGATCACCTGCCCTGCTTGCAAAGTATATAAATCATCTGTCTGTAATCCCAACACGCCATAGCCAACTGCGACAAAATCATTAATCAAATTTACCTTGGCAATATTAAATTCTTCGGCAAGGCGATCGCTGTCTAAATTCCAACCTAAGTTAGTAAGTTGTGACTGGCGATCGCGCACAGGGCCTGCAATCCCAAAACAAGCAACCGATAATGAGGGTAATTCCCCTAAATCCATTTTGGCAGATGCTAAAAATTCGTGTAAAACGTCCGAAAAACTAATATAGCTAGCACTAGCAAAGCGTTGTTCATACAGGGCTATAAATTTATCAGTATTTTGCCCATCAACATTTTGCTCAGCAAGCCGCAACAGAGTCTTTGTCCCGCCAATATCACCAGCTAAAATTATCGCCATAGATTTAGGTGTTTAGTTTTTAAATAAGGTTCGCTTTTGTAAGAACTTGATTAGTCCAAGCAGGAACTTCTTGTTCTAACAAAAACGATGCGCCAAGATTGGTATAAGTATCTCTAGTATGTTCATAAGATCCAAAATGAGAGTCTAACACTACATTGGAACAGATGATCGTGAGATATTGGTTTGCTGCCGAGTTAACTTGTCAGCGTTCAACTGTGCCGTTATGCCGAACCGATGCATCCGTTCAAGTTGTCTGATTTTATTCAAGATTGGATAAGCAAAAATTGTTAGCCGCATTGTTAAGTTGAGAGAGAGGATCGAGGCGATCGCCTCTTAAAACACAACAAATCATTTGAGAATATTTGTGGTTGAGTGAAATAGCGATCGCCCCTTACAAACTTGAGAAGATGATTGTAAGTGCGATCGCTGGTAACACTACATGAAAACATTATATATTTCGATATAATGAATGTATTAATTGGGCTAAGTTGATATATGACAATCGCAACCGACCGACCAATTCAACAGAAAGCACTCAGCTTTGACGAGTTTCTCGTCCGTTATCGTGACGATAACCGTTATGAACTTATTGATGGAGATGTATTTGACTTGGAACCAACAGGCTTGCATGAAGAGGTTGCAGCCTTCATTACCACAAAGGTATGCGTTCAGATCGATCAAATGGGATTGCCTTGGTTTGTGCTTCAGCGAGGACTCATTCGCCCTGCTAACGTGGGTATGACTGCATTTCGACCTGATGTGGCAATTATTGATCGCCATGAGCTTTCCAAAGAACCAATTTGGAGTGAGCAGTCAATTCTGACCTTAGGCAGTTCTATTAAATTTGTAGCGGAAGTTGTGAGTAGCAACTGGCAAAACGATTATGCCCGTAAAGTCGAAGACTACGCAACTCTAGGCATTCTCGAATATTGGATTGCTGACTATGCTGGATTGGGAGGTATTCGACATATTGGGAAGTCTAAGCAACCTACTCTCTCTATCTGCACGCTAGTAAATGGGGAATATGAAATTCAGCAATTACGAGGCAATCAGATGGTTATTTCGATTACTTTCCCTAGCCTAAAATTGACTGCCGCCGAAATTTTGAAGACTTTTTGAATAGCGATCGCCCCTTACAAACTTGAAAAGATGATTGTTGAGGCGATCGCTGATCTTGTAGGGTGCGTTAATAGTTTGTCTGATGCTATAGGTTTTGATGTTACACTCTATCTCGCGATTAAAAGCTAAACTAAAACCGCGATGCAATTTGAGTGGAACCCAGATAAAGCAAGATCAAACTTAAAAAAGCATGGGGTATCATTTAGTGAAGCATCTACTGTCTTCAACGATCCTTTATCTGTGACATTTCCTGACCCCGATCACTCCTACGGTGAGGATCGTTACGTTATCATTGGTTTATCCAGTGCTGGTCGTATCCTCGTAGTGCCTCACACAGATCGAGCAGATCGAGTTCGGATTATCAGCGCACGAGAGTCAACCCGAAATGAACGGAGATTTTATGAAGATGGAGAATAACCACGAGCTAGAAGATGAATTGCGATCCGAATACGACTTTAGCAAGATAGAAGGTGGCGTTAGAGGGAAATACGTTGAGCGTTATCAAGCAGGAACTAACCTAGTGCTACTCGATCCTGACGTTGCTCAGGCCTTCCCTACAAGTAATTCTGTCAATGATGCACTTCGGCTACTCATGCAAATCGCTCAAAGGCAGAAGCCGAACAATGCGTTGGAGCCGACCTCGCAGGTCTAAATTCTGAAAGGTTTGAATCTGCTTATAGCGACTTAACTTCACCGTTATGCAGAACCGCAAAGTCATTTGAGAGAGCTTGTTTCAACGAAAGTTAGGCAGATAAAAATGGCTGACTTCGTTGATGAGTTCTGGGTAATTAGTGGCGATCGCATTCTAAAAGCAAATTATTTGAAAATAAGCGATCGCCCTTTACAAACTTGAGAAGATGATTGTTGGGGCGATCATTGATAAGTGGCTCAAAGAGCTAATAAAGTCTCAAGCCTCAGGAGTCTACATCTAGACGATTAAATAGAGGTGACGACTCCCGACGCTGACGCTTAGGCGTACAGCGCGGGCTTCTCAGCAACACCACCAATCGGTTCGGTTACACGCTGAGCTTTAATCACTGTCCGCCCGACAGCAATGTTTTTAATATTGATAGCAGCATTAATATC
>JBDNJN010000190.1:0-38340 GCA_041687725.1 Pseudanabaena sp.
CTGATACTTTCTTTTTGCAGTTGTCATAGAATCTAGAGATAGATGACCATGCTCTCTCAGAGCCTGATTGCCTTGCTTGAGAGCCTAACTTCTTAGCGAAGTCAAACTCTTTTGCGAGTACAGCCATCTGCTTATTGAGATCATAGCCGTTCACTTTCTCGTTATCCATCCAGTACCGCAAGGCACTGTTACGACAAAACAGAGCAGTACGAATCGCCTCATCTATGAGTGCGTACTGCTCTATTTTACCTTTTACAGCAATTTTCGATCAAACGAACCACAATAAAAATTTTGAAAGGGTTGCGAAGCAACCCTTTCAAAATTTTTATTAGTTCTGGTTTGAGCGCAAAGCGCTGTAACTTTGCTTCGAGGACTATCATGGTTAACTTAATTTTTATATAACTTGTTCTAAAATAAAATTAGCTGTATTTGCATTAAATTTAGAATATAAAGCCGCCCTAGAAGCGCAGGGTTTTAAACCCTGTTTTCTGATAACAGCGCAATGCGCTGTATCATCAGTTTAAGGCAGCAGTATTAATTAATGATCTATGATCCTTCACTCAAACTAACGGGGAATATCCTCTTAGTGGACGACCTCCCAGAAAATTTACAATTACTGAGCAATTTACTACTCACTCTTGGCTATACCGTTCGTAGCGTCACTAACGGACACATGGCTCTAAAAACAGCGAAGGCAAAACGCCCCGACCTGATTCTCTTAGATATCTTGATGCCAGATATGGATGGTTATCAAGTCTGTCAAGCATTCAAGGAGGACGAAGATTTGCGAGATATTCCTATAATTTTCATTAGTAGTTTAGATGATGTCTTTGACAAAGTAAAGGCTTTTTGGTCTGGTGGCGTTGATTATATCTGCAAACCAATTCAGCAAGAAGAGGTCGTGGTGCGCCTCGAAAATCAATTGACAATTCAGCGTCAGAAGCGTTTGTTAGAAGACGCGATCGCTCGGCACAAAGAGACTGAAGAAATGCTATATCAGTCTAGAGCCTTAGTCACAAGCGTTTTGAATAGTGTATCCGATGGCATTGCGGCGGTGCAAGCGGTGCGCGACCCAATGACAGGCGATATTATCGATTTTCGCTGTCTTGTGGTAAATCCGACGATCGCCAGACTCTTTGATCGCGGTCGTGAAGATTTAATTGGGAAATTGGTGCTAAGGAGATTTCTGGATAAATTCAATCCTGAACTGTTTGAGCGATTGGTTAGCGTGGTAGAGACTGGGATGGCTTTGGATGAAGAGGTGTGCTACCCCGCCGAACCTACTGGCTGGTATCAGGTAATTGCAGTCAAGTTAGGGGACGGTTTTACTGTCACGGTTAGACTTGCCAACAGAATAATTAATGGCATAGCTCCAACTTAGCAAGCGCAGCCATAGACGTGGGTTTGTAGGTTCTAGCCAAGATTGAGAACTTCGCAATATTTTGGGCAACCATCCACCTAAAATTGCATTAGTTAAAGAACTACGGGTAAATGCGCCATAACTAGATAGCCATTTCAATAAATCTTTTGAACCTGCCATTTCTAAAATCCAGAGAATTAGTTGCGGATTTTTGAACGCGGCAATTAGTGCAAGACGGTTGAACATCAACCAGCTAAGTCGATCTTTGATAAAGCGATCGCTGACTTCTTGCGGCTCATCGGCGAGTAATCCAAAGAAAGTATTTAGCATCGAGTTAACCCGCTCTGGTGGCAAATACATTCCTGTCGGAACCATCATTCCTTTAGAAAACAACCATGTGACCGCAATATTGCTTTGATAAGCATTAATTTGGCTGAGGTCATCGGCTTTGAGCAAATCATGCTTCAGCGCCGTATCCAGTAAAGTCGCTAAACGTGGTAAATTACGAACAAGAGAACCAAAGCCCGTAAATACAAGCGGTGATTGTAATGAAGCGGCATCACCAATCGTTAATATGCGATCAAAAGCACATTTTTTAGAATCTTCATTCAGGCTGTAATGTCCTGTGATGTAGCCAAAAGTTGCCTTCTTCCAAACCAATTTATCCATATCACAACGGCGATATTCAGGTAGTATCGTGAAGAAGTCTTCATACATTTCCAGTAACGATCCTGCATTTTCTGGATTAACC
The DNA here is from genome assembly GCA_041687725.1 of Pseudanabaena sp. GTDB lineage: Bacteria > Cyanobacteriota > Cyanobacteriia > Pseudanabaenales > Pseudanabaenaceae > Pseudanabaena. Next base: position 2,112 of record JBDNJN010000190.1, read on the forward strand.
TGATGATAATGGAATAGATAAACCGTGAGTTCATCCTTTTCCGCAGGAAAGAGTTCCCAAATCAATTGCCGCCCCCGTGAGATATCGCCATGAGTAAAGAGAACATCACCATATTGGGAATCCCACACAGATTGATCGATACCTTCTAAAACTGCGCCCACAGTCGGACAAACGCTATCAAAAGCTTCACCTGCATTAAGCTGCTGCGCGATCGCTGAAGCTGATCCCATCGCATCAATTACTAATCTTGTATTAATGATTACAGGTTCACCAGTTTCCAGATTCTTCGCAAATACCGTCGCGCCTGACTCACTAATCACAACTTTCTCAAATTCAGTGCGATCGCAGATCACTGCGCCATATTCATGTAATTTCTTACCGCAAATCTCTAATAAGCGATTAGTATTAATCGCAATATTCAGCACCGTAGGCGTATGCAAAACATTCGCTTTGAGATGCGGTGGATTATTACTATCAAAAAATTTATTAAATCCATCCACATATTCCGCCGTGATCATGCTCTCAAATTCTTCTTTGGTAAATAATCCAAAGTCAATCAGATTTTGGAATTCCGCACGAGAAATATTCCATTCACGGTTCATCCGTCCAAAGGGAATGCGCTCCACAAGGCAAACTCGATAGCCTAGTTTTGCCATCATCGCGGCGTGGATTGCGCCAAGTGCGCCACCTAAGTAAACAATGTCATAAGTCAAATCCTGCTTTGCAGGATTCGATTCTGGGTTAGTGAAGATTACTTGTTTGGGCGTTTTGAGGGATTTTACGCTTTCACGCCAGCGCTTTTCCCACCAATAGACGCGATTAAGGTCATATTCACCGTTGGGAATACGTTGGAAAAATTTAGCGGTGAGAGGATATTCCGAGCTTAGTGCCTCAAATATGGATTGGTTTGGGGCGATCGCTGGTAGTTTTTTAAATTCGTAGGGGAAAGCCTGACGCGATGCTTTGGTAAGATGATCGAGAAATTCAGATTCCCCATCCATGACTTCTTCTGACCATCGGAAAATTTTGAGATAAGTCGTGCGTTGCAATGTCCAAAGAAATACTGATAACTGCGCGATCGCGCCTGAGCGATTTTGGCGATCAAGAATAAAGCCATGCTTCGCAACAGATTTTTCACCAAAAGGCGGCTGGTACTCAGACTGAAGCCATGTTGTGACGGCTTCAATTTGAGGTGTAGGAATCTCGATGTAAAGTAATTGCTGCATGGCTAAATCAATATCGTCTGTTGCTCTAATTTTGGCATATTCGCGATCGCTTTACAGACAAGTACGAGAGTTTGATATTTTATATGAAATTTATACCAAGAATCTATACAATACATAATCGGCTTATCGAGATAAAAATTAATTTTAATGAGCTTCATGCGACATAAATAAAGATAATTATTTTTTTATTTTTTATTGTTGTACAAGGTGACGACAATGCAATGCCCAGAATGCAACAGTGCCGAAGTAATAAAAAATGGACATCGATACGGAAAATAGAGCTATCGATGCAAGCAATGTAAACGCCAGTTTGTGGAAAGCTATAGTGAGCGAGGTTATTCGGAAGCCGAATTTATAGACAATTAATTAGGAGCTTATGCGAATTTTGTTAGTAGATGATGAAGAAGAACTGGCTCAGCCCCTGCAACGAATTTTGACAAATCAGGGATATGTGGTCGATAGTGCTAATAGTGGCGATCGCGGTTGGGAATTAGCTCAGACAGGCAATTATGACCTGCTAATTTTGGACTGGATGATGCCTGAGAAGTCAGGAGTCGAGATTTGTAGCGAATTGCGCCAGAAGGGAGATAGTACTCCTGTTCTGATTCTTACTGCTAAAGATACTCTCGACGATCGCGTGACGGGTTTGGATAGTGGAGCCGATGACTATCTCGTAAAGCCTTTTGAGTTGAGAGAATTACTCGCTAGAGTTCGCGCTTTACTGCGCCGCATCCCGATCACCAGCGAGCCGAATCGATTAAGTTATGGAGATTTGGAACTTGATCGCGATAATCAAGTCGTATATCGAGAACAAGTAGCGATCGCCTTAACCGAGAGAGAATATCAACTTTTAGAATATTTTATGTTCCATCCTAATCAATTACTTAGCCACGAACAAATCTCGCAACATCTTTGGAAAGAAGGCGAAGATGTGCCAACCAGTAATGCACTTGCGGCGCAGATCAAATTATTACGGCGCAAAATTGATCGCGATCGCCCGATTTCGCTAATAAATACTGTGTATGGTAAAGGTTATCGCTTTGGCTAACCTAAAAGCTTTACTAAGCGAGGCTTTCAAAATTTACAAAAGTTACATTCTAATACACAAATTCCCATCAAAAAGCCCAAAGGCGGGGCTTTATCTACGGATGATAAGCGGTTTAATCGGCTGCTTGCGCGTCAGCGTATTGTAATTGAGCATGTTAATCGTCGCCTTAAGGTTTTTAAAATTCTCTCTGAGCGCTATCGTAACCGTCGTCGTCGTTTCGGTTTACGCTGTAATTTGATTGCTGCCATTTATAACTTTGAGTTGTCTCTGTCTGCCTCTAATCGCTCCGAGGCTCTGTCATAAATTCAGTTCTGCAAGAGGTCTTATGCTTTGGTTAATGGCCTCTGCGCTGATGTTGCCATTGCTCTCAATCAACCTTTAGAAAGAATCTCTTTGGAAATGGTCTTTCGTAGCTTGTATCACTTCAACCATTTCAGTCAACGGACTAAATCACTAGATGTGATTTCCTTCCTTACGGACAACTTTAAAAGACTTGGTATTCTGAAGGCTGAACGGCCCCAGACATCGACAGCGAGATTTACTCTCTGAATCCGTCTGGGGCATTCCTTAGCCCTTAAATTGACCCGCGCCCCCTATTCTATTTAAGCTCCTTCTGCGTCTTCATAAGCGGCGATGATGTGATGTACCAAGGGATGTCGCACCACATCATTTTTATCAAACAAGTTAAAAGAAACGCCTTCAACGCCTTGAAGAATATTCATCGCATTAATTAAGCCCGATTTCTGATGGCGGGGCAAATCGATCTGGGTAATGTCACCTGTTACGACCATGCGCGATTTAAAACCTAGTCGGGTTAAAACCATCTTCATTTGCGTAGCTGTTGTGTTTTGGGCTTCATCAACGATGATGAACGAGTTACTGAGGGTGCGTCCACGCATATAGGCAAGGGGCGCAACTTCAATAATGCCGCGTTCCATTAGCTGCGGGACTTTTTCTGCGCCGATCATTTCGTGCATTGCATCGTAAAGTGGGCGTAGATAGGGATCGATTTTTTGCTGCAAGTCGCCAGGTAAGAAGCCAAGATTTTCACCTGCTTCGACCGCAGGACGGGTGAGGATAATTTTCTCGAATTTATTGCTTTGCAATGCACTCACCGCAGCAACGGCGGCGAGATAGGTTTTGCCAGTACCAGCAGGGCCGATACCAAAGATTAAATCATTGGTTTCCATCGCCTCCACATATTGTTGCTGGCGATAGGTGCGTGGCTGGATTGAGTCGCCACGTCGATTGCGAGAAATAGGGCGGCGATCGCGCCATTCGCCAGAACGCGCTTCCGCGATCGCCTCACGCGCCGCCCGAATATCCACAGCCGCGATCGCTTTGTCGTGTAACCACAAAGGCTTCAAAGCATTAATCACCTGCTCAATCGTGCTGATCTGCTCGGTCGTACCATCAATTAATAGGTCTTGTCCCCGCATTACGATCCTTACACCTGTCATTTCTGCAAGTATTTTTAGATTTTCCTCGCGTGTCCCTGCCAGACAAATCGCACTACTCGGAGTGGGCAAGCTAAAAATATACGGTTCGTTGCGGGGAGTTCCCATTAAATTATTTGTCCTCTAATTGTTATATAACACTCGAAATTCAAATAATTTTAAGAATCTTGCGAAGCAAGATTCTTAAAATTATTTGATAAGATTTTCCGCGCCACTGATGACACGGGCGGACAAAATTTTGTCGCCTAGTCTTAGTTTATCTAAAGTTTCCTTGCCATCGGTGACATAACCAAAAACGGTATAGTTGCCGTCGAGCAAATTCAAACCTGCGGGAGTTAGTTCTGACTCGAATAGGTAGATGAAAAACTGCGATGAACCCGCATTAGCATCCTGATTAGGATGTGCCATAGCCACAGTCCCAAAGGCCGCAAAAGGTAGTACTGGTGATGCTGTTCCAGTTAAGCCTTGCTCTTCAAAGGTTTTGCCATAGGTGGGAGTTTTTTGATCGGGTAGGCGCACTTCGATCGGGACTGTGCGATATTGGCCAGTAGCAGGATCGATGTAGCCATCGATCGCCCCATCAGGATCGCCTGCTTGCAAATAATAGTTTTCGTCAGCACGAGTAAAAGTTAGCCCATCGTAAAAGCCTTGTTGCACGAGATCGACAAATTGACCTGCATTGACTGGAGCGTTATAGCCATCAACTGTGATTATGGCGCTGCCTTTTTCAGTGGATAACTCGACTTGGGCGCGTCCCTTCAGTTGGGGCAATTTGCCATACTTCGCAGGAATTTCAAAGGGGAACTCTTGAATAAAGTCTGCTTCTACCAAGCCTACATAGTCTAGAGCCTTCTCTGATAAGGATTTGACGCTGTTGCGATCTTTGATAGTGATCGCTTCTTGTAATGGCACAAGAGCAGTCGTTAAGCTCGATAAATGTTCGGTTACTAATGCTTGGTGATCGCCGCCACTAACTCCAGCAATTAACTGAGACTGATTGCGAGTTAGGGTTTGCGAGATCGTTTCAATATCTCTTTTGAGGCTGCTCCAGCGCTTGAGATTGGCTTGACGGGGCATTTGTTCTAGAGCTTTTTGAACATCGCGCATTACTTCACTATCAATCGGTAAAGCATTTCTCAAGATGATGCGAGGATCTTTGATCGCGCTTTTGGTTGGTAGAGCCGCCATGCTCGGCGCGATCGCCGCCATCGTGCTTAGACAAGTCACTAATAAACAAGCGATCGCGATCGTTACACCTTTAAACCACCAAGATTTATAAAACCCATGATTTGAGGGCTTTAAATTATGATTTAAATTATGATCTAAATTAAGTTTTAACATTGCACCTAAAAGTAAACGAACCAATTAAAATGCTATTGCATTTGGTTGCACAGTTAGGCAAACTTAATTTGATTTCATGCAGTCCTAATCTTTGAGAATTCACCATGATGGACGCAAGTATTAACGAAAAGATAAACCAAAAGGGAGATCAGAAGGGCGATCATTCTGTAGATTCTGAGGTAAACAACAGAAATACCTCTGATCTATCAGCATTGAAAAGCGATCGCCTATTTAGATCGATCATGGAAAATGTTGCCGACTTAATTGCGGTGATCGATGCTCAAGGTTATCGTATTTACAATAGCCCATCCTATCAGAGCGTCTTAGGTTATAGCTCCGTCGAACTGCAAGGCACATGGGCTTACGATAAAATTCATCCTGATGACCGAGAGCAAGTGCTTGAGACTGCGGTCGAAACCTTAAAAACGGGAGTGGGCAAAACTTTAGAATATCGGATGCAGCATAAAGATGGTAGCTGGAGAATTTTAGAATCGTCGGGCAGTGTGATGCGGGATCAGCAGGGGAATGTTCAAAATATTGTGATTGTTGCCCATGACATTAGCGATCGCAAAAAGGCGCAGTGGGAACGCCTTCGCGCTGAAAGGGAGCTAGAGCGATCCCGCCAAAGTTATAAAGATTTGGTCAGACGAGAAGAAATGTTAAACCGTCGCCTCGCCAGTCAGATCCGCAATTCTCTCGATCTAAATACGATCATTGCCACCGCAGTCAATGAAGTACAGGATTTATTACTGATTGATTTATGTAATTTCTTTTGGTATGTACCCGATACCAATCCGCCAGAATTTGAGCTAGTCCATTTCGCTGCTAGTCATAGCTTTTTGATCACCGAATCTAGCTATCCTCTGTCTCAGTTACCTAAGCTTGGACATCGCTTGCTTAGCCAAGAAATCATTCAAATTCAATCGATTTATACAAATCCAGAACTAGATGAAGTCAGTCAAACGATTCTTTCCGAAAGAGGTTTTACTTCACAGGTACTTGTGCCGATCAAAACCCGATCGCAAAAATTAGGAGTGATCGTGGCGGCGCATTGCCAAGGGAGCCGTCCTTGGAGTGACGATGAAGTTGAGCTATTGCAAGCTGTGGCGAATCAATTGGCGATCGCGATCGATCAAGCTGAACTATTTGACTTCGCCCAAGCCAATGCTGCTAAGGCCCAAGCTCAAGCTCTTCTAATCGAAAAAGCTCTTGCTGATTTACAAAAAACGCAAAGCCAGCTTATTCAAACTGAAAAAATGTCAGGTTTAGGTCAATTGGTGGCAGGTGTTGCCCATGAGATTAATAACCCCGTTAATTTCATCTATGGCAATCTCAACCATACCAACCGATTTGTCCAGAATTTGCTAGAAGCGATCGCCCTTTATCAAAAAAATTATCCAGAGCCAATTCCTGAAATTGCGAAGTTTATTGATGAGATTGATCTGGAGTTTTTGCAGATGGATCTACCAAAAATGCTGACATCGATGAAAATTGGTGCGGAGCGCATCCGTCAAATCGTGCTGTCTTTACGGAATTTTTCGCGTACTGATGAAGAGGGCAGAAAACGATTTAACATCCACGAAGGCTTAGATAATACTTTACTAATTTTGCAAAATCGCTTTAAAGCCTATGGCGATCGCCCTGCGATTAACTTAACCAAGCGCTATGGCAATATTCCGATTGTTACTGCTTACGGGGGGCAACTCAATCAAGTATTCATGAATATTTTAAGTAATGCGATTGATGCGATCGACGAGAGCATCAAGAGTCAAGATGCTGTTACAAACACCATAGCCAGCGAAATCTCGATCATTACTGAACTAAAGTCGTCCACGGACAATTCACCGCCGATGGTGGTCATCCGCATTGCCGATAACGGACAGGGAATTTCTGAAGATATTCTTAAAAAGCTTTTTGATCCCTTTTTTACGACCAAGCCCGTCGGCAAAGGCACAGGATTAGGGCTATCAATTAGTTATCAAATTGTGGTGGAGAAACATCAAGGTAAACTGGAATGCTTATCCACGGTCGGTGAAGGAAGTGAGTTTAGGATCGAAATCCCTGTGTAGGACTCAAAGAAGCTGTGTCACATGCTGCGCGTGCGCCGCAGCTTCTGAAGAAACCAAAAGTAGCAAGCACAGCCTTTTATCTTGGAATTTTGGCTTATCCTAGGCTTTAGAGCGATCGCCCCACTATGAAATCAAACTCCCCCGACAATAATTCACCTCTCCAAAATATTTTTGCTTGGGTCAAGAATACGCCTGAGCGAGCTATTGACGATGCTTTTGAATCGGCTGTCAAAATCAAAAGCATTGAAGAAGAAAATTTTAACGGCAATAAAATTGCCAACGATGGCAGCTTCGGCAGCAGTGTATTTAGTGTTTTCGAGATTCAACTTCAGAAATATCTTAGAACTATTAATGCGCGGCTAAATTTTTACAAAGTTAGCGCTTCACTGCCCTATTTGCAAACCCAAAGCTCCAGCAATCAATCAAATAAGGCGATCGCTAAATATGCGCCCAACAATCAGGCAATCGATCCTGTTGGTAGTGGACAGTTATCGGCAAATCAACTAGGTGGGAATAGCCGTAAGTTCTCTATTTATCAAAAACTCGCATTTATTGACTACACCCTCGAAAAATATACCCGCGCCAGCGATCAGACCATTGATATCAAACCTTCAGTCGCTAACGTCTCTAACAATGGACAAGACCTAGAAGAAGTTAGAGAACCTGACGAAAAGTTTCAACTCTTTAAAAATACCAAACCCAAAAGTTACAGACCACCTCCTAAGCAAGTTACCTCAGTCGAAAAAAGTATTTTACCTGGATCGTTTTTTAAAGCTTTTGATCGGGTCAAACGCAATGTTAGTGGCTCATATACTGACTATGAGAAAGATATTGTTGAAGAATTGAGACAGTCGCGGCAGCGCATTAATCAGGCTTTGCGCTATATAATTATCTTAATAATTTCAGTAATTATCGTGCAGTTTTTATCAAAAACGTTGATCTTTAATCCAATGATTAACAGCTTTATTGATCCAAACAATATGAATGTCAAGTTTAGTCCTGCGATCGAGGAAAAAGCATTTAGTGATTTGAAATTGGCGAAGGAACGAATTGAATTTGACTACATGATCAAATCAATTATGCTGGAGCGATCGCGAGAGAAGCAGGAATCCCCCAAAGCTGAATCATTCCCTCAACCTGAAAAATCAGCATCCGAGGAGGTCGATGCTTTAATTCAGCAAGAATCGGTGAGAATTTTAAAAAAATATAATGACGCAAGCCTTGATGGTATTAAGAACTTGTTATCCGATATTACTGCGGCTTTTGTTTTTTATCTTTTTCTGCTTTCAGGTCGCAAAGAACTAATGACTATTAAAGAATTTCTTGATGAAATTTTGTATAGCCTCAATGACAATGCCAAAGCATTTTTGATTATTATTTCCACTGATACCTTTGTCGGGTTCCACTCTAGCGAAGGTTGGGATGCCCTACTGACGGTTTTATTCGCGCATTTTGGATTGCCTGAAAATAAAATCTTGGCGCAATCCTTCATTTCAACAGTTCCCGTATTTCTGGACGGTTTGTTCAAATTCTGGATTTTCCAATATCTCACCCAAGCTTCACCTGCTACGGCGACGATTTATCGAGAAATGAACGAGTAAGCTGTCTCTGAAAACTAAAAGCCGAAAACAAGCTGCGCGATCGCAAAAACACGTTAAGATTTATGATGGCTTTACAATGGCTTCTTGAGCCAATATTTTGACCTCTGTTTCGACTTCAGACGTTGACTTTGTTAGTTCTGCAATTGATATTTTAGATATTTATTAAATTTCCTATGATTTACGAAATTTTCATGCCCGCGCTTAGTTCCACTATGACCGAAGGCAAAATCACTTCTTGGGTGAAATCAGAAGGGGACAAGGTAGAAAAAGGCGAAACTGTCGTGATTGTAGAGTCTGACAAAGCCGATATGGATGTTGAAACCTTCTATGAAGGCTACCTTGGCGTAATCATCACCCCCGCAGGCGAATCTGCTCCTGTCGGCTCAGCGATCGCCTATGTCGCCGAAACCAAAGAAGAAATCGCAGAAGCCAAACAAAAAGCGGCTGGACAATCATCATCGAATGGTGCTGTTCCACAAAAAAATGAAGAAGTACCCGCCAAACTCGTCGCGGCTCCCACTGCGGCATCTGTAGCGGCAATTCCTGATGTCGTTGTCTCCTCACCACGCAAAGCGGCGATCGCCCCATCATCAGGTCGTCAAATCGTATCGCCCAGAGCCAAACGCATCGCTAAGGATAACGGTATTGACTTAACCAAAATCTCAGGAACTGGTCCCAACGGTCGAGTCACTGCCGATGATGTCGAAGCATTCTTGCAGCCTGCGTCTGCTCCTGTAGCAAAAACATCTGCACCATCCGTTGCTCCTGCGCCCATTGCTAAGGCGATCGCACCTGTAGCACTAGGCACAACCCAAGCACTAACCACATTCCAAAAGGCAGTGGTCAACAACATGAACCAGAGCCTCTCAGTACCTGTGTTCCGCGTTGGTTATACCATCACCACCGATGCTCTTGATGCTCTTTATAAGCAAGTCAAGACTAAAGGCGTGACCATGACCGCACTGTTAGCTAAGGCCGTGGCTTTGACCTTGCAAAAGCATCCTTTGGTTAATGCTAGTTATAGCGATCGCGGGATTGAGTATAAGAGCAATATTAATGTTGCCGTAGCGGTTGCGATGGATGACGGCGGCTTGATTACACCTGTGTTAAAAAATGCTGATCAGACTGACCTATACAGCCTCTCGCGTGATTGGAAAGGACTAGTCGAACGTGCGCGTGCCAAGCAATTGCAACCCGATGAATACAACTCTGGCACATTCACTATTTCCAATTTGGGGATGTTTGGAGTTGATCGCTTCGATGCGATTTTGCCTCCTAATACTGGTGCAATTTTAGCGATCGGCGGCTCGCGTCCTCAAGTTGTGGCAACCAAAGATGGCGCGATTAAGGTTAGCAGTCAAATGCAAGTAAATCTCACCGCCGATCATCGTGTAATTTATGGCGCTCACGCGGCTCAATTCTTGCAAGATTTAGCCAAATTGATTGAAACCAATCCTCAATCTTTGACCTTGTAATACAGTCTATTGATGGCTTAAGCGGTATGTATAAATATTAAAAAGTGCCGCTTCGCGGCACTTTTTAATATTTATACGGTTTTGATGACAGGGCAAAGCCCCGTAATTGAGAATTTCTGAGCGAGATTTTGTTGTATCTCAGCCAGTTCCAACCGAAAAATGATTGGAAAGCGGTTGCTCTATTTGAAAGCCGCGCGATCGCCCCCAGAGAATTATCAATTTTTCAGCAAGAGTTGATGGCGAGTGGTCGGTTAATTACGATTTATCTCGATGAGTTGACGGATTCTGATTCTGTGGCGATCGCGTTAATTCGGTTAATTACCAGTCCTGAAAAAGATGCACCAAAAATTGTCGAAGGATTAAAGCAGCAAAATTTAGATGCAGATATAATTGATTTAGTTGAAACTGTACTTGTGTCAAAGTTCAAAAAATTAAGCCGAGAGGAAATTGAAGCGATGTTTGCACTCAGCGACTTGAAAAATACTAGGGTATATAAAGATGCTGTGCAGGAAGGCTTACAAAAAGGCTTGCATAGAGCCTTGCATAAAGGAGTACGAAAAGGATTACAAAAAGGTAGGCAAGAAATTGCTGTGAATTTACTGAAGACTGGGATGAATGTGGAGCAGGTAGCTCAGGTGACTGGATTGACGGTTGAGAAAGTGCGTCAGCTATAGGGCTAAGCTCAGTAATAATTGAGACAAATCAAAAAGCAGACGAGATCATATATCTCATCTGCTTTTTGATTTGTCTCAATTGTTAAAAACTAGTTACTGGCTATCTTTTTTGCTCAGTTTTTTGCGTAGCTTTTTAGCACCCCACAAACCACCCAAAAGAACTACAGCACCATTAGGCGCAAACTCGAAGGGAACTGCGGTTGCGGCGGTAGTAAATGCTGTCTGACCAGCAAAATCAGTAAAAACTGCAGAGAAATTAGACTTTATTAATTGTGGGCCGAAACCGCCGCCAAATGTGAGGGAATCTCCACTTACGTTTGTGTACAAAGCATCAGCAAAGGTTACATTTCCACCTGCATCTACGGTGAAAGCATTTCCACCACCACTTGAAGTAAAACGAAACGTATCAAAAACAGTGCCAACAAAAGCGCCTGTGGGCGTGCCTGTCACCGTAGCTGTAATCCCAGAACCATTGTTATTACCAATCTGGAGTCCAGTGATAGTCCCAGTAACAGGTCCTGGTAAAGTGGAGCTAGCGACAAACGACCAGTTAAAAGTCAAACCGATCGCCTGAACTGGCAATGCTAGAAACATTGTACCGAGAGAAATCGCAGAAGCCGTCAGAAGTGCTTTAATCATGTGTCATAGCCTATGCAACCCTTGCAGCTTAGTCCACCCCCCCCATCTTGTCAATTTGTTTGTTAAGAGCATTTTTAGGGGTATTTCTAGGCATGATTCAGCTACTTTGATAGATATTCACTCAGTAGCGCAAGCGTCTCGCTTGTGTTGTGGTTATGTAGGCAAGATGCCCGCGCTACAGCAGACAATTTATTTGGTACAGCGTAGGGGCAATTTATGAATTGCCCCTACGCTGTACCAAATCTTAAGCCTTTATAAAGCCTTGGTACAACTTGAAGAGATCGCTAAAAAAGATCGAAAAGACCTGTTAGGATAAGACTTAATAATAATTAACATAACTTTTTAACATACTTTGTTTTTATCTCCTGACAGGGTTGAACTAGAGGAGCGCTCCTTAGCACGTGCCAGACCGCCAGTTCAGGTAAAGTCCTTTACTGAAAGTATTGCGTCAGCGTTTCCCCAATATTTGTTATCTACAGCCTCTTTGTTACAACATTGGCAGGTTTGGTTCGCTTCACTTTTTTTAGTATCAGTACCAGTATTTTTTGAAGCTCCCCTTGTGCGCTATGCACCTTGGCTCAGCTTGATTTGTACCGTTGGTTGGCTGGCGATCGCCAAACATCTCCAAGAAGCACCCAAATCTAAACTATGGGGTAGCCTAATTTGGGGTTTTAGCCTGACTTGGTTATGTGGTTCTCTTTATTGGGGCTGGCTACGTTGGGAGCCTGCCTATCATGTTCCTGTTGAGGCTTTAGCCTTACCTTGGGCAATCTGGGCAACTCGTCACGATTCGTACCGAGTTGGCGGTTGGTTTTATATCGGTTCGCTACTTGGCACAACTATCACCGATTTCTATTTCTACATCGCGCATCTATTCCCACACTGGCAAGCCTTGATGCAGGTAGAAGCAAATACTAGCCTTGCTCAACCAATATTAAAAAACGCTTTAAATCTTGTAGAAACGCCTTGGGGTATGACATGGGCTTGTGTGTTAGCAGCCCTACTTTTGATCGCAGGAAATAAAGCCATGCGATCGCCTGATCTCGGCTACTGGGCATTTGGCGGCGCAGTACTAGGCACGATTTTTGTGGACTTACTATTTTTTAGCGTTGCAATATTGGGATAAAAAAAGGAGTCGCTGAGTGACTCCTTTTTTTATAGAAATTTTTGGCAAATAAAAACCCAGCGCTTGTAGCGCTGGGTGCAGTCAGTTTAAGGCTTCATTGATTAGTAGATTACTGGAATCTGTTCGCTCTTTACCTCACGCGATCGGGTGAAATATCTCCCAAGTTCCTGACCCATGCCCGAAACTCACGAATAGCAACACTTCGCCCTTCTTGAAAACTAAGCTCTACAAATTTAGGAATGACTGCACAAATTGGCAAATTACCAAAAGTCGGACTTAACGAAGATTCTATATACTTCCCATCGTCAAGTATATAAATATTTAAGGTGTTATTAGCATATATCCACAGTTCGGGAACTGCGATCGCTTGATAAGCATCAAGCTTCGTTTTGGAAGTTACATCAACCTCGATCGCCAAATCTGGAGGCGGATCAACCAACATATCCAGATTTCTCAATTCACGCATCGCCAAACTATTTTGAATGTAAAAGCAATCATCAGGCTCTAGACCAACTAATTTATCGATACGCCTGAATGTCGTAGAACCAAAAGGCTCAAAATCAATTTGCATTTCATCCAAAAGTGCTTGAACAAAGTAACAGATCAGTACTTTGACTCGTTCGTGTTTGGGTAACGGCATTTTAATCTCTAATACTCCATGCAAGTAGGCAATCCGCGTAGCCCTTTTATCACCTAAGTCTTCTAAAATTCTTTCAAATTGCTGCCAATCAATATCATGCAAAACCGTGCTTTGTCCTTGCAAAGTCTCAATTTGTGAGATCCGAACTAATGTTGCCATTGGGTTAGCCCTTTATCTAGAAACTTTGTAAACCTAGAATAGCTTTTTTTTATCTAATCAACGAAAAAGAGAGAGGCGGCGCGGAGCGCCGCCTCTCTCTTTTTCGTTGACAGCTATATTTAATCTATTGGTAAAGAATCTACCTTTTTAAACTCGCCATTCCAAGGGGCGAAAAATGGCAAAAACATCATTCCCGGAATTGCTAAAACTAACGTAAACAGGAAAAATAACGCCCAACCTTTGCCATCACTGCCAGCTAACCAAGGGATTTGGTTAATGGCACTCCATGAGGGCATATTGCGTTGAATGAATTGGGCTGACTCGCCTGAAAATGGTGAAGCTAAAAGATCTCGCCCAACTGCAAATAGGCTAGAAAGCAGTGCAAACTGGGTTGCGGAAAAACTGGGGTTGCATAAGATCATTAAAAACCCTAAAAATCCTGCTGTCCCCAACCCGCCGCAAAAATTCTCAACATTAATCGCCGCTAGCAAAACATAATCATTTTTACCAACCACAGCGATCGCGTAATAGCCAATATTGCTAATTGCTTGGAGAAATCCAAACACCCACAAGGAGCGATTGATCCCGATTTTACTTAAAATTGCGCCACCTGCTAGCGTCCCCACAATTGTCGCCACTAGTCCAATCCCCTGCCTGACCGTGCCAATTGTGCCATCGTCAAAAAGAGTCTTTAAAAAAGGAACTGCCATCTTGCCAACCATGGCATCGCTAAACCGATAGAAGATCGTAAATACCAGAATCAGTAAGACCCTAGTGACTCCCAAGCGGTGAAAAAACTCTTGAAATGGCTTAACTACAGCTTCATCCAAGGTCGCAGGACGCGCTTCAGCTTCTGGCGGTTCAGGCGCATTAATTGTGGCAATTATGCCAAGACTCATGACAATCGCTAAAAGCACATATACCCACGCCCAACCAAATTTGCTTGCCAAGTTAAACCCGACAAATCCTGCAAATAGGAGCGCGATCCGATAGCCCATTACCCAAATCCCAATTCCTGCGCCGACTTCCTGCACTGCTAAGACATCAGTACGATAGGCATCGATCGCAATATCTTGAGTGGCACTAAGAAAGGCAAGTATCAAAGCAGCGATCGCCAATATTGGCAAAGCGCCCGATCGCTCCGTCGGCAAAATATTACCAATTGTAAACATTTGCCAAGCGATCCCCAAAATCGCCAGCACTAAGCAGCCCTGTGTTAACAAAATCCAACCTCTTCGTCGGCCTAAAAAAGGTGGTACAAAGCGATCGATAAAGGGTGACCACAAGAATTTGAGCGAATAAGGTAACGAAACCAAGCCCAACCAACCAATCGTACTAAGGTCAAACTTAGCGCTGGTGAGCCATGCGCGGAAAGCATCATCTGTTAGTGCGTAGGGCAGTCCTGACGCAAACCCCAGTGACAAAAGCGCCGCCATTTTGCGACTCTGAAAAACCCGAAAAAATTGCGCGATCGTGTTCATATCTTCGGATTAGACTACAATATATATGTAAGCGGAGACGCAAGTTTCCGTTCACTCCTCACACCACATTCCGCCCGAGCTTATGAGCAGCAAAGGCGGTTTCTTATTTTTTGCCTATACTATAAGTGTTTTGGCAAGTAAATTAGTTATTTAATTTCTCAAAATGACTTTCAAATATTAAAAACCAGAATTGTTAAAGAAATTCTGATTCAGAATTTCTTTAACAATTCTGGTTTTTAACAAATGTGCAATCCTAGCTGTTATACTACAGTCACACAATTTTTTAAAATAAAATTTTTAGTATTTAGGGAGTTAGCAAAGCATGTCATCAGCGATCGCCGTTACAGATGCCAGCTTTGAACAGGATGTAATTAAAAGCGACATCCCTGTTCTAGTAGATTTTTGGGCACCTTGGTGTGGCCCCTGCCGTATGGTTGCGCCTGTAGTTGAAGAAGTAGCTACGCAATATGAAGGCAAAATCAAGGTTTTTAAGCTTAATACTGATGAAAATCCTAGCGTAGCTGGACAATATGGCATCCGCAGTATTCCCACGCTTATGTTATTTAAGGATGGTCAGCGTGTGGATATGGTTGTCGGTGCTGTCCCTAAGAAAACGCTATCTACTACCATTGAGAAGCACTTAGATAAGCCTGTTGCACTTGAAACTGGCGATGAATACAATGAATCCATCAAAAACAGAGAAGGATTTGTAGTTGATAAGGACTAAAAAGATTTGTAGGAAACTTCCGAGTAATTTCTACTTTTGAACAATTTTACTTTTCTTTAAAAGCCTTACATTGTAAGGCTTTTAATTTAGTTACTTTAATAAAACTAAGTAATGCCAAAATCCAAGATCATCGAAATTTTATCTGAGGACGAGTTACGGCGGACGATTAATCGTCTGGCTTCGCAAATTGTCGAGGCTAGTGGTGATTTGTCAAATGTTGTCTTGCTTGGAATTTACACTCGTGGTGTGCCGTTAGGTAAGGCGATCACGAAGCAAATACAAACACTTGAAGGAGTTTTAATTCCTTCGGGAGCGCTAGACATTACATTTTATCGAGACGATCTCGACAAAATTGGACTACGAACACCCAGCAAAACTGAGATTCCCTTTGACCTCAATGGCAAAACTGTAGTTTTAGTAGATGATGTAATTTATAGCGGTCGGACGATTGGGGCGGCGTTGAGTGCAATTCATGATTACGGTCGCCCCAAAGTGATCAGACTGCTGGCTTTGATTGATCGCGGTCATCGTGAGTTACCGATTCATCCTGATTATGTGGGACGGATTCTGCCAACTTCTAAGGATGAGCAGGTGAAAGTATTTTTAAGTGCTGCGGGGGATGGTCGTGATGGGGTGGAATTAATTAAACCTATAGCTTAGGAATTGGACTTTGGACAAATGTTACAGGTAGTGGTTTTTTGACTAAAAATCTATTCATGATCCACTATCAGTAGCGTGAATATTTGATTTGTCCAAAGTCCAAAATATTAAAAGCGATCGCTATTATCTTTTTAGCTACAATTTATGATTAATGCGCCAACAGACAAAATATTAGCGATCGGCTTAATGAGTGGAACATCAGTAGATGGTATTGATGCTGCTTTAGTGGAAATTATTGATCGCCACACTACACTCGAAACTAATTTAATCTCTGGATATACCTATCCCTATCCCACCGATCTCAGAGCCGAAATATTAGCGGTCTGTGCAGGTGAACCGCAATCGCTACAAAAGATATGTGAACTAGATGATCGCATTGCCGCGAGTTTTGCTCAGGCGGCGATCGCAATTATGGCGAAAGGTGATCGCTTACCCGACTTGATTGGCTCGCATGGACAAACTGTATTTCATCGTCCGCCAGATGCTAACGCGCAAAATCATCAAACTAAGCTGGGCTATTCTGTGCAGATGGGACGCGGCGCGGTTATTGCAGAATTAACAGGAATCAAGACGATCGCCGATTTTCGGACAGCCGATATTGAAGCAGGAGGACAGGGTGCGCCGCTTGTGCCGATGATTGACACATTATTATTGTCTGATCCAAATAAACATCGAGCTTGTCAAAACATTGGCGGGATCAGTAATGTGACTTTTCTCTCAGCAAGCTCTACGGATACAGAGAAAGTATTTGGTTTTGATAATGGCGCTGGTAATGTGTTGCTGGATATGGCAACTCAAAAATTATTTGGAGAACCTTTTGATCGTGATGGGGCGATCGCCCGACAAGGTAAAGCTGATTTAGTTTTAATCAATAAATGGCTAGAGCATGAATTTTTTGTAACTGCGCCGCCAAAATCAACAGGGCGCGAGTTATTTAGTCCAGCCTATTTAGAAGAACGTTTAGCTGAATGCGAAAATCTAAGTAATTACGATATTCTCGCTACGCTGACTGAATTTACAGCAATGGCGATCGCCAAAAGTTATCGTGATTTTCTGCCCGTATTTCCTGATGAAGTGCTAATTAGTGGCGGCGGCGGGCGCAATGGGTATCTCATGGAGCGCTTACAGGAATTGCTCAAACCTGCGATCGTGATGCATACCGATGCTTTGGGGTTGAGTGGTGATAGTAAAGAGGCGATCGCTTTTGCTGTATTAGGATATTTGCGACTAAAAGAACGCAATGGCAATTTACCCAGTGTTACAGGTGCGAGGCGATCGGTTTTATTAGGTAAAATTTATTCATAACAAAGTTCTATCAAATATAACAATGTCAACCCCTGTAACTATAGAAGATATTTACGAGCTTTTTCGGATCTCTCAACAACAAGCCGATCATCGTGCTGCTGAAGCTGATCGTCGTGCTGCTGAAGCCGATCGCCGACTAGAAAAACTTGAACGCACTGTTGAAAATACAAATCGCGCAGTTAATGGTTTGACAACTCGATGGGGGCGCTTTGTAGAAGAATTAGTGCGTCCTGCCGTAGTGCGCCTTTTTCAGGAAAAAGGGCTCAATATCAATCGCACAGTTTTGAGAATGCATTCTGATAGGGAGAATATTCCTATGGAAATCGATGTGTTTGGTGTAAATGGCATGAATGCGATCGCAGTTGAATGTAAATCCCGTCTGTCCAACGATGATGTCGATGAAATGCTTGCTCGTTTGAGTAAATTTAAACAGGCTTTTCCTGAATACAGTGACTATCGAATATTTGGTGCAGTTGCGGGGATCGAGGTAGATGATAATGTTGGGCGCTATGCTTACCAAAAGGGCTTATATGTTATTAAACCGTCTGGGGAAACAGTTGAGATTATCAATGATGAAAAGTTTCAGGCAATTTCTTGGTAATAAATTGGCAACAAAAAAGAGTCTCTGCTTAGCAAAGACTCTTTTTTGTTCAAAGTTCGCTATGTGAACCTCGCTTGAAGATTAAGCTTGTGCGCCTTCTTCATCGCCAGTGACAATTTCTTCAGCTTCAACATAAGCTTCAGCATCTTCAGCAGATACTTCATACTCGATGTCTTCGATATCGCCATGACGACCTTCGTAGATTGCATCAGCAAGTTTGCCAACAATCAACTTAATCGAGCGAATTGCATCATCATTTGCAGGAATACCGATATCAACGCTATCAGGATCGCAGTTGGTATCAAGTAAAGACACGATCGGAATCTTCAACTTTTGGCATTCTTGAACAGCGTTGTATTCACGCTTGTGGTCAACTACGACAACGATGTCAGGTGGCTTACGCATCAGCTTGATGCCACCAAGATATTTGCGTAGCTTTTCCATTTCGCGGCGAAGTGTAGATGCTTCCTTTTTAGGAAGGCGATCAAGTGCGCCGCTATCATCGCGACGTTCGAGATCTTTGAGGCGATCGACACGGGTTTTGATCGTTGTCCAGTTGGTAAGCATCCCACCCAACCAGCGTTGGTTGATGTAGTAGCTACCACAACGGGCTGCTTCTTGAGCAATCAGACCAGCAGCTTGACGCTTTGTACCAACGAACAATACCTTTTTGCCTTGCTCAGAAGCTTGGCGCAAATAAGCATAAGCTTCTTCGAGGTATTGTGCGGTTTGCACAAGGTCAATGATATGAACGCCATTACGCTCGGTGAAGATGTAAGGCTCCATCTTGGGGTTCCAGCGACGGGTTTGATGCCCGAAGTGAACTCCAGACTCTAGCAATTGGGCTAGGGTTACGACTCCCATTTAAGTTTTCTCCTGTGTTCGGGTTTGTCCTTGCGCCTGAGATGGAATCTAGTAGTTACGAGTAACTCTAAACACCCGAAACCTCAAGCGTGTGTGTATGCGTGTATTTTTTACAGCCTATCTTAGGATAGCGCAAAAAGTACACCCTACTCAATAGCCAGCAATTCTGGCAAATCTTGCATATTTGGTAGAAGCAGAACAGTGAGATTACAGCGATCGATTATGTGCTTGCCCCGAATCAAACATTAGTCAACCTATTTGGTTATTCGCTGACTTTTTCGGCTAGGGCTTTGCGAGCAATATGGGTGACATAAACAGTGACAGCAACTGTGGCAATCAAGCCGACAATCCGAATTATCCATTGGATTGTGGGATCGGTAGGCTGATTTTCGCCGCCAATGCGAGCGAGATCGCCTGCGAGAGATCCAATATAGACATACATCACTGTGCCAGGGAACATGCCAATGGATGCGAGGGCATAGTCTTTGAGCCTCACTCCTGTAACGCCAAAGGCATAATTTAGTAAGTTAAATGGAAAAACTGGTGAGAGTCGTGTTAAGAGAACTATTTTGAATCCTTCATGGGCAACGGCTTTATCGATCGCGGCAAATTTTTGATTGCCTTCTATTTTTTTGTCAATCCAGCCACGGGCGAGATAGCGTCCGACCAGAAAAGCAGCGATCGCCCCTAATGTTGCCCCAATAAATACATAGATGGAGCCAAGTATGACTCCAAAGACCACACCTGCCCCTAAAGTGAGGATAGAACCTGGTAAAAAGGCAACAGTGGCAATGATATAGATGAGTATAAAAGCAAGACCACCAATATAGCCTAATCTCTCAATCCACTTTAAGGCCTCGCGCAGTAATTCTTGAGGATTAAATCCCTGAACTGTGGTTGTTGTTTGGGCAAAAGCAGGAGTCGATATCAGGAGAAAGACGATCACGCTGAAAGAGAGGTAAAAGCAGAAACGAATAGATTTCTGACTAAACTCTAGTGATAAAAGCTTTTTGAGGGACATAGATTTGCTTTGCCTTAGTAATGAGAAGCCAAATAATAAAAGCAATAAAACTAGCTTTGCTAGTTTTATTGGAGCTTTAGCAGCAGCCACCGCCGTTGTAATGCCAAGTGGAATCGGTGACAATGGACATAAAGCAAGCAATTACCAAGACTTTTTAAAAGTCTTGGTAATTGCTTGCTTTATGCATGATCGCGCAGTACATAGCCTACGCCTCTGACTGTATGCAAGATCCGTTGCGGATTGCTGATTTCTAGTTTGATGCGTAAGGCTCGAATGTAAACTTCGATGATATTGGATTCGCCCATAAAGTCGTATCCCCACACGGATTCTAAAATTTGATCGCGTGTTAATACTTGCTGGGGATGTCGCAGCATAAATTCTAGCAGGTCGAATTCTTTGGCTGTAAGTTCAATCTTCTGACCAGCGCGGTAAACTTCGCGGGATATATGGCTTAAAGTGACATCAGCAAATTGCAGATGTTCAGATATTTCGGGATACATCCGCCGCATTCTTGCTTTGATTCTAGCCAGTAATTCTTCAATACTAAAAGGCTTAATCAGATAGTCATCAGCTCCCGCATTCAATCCTGTAACCCGATCGCTAATTTCATCTCTAGCCGTCAACATGATGATCGGCACTTGCACACCTGTTTTGCGGAGCCGCATACAAACATCGAGTCCTGATATTTCAGGTAACATCCAATCCAAAATCACTAGATCAGGCTGGGTGTCACGGGCGATGGTTAATCCATCTAAACCATTGGTAGCGACTGTCACCTGATAGCCTTCTAAGCTCAGTTCTGAAGCGATAAATTGTGACAATTTAGGATCGTCTTCCACTAATAGAATGCGATCGTTCATTGTTAAGGCTTCCATATTGGTAGTGTGATTGTAAAAATGCTACCTTCATTTGGTTTCGATCGCAGAGAGATTTTACCGTTCATGCCTTCAATTAGACTTTTGGAAATCGCTAGCCCTAGCCCAGTGCCATCTCTAGAGCGTGTAGAAGCATCATCGGTGCGATAAAAGCGCTCAAAAATTCGTTGTTGATGCTGCAAAGAAATACCAATTCCGCGATCGCATACATGAACGATCGTTTGATCGTCTGTGCTATCCAGTTTAATATCCACAGGTTCAGACGAATATTTAATCGCATTATCGACTAAATTAATTAATACTTGCTGAAGTCGATCTTGATCGGCAAGCGCGACAATATCTTCGTCAATGGGAACTAATTTCACAATGCGATCGCTGACTTTGGCACTCATTGCGGCTACTTCTGCAACCAATGTATTTAAGAAGACAGGAGCTTGGCGAAAGTGTAAATTTCCACTGTCAGCCCTAGCTAAGTCGAGTAAATCTTGGAGCATTTGGATCGTGCGTTCAGTCTCGGCACTTGCGGTTTCTAGGGCTTGCTTTTGATAAATACTGAGGTTGTCACCTCGCCGCAGTAAGCTTTGCAAATAACCATCAATGACGGTTAATGGGGTGCGGAGTTCATGGGAAACATTGCCGACAAATTGGCGTTGCTGCTCCCATGAACTAGATAGACGGAGCAGCATTTCGTTAAAAGCTTGAGCGAGTCCGCGAATCTCATCAGGAGCTTGAGCAAGTTCTAGTTTGGCAGAATTTAAATCTTCAAAAGAAACTGTGCTAGCAATTTCGCTCATATGTGCCAAGGGATAAAGCGCCTTCCGTATGCGATGGACGATCGCCACGATCAAGATCAATATCGCCAAAACGCTGACAATAATTAAGCCATAGATGCCATTACTAAGCTGACCTTGCTCAGTGGTTATATCTTGTGAGAGATAGACGGTAGCAACTGATTTCCCTTTAATCATCAATGGCGTGCCGCACATCACCACATAGCGATCGCCAAATTTAATGACCTGTGGACTAGTTGGGATCTGGGTGGTGGCAATAATATTGCTGGGATCTGTCTCTGAACTATTACTTTGAACTGATTTAGCAAGCATCTGTCCATCGGGACCCTGCACTAAAATTGATAATCCTGAAGTCGAAACCTTGGTAGTTGTCTTCTCGATTCCAGTCTGAAGATCCCCCATTTCCATATACGTAGCCACCTGTTCAGGAAAGCGCGTGGCAATATATTCGAGTAGTTGTTTATGACTGGTGATTAATGTGCGTTCCATTTGCCAGCCAGCCCAAACTGAGACACTACCTAAACTAATGATCGAAATGGCAATCAGTTCTATGGTTAAGCGAAACTGTAACGAAGTGGGAGAAATTCGCTTGCCAAATAGATTGTTAATTGCTTTCCGAAACGATTGAAACATTGGTTACACAGGATCGATTAAAAAATTTTCCGCGACATCAAATCCACATCAAACTCAAACCTCTGACTATAATCAGTTATGCCATAAATATTAAAGCTAATCGTAGGTTCATCACCGATCGCTTCAATCTGATGAATTGCATCAGGCATCAGACAAAGAATATCCCCAGCACTAAGGATATGTTCTTCCGTCTTTTCAATGCGATCGGGAAATTCAGGGCTAGGCGATCGCTGCCAAAACGTATTTTTCTCTTCTCCGTCAATGATTGCCACAATTCCCCATGTACCATGATTATGGATTGGCGAAACACTCTGCGGCGACCAAGCTACAGTCTGCACCGTCAACGCAAAATCTGGTTCGTCATAAAGCATCTGTACTGACCAACCAGTTTCGCGATCGGGTAATCCAAAGCTAGTTAAAATCCATTCTGAACTATTGAGTAAGCGGCGGACTAATGGACAAATTTTTTGCAAGCGTAAGCGATCGTCTTGTTCTTCCCAGATGATATCTTCAACATCGGTAAGGAAACGATAGAGTCGATAGGGCTGCGTGCGTGAATCCTCCTGCAAATCTTGCGACACAGATGTAAGGGGAATACATTGGCTTTCATTTGTAACTAACCAGTCTTGAGTTATTTCTTGCTCTATTTTTTGCTCTATTTTTTGCTCTATTTTTTGCATTGTCATGGCGCTTGACTTGCGGTTTTCTTGAGATTATCCTGCACCAATAGTTTAAAGCTAAAGTTTAGATTTGAGATGAGTGCTGTCTGACTCTAAGATAAATATTTGATGAAGATAAATATCCTTAAAGACCAGTGCCTATAACTTATAGTCATCAATTCATGATAACTATAGGACTACGCGATCGCATCGCATTTATAATGAGTGAAAAGATATAGATTTATGAAAAGATGTGGACAAGCCTGCCTTAGATCAATTTTTAGGTAAAGTTTATTTAGTGGGGGCGGGACCTGGTGATGCGGGATTGATGACGCTGAAGGGCAAAGCTTTATTAGAAACTTGTGATGTGGTGCTTTACGATGCCTTAGTTAGTAATGAGATTTTGGCGATGATTAATCCGATCGCCGAAAAAATCCATGCGGGTAAGCGGCGTGGCAATCATTCGTTATTACAAGAGGAGACCACGCAGTTATTGATCGAGAAAGCGAAAGAACATGCGATCGTGGTGCGCTTAAAAGGTGGCGATCCGTTTATTTTTGGGCGTGGTGGTGAAGAGATGGCAGATTTGCGATCGGCGGGGATTGCGGTTGAGGTTGTGCCGGGGATTACGTCAGGGATTGCTGCACCAGCTTATGCAGGGATTCCGCTTACCCATCGCGACTTTAGTTCGTCGGTAATTTTTGTGACGGGGCATGAGTCGGCGGGGAAGTATCGCCCCCAAGTTAACTGGAATGCGATCGCCCTAGCTGCGGAAACAATTGTGGTGTACATGGGATTGCATAATTTAGCTGAAATTGTCGCCAAAATTATTGCGGCTGGTCTACCTGAATCGACACCTGTGGCTTTAATTCGGCAGGGAACACGCGCTGATCAGTCAGAGTTAATTGGCTGTTTGGGAAATATCGTTGAGCTTGTGCAAGAAAGTAACTTTACTCCCCCCGCGATCGCTGTTATTGGTAATGTTGTAAATTTTCGAGCGCTTACGCAAGGCGATCGCTAATTCATCTAATTCAAAAGTGGCAAATCCATCCTTCGAGGCGATCGCAGTTTTCAGGAATGCCATAATTTGGTTGTCGAGAAGCTCGTGCTGCTTGGATAGTGGCGAGTACGGCATCAAGTGTGTCACCTGATGCGTCGTCTACACATTCTTGAGCAAGCTGGTTATTAATTTCGACAGCAAAGCCATATTTTGGTTTGGATATAGGCGATCGCACTTGATTAATTATTTCTTGGCGCAAAAATTGCATTTCTGAAGTTTGCTTTTGTTTACTGTCAGATTTATAGCTTTGTTTACCGATGAGAGATTTTGCTACGAGTGCAGGATAAATCTCGATCGCAATGCGTGGATCATCAGTTGGATGACAAGGCAGCACCGTAAATCCTGCGGCGAGTAGTCGCGGTGCGCCTTCAAAAAACATTTTTCCGACAGGTACGCCATAGACTTTCATCGGACTGATCGCGCCTGTGAGTTTGTCAGTTTGACGCAAATGTTCGCGATCGCCGATCGCCCGATCTTGGCGATATTGGTTTAAAGTTTCGACAAATTCCTGTTTGGTCATTTGTCCTACGCGACTGACATATTCCGCCCAAGTCGTTCCCCATTGCAAATTTTCGATTAACTTGCGTGGTTGCCCTAGAGGAAAATCCATCCCAGCGATCCAAACAGGCGATCGCTTGAGAAATTCCATAAAAGATGGAAAGTCAATAAATCGATGGAACTTTTTGATATGAAGAGCATCAAATTCTAACCAAGCTTCGGCACAGGCGATCGGCTTAGCTTTGCTAGGGGCGCTCGTAAAATCAATCCCGTATATTTGCATTCGTATATTCGCAGTAAGTATTAAAGCCAAAAAAGCGTTGGCGCACGCTGCGCGTGCGCTACTGCTTTTTTGGCTTTGGTTTTTATTTTTTGGGTTAGAATTTATCAGCAGAGATAGACTGATGCTATGGCTATCTGTGCGATGATAATTTTAGCCCTCTTGTCGTTAGGTTTTGTTGACTGTGAATACCGTTCGTACTGTTTCTGACACTAAAAAAGATTTTTATTTAGGATTTCCTAAGCCAGTCAATCAAGTCTATCGACGGGTTGTGGATGAGCTATTGGTGGAAATTCATCTACTTAAAGTAAATCAAACATTTGTTTACGACTCAATTTTTGCACTAGGTCTTGTGACGACTTTCGATCGCTTCACATTGGGCTACAAACCTGAAACTGATCGCTTTGCTGTATTTCATGCCCTATGTGCAGCACTTCAGTTTGACTCCGATCGCATTCGTCAGGATGCCGCAACTCTAAGCGATCTTGCCGCGCGATCGCCTAATGATATCAAACCGCTATTGACAGCCCTAGATTCGGGGCTCAGCCTCGAGCCTTTGTCTGGGCAATTACAAACGATCGCGCACAAAGAAAATTTTAAATATAGCCGCTTACTAGGCGTGGGGCTATATGCATTGCTAGAAATCAGCAATCCTGATGAGATCGCCGATACTGCTAAGCGGGAAGAGGTGATTAAGTCAGTTGGTGCGACGCTAAAATTTGGTGGCGATCGCCTATTAAAAGATATCGATCTATATCGCTCCAACCTCGACAAGATCGAGCAAGGTCGCCAGATGATTGCTGACATGGTGGACGCTGAGCGTAAAAAACGCGCCCAAAAAGAGGCGGCTTTAACCACTGCGGCAACTACTGAACCTACCAGTGACACTTCAGAAAAAGGCTAAAAAAAAGGGTGGCGCGAAGCGCCGCCCTTTTTTTAGCCTTTTTTAATTGTTGTATAAGCTGTTTCTAGTGCTTGGGTTAATTCTGGAATTTGAATCGGTTTGCTCACATAATCCTGCATTCCTGCTTCTAAACAAATCTCGCGATCGCCTTGCAATGCATTAGCAGTTACAGCAATAACCCAAGGGCTTTGCATAAATTCTAAGTGAATTTTTTTAGTTGCCGTTAATCCATCCATCTCAGGCATATTCAAATCCATTAGGATCACATCATAATTTTGGTGAGATAGCGCCTCTAGCGCCTCCAGCCCATTGACCACGACATCGATCTGATATCCTAATCGATTCAGCAAATGAGTAGCAACTCTTTGATTAATGATATTATCTTCGGCTAGTAAGATCTTTAAAGGGAAGTTGGAGGCAAAATTTTGATCAAAAACAGAATTATCTTTTTGCTTGACATGAATTTTATCTAAAGAAGGTTTGCTACAAAGTTTTAATAATGCATTGTATATCTGCGATCGCTTGATTGGTTTATTCAGATATATTGTGATTGATTCAGAACTAGAGAGAGCGCAACTGAAAAGACGCGAGAGTAAAATCATCGGCAGCGAACTTGAGTATGTCCGCATCAATTGCTTGATACTATAATTTTCCTTAGAAACATCGACTATGAGAATACTGTCATCAACAATTGCTATATCGAATTGTTTGCCATTTTGTAACCACGCGATCGCCTGCTCACTAGAGTTTGTGGCACTAACCTCCATTTGTAAGACTTGAGCAATTATAGTCAGGTTTTCGCGACTAACATCATTATCTTCCAGAATTAACAAGCGTTGACCCGCAAGGTCGGAATTCCATTGAATATCATCAGCTAGTTCTGATTCCGTCGCAACTGTGGAAATCGTAAATGAGAAAATAGAACCAACTCCGACTTCGCTCTCAACTGACATTTCGCCGCCCATCAATATCGCTAAATGATTAGCGATCGCTAGTCCTAGCCCCGTCCCGCCATATTGACGAGTTGTGGAAGAATCGACTTGGCTAAATGGCTTGAATAGGCGATCGTAGCGATCGCGAGGAATGCCAATACCAGTATCTTTAATCGCAAATAGTAATTGAAAATCTTGATGTTGATCGGAGACTTTTTGAACAGATACTCTCAAAGTCACTTCACCTTGCTGCGTAAACTTGATTGCGTTACCAACTAAATTGACGAATATTTGTCTTAAACGAGTTATATCACTCACAATCCATTCAGGCACATCAGCAGCCATACAATAAGCTAGTTCGGTTCCTTTGGTAGCTGCATTGGAAGCTAAAAGATCTAGAGATTCTTCGATGCAATGTCGTAAGTTGAAAGGCTGAATATCTAGGCTAAATTTGCCTGATTCAATTTTTGAGAAGTCGAGAATATCATTAATTATTATCAGTAAATTATCACCACTTGTTCTAATTATTTCCGTAAATTCTTGTTGTTCAGCATCAAGATTGCTATCTAATAGTAAACTCGTAAAGCCAATCACCGCATTCATCGGTGTGCGGATTTCATGACTCATTGTTGCCAAGAATTCACTTTTAGCGTGGTTAGCATTTTGAGCTGATTCCATTGCTTGCAATATTTCTATCTTTGCTAATTTGAGATCGGTAATATCGTTATTTGCACCAACTAGGCGAATTGCTTTGCCTTCTTCATTCCAAATTGCGATAGCATGAGTTAGCATCCACTTATAACTCCCATCTTGGCAGCGCATTCGATGTTCAATGATATATTGTGGAATTTTCTTTGTAAGATAATCTTCTTGTAACTGCAAAAGGCGATCGCGATCTTCTGGATGAATCAAATCTAGCCAATCTAATGGTTGTTCATTGTAGACTCCAGAATTCAGACCAAGCATCGTGTGCCAACGATCTGAACGAAATGTTACCCCTGTTTCCATATTCCAATCCCAAATTCCATCATCGGCCGCTTGGATCGCTAATTGCCAGTGCTCTTCACTCTTGATTAATTCGGCGGTACGCTCTTGAATCCGTTGCTCTAGACTTTGATTTGTCTGTTCGATTTCGTAAAACTGCTCGCGTAGCGCGATCGCCATGACTTGAAAGTTATAGCCGAGGGCATCGATTTCGGCGAGGTTGCTAGACTGCCAAGCAAAGTCGGATTCAACCGAGAGATTTTGTTTTAGATCGGTGGTGAGACGAATCAATTTGGCGATCGGCTTCACCAGAAGTCGGCTCAGTGCATTGGCAACTATTGTGGCTGGCAAAATAATCGCGAGGATGAGCGCAAGTATGTAGGTCTGTAATGTCTCAAGAGTATCGATATAGTCAACTGGCGAAAAACGGACGACTATATTCCAAGGAATTCCCCTACTGATCGCCACTTGCTGTAAATAATAGGATTTACGCCATCTGGTCATCAATGCGGCTCCCTTTATTTTGGGAAACCATTGCATCTGATTTGCCTTAAAAGGGCGAAGTTCTCCGCCTTGCTGTACGTCAAAAGTTTTTCCTGACGAAAAATCAGGAGATGTACTAGAGATTATCTTTTTGTTGCGATCGAGTAGCAGCACCTCAACCTTCAATGATTTTGATTCATCTGTTAAAAACTCTTTGATCTGAGAAATATCTAATGCCGCAATAACCGTGCCATTAAAGCGATTATTCTTCAAGATTGGTACAGCAACATCAATATGGGGAGAGGCTGCCATCTCATCGGTATAGATATCTCCGAACGCAGTACTCAAAGTCGTCCGAACTTGCTTAAAAATCTCTGTAAGACCGACGAATTGATTAAAACTGGCTTTGTCTGTATTCGTAATGCTGGGAAATGTTGACAAGACATTTCCTTCAGCATCTGCGGTATAGATTCTTAAAAAACTTGGTGTGATCTTTCCGATGGTGGTGGTAGCAAATTGTAATCGTTCCAAGTTTTGCGAATCAGTACCGATTGTCGCTAACTCGCGTAAAGCATCTAAATTGCGCTGATGCCAATATTTCAGATCGACAGTAAGCGTCTCTGTACTTGACTGTAATTTATTACTAATTCTAGTATCGATGCCTTGTATCGATTGATAACCGACCAAAACGGCGATCGCTAGAATCGGTACAAACACAAAGGTTAGCAACAAATGAAATAGCATTTGTTGAATATTTGCGTTATGCTGTTCGCCTCGTCTTTTCTGAACCCATTGACGTAGTGGCGAAAAATAATTAATAAATAGGTTAGCAATTAGAGCATTAAATACCCCGTTAATTACTTGCTTTAAGACAACTAAGATCAGTGAAGTATTTCCAAAACCAAGAATAAAGTGATAAAAACTAAAGGACAAAGGCGCACCTAAACATATCCAGTAGGACAACACGAGTAAGACCAAGCTAGGCGATCGCTTTTTGGTTTTCTGGTAATGCTTTAGCCAAATCCCTACCCAAAGAGTTTCCGAAATAAATAGAATGGCGGCATAAGGATGTCCCCACAAAACATATGTGTGAATGCTGGCGATCGCGGCGACCATCCCCCCCAGCGTGATCCCATAAAAATAGATGGCGATCAGGACAAAAATGCTACCAAATAAGAAGTCAACACCAAAAAATAGGGGCAGCCGAAAATAATTCCCTAAATATCCTAGAGTTGCGAAGAATAAAAATGCAAACAGGTATTTCAAGGTGGATTTTTTTTGAAACTCATCCTGAAACTCATCCTGAAATTTATCCTGAAATTTGCCTTTAGTTATATTTTCTAAAGTGTTATGAAGAAACTTTGCAATTTGTGAAGAAATATTCATCTAATAACTTTGATTATCAGTGAATTCTAGCTTACCCTTTAATAGCAGAAAAGACACTTCTA
The DNA here is from genome assembly GCA_041687725.1 of Pseudanabaena sp. Lineage (GTDB taxonomy): Bacteria > Cyanobacteriota > Cyanobacteriia > Pseudanabaenales > Pseudanabaenaceae > Pseudanabaena. The sequence goes on from JBDNJN010000190.1 coordinate 31,773, forward strand.
TTTGTTTGGATGGTTTGATTACCAAATACTGGTGTGGGATCTAACCCTGTAATCAAACGAAAATGCATGGGAGAAATATTTGGGGTGATGGCATGGTTTTCCCATGTTTTTAAAAGCTCGTGCGATCGCTTTAAAAATGCGACACCACGAATGATGGGATTGACATGCCAACTTTTGACTAAGATTTCAACAAGCGCTAACTCAATTTGTGGAGATGGATAGGCTTGCAATAAATCTTCTAAGTATTCATCAAAAAATTCATCTTCATCACCAGATAACTGATAGCTATCAACGATGTAATTTACTCTTTGGCGGCTAATTTGCTCCCATGTTTCCATAACTCCCTCGACTCTTGTTGGTTATGCTATGTCCGTTAGTAGCTAGACTATAGTTAAATGATACATTATTATGATAATTAAATATTATCCTAAGTAGGTATGCATCATAAAACCCAAAACTCAAAAAGCTGTAGTGTAGGTGCAGCATGTACTACAGCTTTTTAGGTTTTAAAGATTTTTGTACTTACCTACTTAGTATCACGCCATCAAAAAGATTCTGATAGACTAAAATGATCCCTCAGAAATTGCGATTAAAAAATTTTTTGAGCTATCAACAATTAGCTTTAGATTTTGGTGGGCTGCATGTTGCTTGTATTTGTGGCGCAAATGGGGCGGGAAAATCTTCGTTATTAGAGGCGATTTCTTGGGCGATTTGGGGCGCAAGCCGTGTGGGAAGCCAAGATGATGTGATTCATGTTGGTTCTAAAGAAGCTCAGGTAGATTTTACGTTTATCGCGGGTGGTGAAGTCTATCGGGTAATCAGAACGCGATTGCGTAATAGTTCAACATCATTAGAATTTCAGGTACAGAGTGAAGGCAAGTTTAAATCCCTGACCGAGCGCAAGGTGCAATCGACACAGCAAACGATTATTTCGCACCTAAAAATGGATTATGAAACCTTCGTTAATTCCGCATATTTGCGTCAAGGTCGCGCTGATGAATTTATGCTGAAACGTCCTAGCGATCGCAAACAGATTTTGGCGGATATGTTGGCGCTATCGCAATATGATGAGCTTGCCGAACGTGCGAAAGATATTGCGCGGACAAGTAAGGCAGAAATATCAGTTTTAGAGAATTTATTAGCGCATTTGCAATCACAAATTCTCGCAGGAGAAGCGATCGCACCGCAGTTAGAGATTTTGCGATCGCAGTTAACTAATTTGCAAGCATGGGAAAGTCGCGATCGGCAAAAACTGCAAACTACGGAAGAATTACAAAAACAATATCAAAATATTTCGCAACAACTAGCTTGGCAACAACAACAGCAAGCTTCGCTGACTGCCAATTTAGCTCAACTAGAGCGCCAATTAACAGGGCAACGCAAACAATTACATCAACTAGAAGGATATCTACGAGAGCGATCGCCGATTTTGCAAGATTATGAGCGCTATCAATTATTATCAACTCAGGAATCGGAGCTAGAACGCAAGTTTCAAAAATATCAACAACTTAGCGATCGGCGGGTCGAATTTAGCCATAAACTCGCGAGTTTGCAAAGTGATCTTAAGGGGCAATTACGGCATTATCAAGCGCAGTTAGAAGCGTTAAGCCAACAGGAAAGCGATTTAAAAAATATTCTTAATCGTGCTACGGAAATTGAGTCGGCGATCGGGCAACTCCACCAAGCGCGGGCTATCTTGCAAGAATTTGATCGCCTTCATTCTCAATCTACGCCGCTAGTCCATCGACATCAGGTTTTAAAACATCAATTAGAACGAGAGCAAACTAAACTTTCCGTAAAACTAGATGAATTAGTTGCGAAAAGAGAACAGTTATATTTGCAAGTCAAAAATCACGATCAGTTACTTGGTCATGCTAAAGAACTAGATCGACAAATTATACTGCTCCAAAAAAAGCAAGTCTATCAACAGCGCGTCCATGAAAAAGGATTGGAACGCCGTGATTTTTTGGAACGTTTAAAAACAAGATTGGCTGATAGTGAAGCTGCGTTTCATAAATTAGAAGCGAAAATGCGTCAATTAATTGTTCCTGATGCTCCTTGTCCATTATGCGATCGCCCTCTCGATGAGGCGCATTGGCAGCTAGTCCAGAAAAAGCATAAACAAGAATCTCGCGATTTGCAAGCAGATATTTGGGTAGTAAAAGAACAACAAGCAGCTTCTAATTGTGAAATTGAAGTTTTGCGCGAAGAATATCGCCTTTTAAAAAAGGAACTCGCGCCGCTTAACGATTTGATTCAGCGTAAGGGAACTTTACAGGAGCGCTTAAAGGCGATCGCGGAGGCAAAACAAAGACTGGTGCTGATTGATGCGGAGATTGTCGATTTAGGCGATCGCCTTCAAACTCAAAATTACATGCGCGAAGCGTGGGAAGAAATGGAACTAATCGAGCATAATATCCATAAATTTGCTTATGACGAAAAAAATCATGCCCTAGCCCGTGGTGATGTCGAGCGCTGGCGTTGGGCAGAGGTCAAACAATCAGAATTAAAAAATGCTCAGCGACAAGCCGATAACCTATCCCAAAAAATCCCCGATTTGCAAACAAAAATTAATCAATTACAAGACCGACTCACTAAGAACCTGATCGATCTCGAAGTACAGCACGAACTCGAACAATGCGATCGCGCCCTCACTCAATTAGCCTACGCCCCTGATCGCCATCAGCAACTCCGCACCCAAAAGCAAGAGCTAACGCCGTCACTATTGCGCTATCAAGAACTCACTCGCGCCGAACAAGAATATCCCGAACTTCAGCTACAAGTCAGTCATTTGCAACAAACTCAATCTGCCAATCAGCAGGAATTGCAAGCTATGACAACTCAAATCACCCAACTGCAAACCCAATGTCAAAATCTGCATGGCGATCATGCTCAAGAAATTAATTCTCTGCGGCAAAATCTACAAAATTGGCGATCGCAAATGGATAGCCTCCTCGCCCAAATCGGCAGCCTCCAACAATCAAAACAACAACTAGAGCAAAGCCGCCACCGCGAACAAGAAACCCTCGCTCAAATCGAACTAGCCCGTCATCGCCAACGCATTCACAATGAGCTACATCAAGCCTTTGGCAAAAATGGCATTCAAGCCCTGATGCTCGAAAATGTATTACCGCAAATAGAAGTAGAAGCTAATCAGATTCTCGCGCAACTTAGCGATCGCCAATTAAATGTCAGGTTCATCACCCAGAAATCTGGCAAAAAAAGCGATCGCCTCATCGAAACCCTAGATATCGAAATTGCCGACACCAAAGGAACTAGACCCTACGAAACCTATTCAGGCGGTGAAGCATTTCGGATTAACTTTGCAGTGCGCCTTGCCCTCTCCCGCGTCCTCGCTCAGCGAAAGGGAAGCACATTACAAACCCTAATAATTGATGAAGGCTTCGGTAGTCAAGACCAATTAGGATGCGATCGCCTTGTCAGTGCCATCAATGCGATCGCGCCAGATTTTGAGTGCATTCTCGTAATTACGCATATGCCACAAATGAAGGAAGCATTTAATACTTTAATTGAAGTATCAAAGAGCGAAGAAGGCTCAATGGTGCAGTTAGTGGGCTAATCAAAAAAAAGCTGTGGTATACGATGCGCGTGTATCACAGCTTTTTTTGATAAAATCTTGTGATGTTCGATAATATTTGCAAATTTCTTGCCGAAACCTACTCTACCGACATCGCCACTGTACCAGCAGGTTTAGTTTTAGAAGAAAGTATTATCAAGCAAATTTTGAGGAGAGATATCATGCGTGAGTCAGTAACATATCAAGCAATTTTGCGAGAAGGTCGCCAAGAGGGTCGCCAAGAAGGTCGCCAAGAGGGTCGTCAAGAAGGTCGTAAGCAGGGATTAGTTAATATCGTTTTGCGGTTACTTACACATAAGTTTGGCACTTTGCCTCCAAATATTCACACAAAAGTTACGCGATTAAAGATTGCTCGGTTGGAGAATTTAGCAGAGGCAATTTTGGATTTTGAGACTTTTGCAGATTTAGAGCTTTGGTTTAGCAAGAAATAGTTATGTCTGCAAGGTCTGGCAATAACTTTCTATTCTATCCATTGTTCGATTTCGATTACTTTCTCTCTTTAGCGCGTTGGTAGGCGAGATCGTGTTCGGCAAAACTGATAACTTGAACTCGCTTAGGTGATGGGGATTCATAAACTCGATAAACTAGACGATAGCTGATTCCGTAATGATCTATCTCAATCGCTCTATAATTTTTTAGATCGCCACGTAAATCGTGGCTGGGAATATTTTTGGTGTGATATGGGTCAAGTTTTAGAACTTTTTGGTACTGTCTGAACTCATTTTGGAGAGTTTCAGGTAATAGCGGTATATCTTCACCCTGAATATCTTGGTGTAACGAAACTTTATACATTTGTCTTTTGATAACCTTTCTTTACCAACCAAGCATCTAACTCTGCTTCATCAATTTCTTCATCGGCTTCTATAACCGTAATCCATTGACTGGGATCGTCTTCATCTTGCAGACGGGCGATCGCTTTTGCTTCTGCTGATTGAGGAGCTAGTTCTGCGCCGAGGGTTTGATATAGCTGCCATTTCTGCTCCTTGGACAATGTTTCTACAGTCGCGAGCAACATCTCGAAGGAAATGTGAATGGTAACAGGTGACAAAACTGAACTTGCACCATTTTCAATTGGTTTTGTAATGGTTGGTGTTTGCATAATTCCTTGGCGATCGCTTGTTTATGACTGATTACACATTAACAAAAATTTATCTAAGTTTCTTGTCTATCCGCATAAAAGAGAGCGTAAGTGTGAATATTTTCTGTTGCTTTTCTTGTGATAATTTCTGAACTATTGCGGCAATGCGATCGCTTAGGGATACCCAATTCTGGGTTTTGGTTTGCCAGACGATGATGAATTTATGGAATGGCAGAGTGCAAAGAGCTACGGTTTCGCCATCTTTGTTAGTAAATTCGATTTCGTAATCACGATCGCTATATTTCTCAACAATTGCACCGCGATCGCCAGTTTTGAGGTTGAGTTTAGGAATATCAGACAGTAGTTCCACAATATCAAATAATTCAGGTTGCATGATTATGTTGAATATGGCAAAAGTTCTAGTTCTTGGATAAATCGATAATCGCGTTGATTTTTGGTGGCAAGTGGATAGTTGCTAATGATCGCAGTGGCGGCAATCAGGCTGTCGGCAATTAGTAATCCGTGACTCAGACGGTAAAGCTTTAGCAATTCAACTGATTTGTCTGATATGTCGCAATCAATTTTGACGATATGGAATTGAGTGAGGAAGCGTTCAAATTTTCTCAAATCCGCTTTATTGGTACAGCCAACTATCAACTCCATTTCTGTAACGGCACTAATCGCTAAAGTACTGTTTAGTTGCAGGTTTTGGAGATAATTGATTCCTTGGGTAATGCCGCGAGTAGTATCAATTAAGATATCTGTATCAACGATTGTTAGATTCGTCATTGCTCTTTGACCATTCATTTTTCCGAAGTTCGCGTACCCATGCGGTGCTATCAACGAGGTCTTGTCTGTCGCGCCACATTCCAACGACAGGTTCGTTTTCCCAGTCTATTTTGGGTTTTGGTGGAAGCGCAGCATCTGGTTTGTAGGTTTGATGTAAAAAGGCAATGAAGTTAAGGGCTTGGCGTTGGGCTTCGGCGGGTAAGGCTTCAAAGGTTTGGATGAGTTCTTGTTGATTGGTGGTCATAAATTTAACCTCCTAGTTCTTTAATTCTATCGCGGGAATTATTAAGTTGTATCGTATTCCCTTGCTTTTCGTAAAGCTGTGCAGCAACTCGAAAATCTGCTAATGCTTCTGTTTTATCGCCTCTATCTCGTTTGATTAACCCGCGATTGTAGTATGCAGCAGTATTTTCAGGATTGAGGCGGATGGCTTCGTTGTAGTCGGCGATCGCTCCCTGCTTGTCTCCTAAGTCATCCTTCACAACACCGCGATTGTTGTATGCATCGGCAAAGTCAGGTTTGAGGCGGATGGCTTCGTTGTAGTCGGCGATCGCTCCCTGTTTGTCTCCTAAGTCATCCTTCACATTACCGCGATTGTTGTATGCAGCATCATACTTAGGATTGAGGCGGATGGCTTCGTTGTAGTCGGCGATCGCTCCCTGATTGTCTCCTAATGCAAACTTCGCAGCACCACGACCGTTGTATGCAAAATCGTTGTCAGGATTGAGGCGGATGGCTTCGTTGTAGTCGGCGATCGCTCCCTTTTTATCTCCTAAGTCAGACTTCGCGAAACCTCTTCCTAAATAGTCATCTGCTGTTTTAACTTCCAAAGTTATAGCCTTCTTAAAATCAGCAATAGCCTTGTCATTCTGACCAAGAAATTGTAACAAACTACCTCTACGTGCATAAGCTCTTACATAATTAGGATTCAACTTTATAGCTTCGTTAAGAACAGAGATCGCCCCTAGTACACGCTGGCTGAAGTAACAAGACGCTAACCACGGAACTTCCATTTAAAAGGTTTGGATAAAAGCTCATTGAAATAGTTGATAAAAGCGATAATTTTCTGACGCAAATGGTCAACAGATAAAAAGCTACTGCGA
>JBDNJN010000191.1:0-9914 GCA_041687725.1 Pseudanabaena sp.
CGCAACGTGTTCTCGCTAATCAGGTTCATCAAGCTTTTGATATTCTCTCCTGCTCTTCCTGATTTCTCTCCATTCATTTCCTCTGGCGCAACCTGAAAGTTCTTACCCTCTAACCCTTTCCGAAAATGAAACCACCCTGAGCCCCCCTTTTTTAAGGGGGGCTGGGGAGAACTGATCTTCTTCCATCTTTTTAAGGGGATTAAGGGGGATCAAGTGGAGTTTTTTGCAAAATCCCAAACTTTTCAAACACGCTCTAGCAGCCTGTCGGGTTCGTTAGCGGCAGCGTAAACGAACCTTGATCGGTTGAGGTGTGCGTTACGCTATCGCTAACACACCCTACGAGGGCAATTTTGGGTTTCTCCGACAAGCTGCTAAGTCGCTTAAGTAGTTCTCAAAAACCCAAAAAGCTATAGCTTTTTGGGTTTTGTTTTAGCCTATTGAACCCAGAGAAATTTTTGAAAGTGGCGCGAAGCGCCACTTTCAAAAATTTCTCTGGGTTTTGTGAGAGAGCAAATTGCTGTACCTACTTATTAGAAGCGATCAAGTATTTTAAAAAATATTTCTTTTAGAGCCTAAATAAGCCTAAATAAGCCCAAATATTAATAGTTCAAGCCAAAAATAGACGAATTGGAATTGCCATATGTTCTCTCTGTTTTTTACGTTTTGCAACGTATTTAATCAATTCAATCAATTCAATCAACATCTAACCCCACGACCTGTCAAGTTATCTAATAGTACAGACAGAATTGTTGATTGAATTCTGTTGAGCAGATCTAAATTTCAGGACTGGATTTTAGCGAAGAGCACATTATGGATACAAAAGTTCCAATTGAAGCAACCACCGATTCTTTCGATCCTCACATTGTTCCAGCTGAAACAAATGCTCGTAAACAACGCGAAGGAGGCGATTACAAGCATACTCCCGACAACTCAGAAGAGCCAAATAGTATTCAAACTGCTGATGGCTACACCGTAGACACAGAAGGATTGGTGAACAACTATGCAGTCGAACCACCGATGTACATAGAAGAAGTCGGCAATCTGAAACAGGAACCTGTTCATGTGGTTGAGAAGTTCACTATTGTTGATGTTTTTTCTAACAGCAATGATGCGGAGAATGTTGCCACAGAAATTCATAATAGAGGTATCAGCAGAGAAAATATTTCGGTGCTGGGCAAAAACTATCAGAACGCGGCCCATGGCTACGGATCGCTTAACTTGCAAGACATAGAAGCCGATGGCGGCTTGGCAAAAGTCTTAACAAGCTTAGGGATTGTGGAGGTAGATGCCCGCAAATATGAAAAAGCGATCGCCGCAGGAAAATTTGCGGTGGTGGTGATTGGCGAACAGGATGACGCGATTACAGCTAGAGAGATTTTGCTTAATACTGGACATCGCGTTAGTACTCATCAAGAAAAAATTTAAAGGATAAAAAAATGAGCGACTTAATTGTGATTGGCTTTAAAGACGAGTTTAAGGCAGATGAGGTGATGGTCGATTTGAGAAAACTTGAGCGTGAATATCTTCTCGCTCTTGAAGATGCCGCGATCGTGATCAGGAATAAAGATGGCAAAGTAAAAGTGAAACAAACCCAAGAACTTGTAACTAATGGAGCATTAAGTGGCGGGTTTTGGGGATTGTTATTTGGCCTCATCTTCTTCAATCCATTACTTGGTTGGGTCGTTGGCGCTGCTGCTGGTGCAATTTCAGGAGCAATGACTGACATTGGCATTGATGACAACTTCATTCGCGAAGTTGGCAGCACGATTGAGCCAGGCACATCAGCGATCTTTTTTCTAGTGCGAAATGCTACTACTGACAAGGTTTTAGAAGACCTTAGCAAATTTGAAGGCAAGGTTCTCAAAACTTCATTTTCAAAAGAAGATGAAGCCAAACTACAAGCAGTTTTAACCAAAGTATAATTCTTGCGATGTTTGCGAATATTAGCTTGTAAATCATTCCAAACATCGCTCTGTAAAAGTCGCCTCATTCAGATAAAAACCAATCTGAATCTAAACTTCTTAATCAGCTCAACAAAAGTTAGATACAGGAGATTAATCATGAGAATTGCCCAAGTTGCCCCTCTTTGGGAACAGGTTCCACCGTATGCCTATGGAGGAACTGAACTGGTCGTAAGCTTACTCACTGAAGAATTAGTGCGTCGCGGACATGATGTGACATTGTTCGCTTCGGGAGATTCTACAACTCATGCCAAATTAGAATCAGTTCACCCAAAAGCTTTACGGCTAGATACAAGCGTTCAGGAGCCGAACATTTACGATATGCTCAACATGACTCGCGTTTATGAAAGAGCCTCAGAATTTGATATCATTCACTCCCATGTTGGCTGTGTTGCTATACCCTATTCTACGCTGGTCAAAACGCCGACAATCCATACCTTGCATGGCATTTTCACGCCTGACAATGAGAAGCTGTTCTCCCATGTGCGAAACCAGCCCTTTATCAGTATTTCTAACTCTCAACGCGATCGCAAGTTAGGATTGAACTATGTCGCCACGGTATATAACGGTATCGACACCGACACTTATAAATTTCATGCTCAGCCAGATCATCCGCCCTATCTGGCTTTTTTGGGTCGCATTTCTCCTGAAAAGGGAGCGCATCTAGCAATAGAAATTGCCCAGCGATCGGGATGGCATCTCAAAATGGCAGGGAAAGTCGATCCCGTTGACGTGCAATATTATGAACAGGAAATTAAACCACGCATTGATGGTGTTCAAATTGAATTTCTCGGTGAGGCGAACCATAGCCAAAAAAGTATCTTGATGGGTGGCGCGGTCGCAACACTGTTCCCAATTACATGGGAAGAACCCTTCGGATTAGTGATGATTGAGTCAATGGTAACAGGAACTCCTGTAATTGCTATGAGTCTGGGTTCTGCGCCAGAAATCATTGCTCCAAACCGAACTGGTTTTCTTTGTCGGACTGTTGCGGAATGTGTAGAGGCGATCGCACTAGCGGCTATGCTAGATCGGCGAGCCTGTCGCGATCATGTGTTAGTAAATTTCACAGCAAAGCGGATGACGGATGGCTATGAGGCAGCGTATCAGAAGATTTTGTCGGAAAAATATTCTCAAAATGGTCATGTCAAGACTTTAGAGCGCCTTGCGCTGAGATAAAAATCAAGATTCTGTTGAAAGTCTGACTTTATAAAACTTTGAACAGAACTTTGTAGTTAGGCGATTTCTAGAAAACATAATATCTATTCTGTAGCGCGGGCATCCTGCCTGCGTCACCACAACGCAAGCGAGACGCTTGCGCTACATGGGGATATTATTTTCGAGAAATCACCTTAGTTAGTTCGCAACTTGCTGTAGTAATTAAAGATATAAGTTATGAAAAGTTTAAACAGACAAGCGATCGCCCTCATCTCAGACCATGCCGATCCTGCGGCGGCGATCGGTTTAGAAGAAGCAGGTGGACAGAATGTCTATGTGCGTCATGTGGGTGAGAATTTAGCGGCTTTAGGCTGGCAAGTGGATATGTTTACGCGCAAAGTCCATCCTGATGATGACGACATTGTGCAGCATTCTCCCCATTGTCGAACGATTCGACTCCAAGCTGGTGCAGCCACCTATATTCCAAGGGATCAATTGCTTGAACATATGCCAGAATTTGTGCAGTCATTTCAGACTTTTCAAACTAAAAATGGTTATCACTATCCCTTAATTCACACTAATTATTGGCTTTCGGCTTGGGTTGGTTTGGAATTGCAGAAAACCAGTGCGATTCAACTGGTGCATACTTACCATTCCCTTGGCGCAGTTAAATATCAATCCGTACAGAATCGCCCAGCCAGTATGGATATGCGCTTTCAGGTTGAACGAGAAATTTTAGAGAAAGCAAGTTGTGTCGTGGCGACTAGTCCTCAAGAAGAACAGACCTTGCGATCGCTGATTTCTGGCTATGGAACCATCGAAATGATTCCCTGTGGGACAGATACTAGTAATTTTCGATTGATGTCGAAAACTGACTCACGCAAACAATTAAAGTTCAATCTTCACGAACAAATTATTTTGTATGTCGGTAGATTTGATTCGCGTAAAGGGATTGAAACCTTGTTACGCGCCTTTGGTTTGCTGAAGCAGCAAGATATAAAAAATCTTAAATTAGTCATCGTGGGTGGTAGTTCCCCACATATGCCAGATGGTGAAGAGAGAACCAGAATTGAGGGAATTGCCTCTGAATTAGGACTGGATTCAGATGTATTTTTTGCGGGTCAAATTGGACATGATCTTTTACCCCTCTACTATACGGCTGCTGATGTCTGCGTGATTCCTAGTCATTACGAACCATTTGGCTTAGTGGCGATCGAGGCTATGGCTTGCGGTACACCAGTAGTTGCCTCAGATGTGGGCGGATTGAAGTTTACAGTTATTCCTGAAGAAACAGGCTTATTAGTTCCTCCACATGATGTCGCTGCTTTTGCAGATGGAATTCATCGAATTCTGTTTGACGATCTATGGGCAAGGAAACTCCGAAAACTTGCCGCAGCAAATGTAAATCAACGATTTACTTGGAGCGGCGTGGCGATTCAAATCAGCGATCTTTATCGACAGCTATTGGCTCAATCGATTATGCACGAACAGCCACGCCATCTTAATAAGCTTGATTCTAAATCACATTTTAAAAATATTTTTAATACTCCTATCCATAAGAAAGTTGCGATCAAAGAATTGCGATCGCTAGAATTTAATTAACTTACCTTATGCAGACAGAAAAGCTGCCCTCACCCCCCAGCCCACTCTCCCGCAGGAGAGGGGGAGCCAGAATCTTGTTCCCCTCTCCCAAAGGGAGAGGGGCTAGGGGTGAGGGTCTTAAATAAATTGGCACAAAATAAATACGGGTAATATTATGGGCAATATGATTGAAATTGACGGTAGAAACTTCACACTAGCTAGTGAAAACCCGATCGCGAATTGGGCTTGTGAGCTAGGCGATCGCCCTCTCACCACACTCACACTTAAAGATAATGAATTATTTTTAATCACCGATACATTGGGCAATATCTACGACACGGGATGTAGTACCGACGGCATTGAGGGCAGCATGGGCTTGTTTTGTCGCGACACAAGATTTTTGAACCGCGCGGAGTTGCAAATCGAAGGGCGATCGCCGATTTTGTTTAGCAGTACAGCGCGTAAAGGTTTTGACATGGTCGTATTGTGTTCTAATCGCCAAATTGGGGAAAATGAAGATGTAATTAAGACAGAAACGATCGGTATCCATCGCGAAATTATGATCAAAGGGGGCTTGTTTGAGCATATGCAAGTTACAAACTACAACACCCATCCGATTAGTTTTACGATGAGCCTCAGCTTTGGTTCCGATTTTTTGGACTTGTTTGAAGTCAGAGGTGCTGAGAGAGCAAAAAGAGGGGAGCTACTAATATGTGTTCCCGATTTAGGGAAGAATTCTTTTTGTCGAAACACAGATCTAGATACAGATCTAGATATCAATACCAAACGGCAAATAGTGCTTGCCTATCAGGGACTAGATGGCGTATTGATGGAGTCTCGCATTCAGTTTCATGCGATTCAGCCAGATGAGATCGAAGGATATACAGCAATTTGGAACCTAACTCTCGATAGTCATCAGTCGGTCATGTTAGGGTATCGCATTCATCTATTTACCAACAATCGCCCCACTTCTATGGTGAGTGTGCCAACTAATTTCGCCCACGCAAAATCCGAAGAGTCACTAGAAGAAGCAATTTGGGCAGAGAAAATTACTACGATCCGCACTGATAATCAGGGACTGAATCTAGCAATAAATCGCGCTGTCCAAGATATTTATTTATTGCAACAGACCTTTGAAGGACATCAGGTTCTGTCCGCAGGTGTACCTTGGTTTTCTACATTGTTTGGTCGAGATTCAATTATTGCCGCTTCTCAAACCTTGGTTTTAAATCCATTGATCGCCCGCGAGACTCTGTTAATCCTTGCCCAATATCAAGGTAAAACTGAAGATAATTCGCGAGACGAAGAAAGAGGGAAGATTTTGCATGAGATCCGTCTTGGTGAAATGGCGCGTTGTCAAGAAATACCCCATACTCCTTACTATGGGACGGTTGATGCTACGCCACTATGGTTAATGCTCTATGCCGAATATTATGCTTGGACAGATGATACAGAGTTGCTCAATAAACTGTGGTCAAACGCGATCGCCGCAATGGAATGGATTGATCGTAGCTGTAAAGATACTGGTTATCTCACTTACAATCGCCGCTCTAAGCAAGGATTAGTCAACCAAGGTTGGAAAGATTCTGACAATTGCATCGTCAATCGTCATGGCGAATTAGCTCAAGGGGCGATCGCTCTCTCAGAAGTCCAAGGCTACGTCTATGCGGCGAAAATCCGCATGAGTGAACTTGCTGACAAAAAGAACTTACCCGACTTTGCAAAGCTATGGCGATCGCAGGCTCAGGATCTCAAAACTCGATTCAATCAAGACTTTTGGCTCGCCGATCAAGACTATTGCGCCCTCGCCTTGGATGGCGATGGCAAGCCTGTCGATAGCATCACTTCTAACCCTGGACATTGCTTGCATCTAGGGATTTTTGATCGCGAAAAAGCCTTGATGGTTGCGGATCGACTCAAACAACCTGATATGTACAACGGCTGGGGAATTCGGACTCTGAGTAATCTTTCACCCGCCTATAATCCATTGGGTTATCACATTGGTTCGGTTTGGCCCCATGATAATAGTCTGATTGCCCTCGGCTTGCGATCGCTAAACCTCGTCAACCAATCATTAGATGTCGCTCAAGGACTGTTTACTATGACCTTAGCGCAGCCCTATCATCGACCTCCTGAACTATTTTGCGGCTATGAACAGGATGGCTTTAGAACACCAGTTCAATATCCTGTGGCTTGCTCACCCCAAGCTTGGGCAACTGGAACAATCTTCCAATTAATCTCGATGATGGCAAACTTAATTCCTAACGCTCCTGCTCAACAACTTCATATCATCGATCCTGCTTTACCACCATCCATCCATCAGCTCTCAATTCATAATCTGCGAATTGGAAAAGCAGTTTTAGATCTAGATTTTGAACGCTCTGGTATTCGGGCCAACGATGTGACTACCTGTCGAGTTAATAAAAAATACGGTAATCTTCGAGTAATCATCGAAGCATAAAAACCCTTAAAACTCAAAAAATAGGTGCGGCGCTTTGCGCCGTACCTATTTTTTGGGCTTTTAAGACAAGTGGCTACAGCTATAAAACGATTTCTTTCATCGTTCGTAATTATCTGTAAAATATTGAGCATGAATTATTTTCCTGCTCATCGTTACTTTGCTTACCTCACATCACCCGCGATCGCCGCAATGCCAAACAAGCAAAACGTGGTAATTATTCAGCCGATGGGTGCAATCGAGCAGCATGGCGCACACTTACCATTGATCGTTGATGCCGCGATTAGTATTGGGGTGTTGGCAAGGGCTTTAGAAAAATTAGATCCTGCGATTCCTGCCTATGCTCTGCCGCCTTTGTATTACGGTAAATCGAATGAGCATAGTACCTTTGCAGGAACAATTACGATGCGATCGCAGACGATGCTGGCGGTATTGACCGATATTGCGGAAAGTGTCTATCGGGCGGGATTTCGGAAATTTGCTTTAATGAATTCTCACGGTGGACAGCCGCAAATATTAGAAATAGTTGCTCGCGATCTCCATGAGAAATATCCTGATTTTGCGATCTTTCCCCTTTTTACTTGGCGCGTTCCCAATGTCGCCAAAGATTTATTAACCGCAAAAGAATTAGAATTAGGAATCCATGGCGGTGATGCAGAAACTAGCTTAATGCTGGCACTCTTGCCCGAACAAGTCCAAATGGACAAGGCGGTTACCGAATATCCCTATGGATTGCCTGAGAATAGTTTACTCAGTATGGAATCGGCAAATCCCTTTGCATGGGTGATGCGCGATTTGACTCAGAGTGGCGTATTGGGTGATGCCAAAGCCGCAACTAGAGAAAAGGGTGAAAAAATCCTTAATTCTCTGGTTGATGGTTGGGTGCAATTGATTGAAGATATTTATAAATTTGAGCAACCGAAGGCTTATGGCAATCATCTCCTCTAAACCAAATCAGAATCCTGAAGGCGATCGCCCTTCTGAAAATCCATCAGCACCAAGCCCTGAAAAAGCTGCTAGTAAGAGATCTTCTAAAAAAACACCTAAAAAAGAAGTGACATCGCCAGAGATGCAACAGGCGCTAGATTTGTTGCAAGCAGAAGCCACACCAGAAGAGAAATTAGAAGCGGAACTTGCCAAAGATAATCCTGCTCAAGTCACGGTTGACATTAATATCCGCCCCAAAAATCTTGCTGACTATATTGGTCAAAAAGATTTAAAAGAACTGCTAAATATTGCGATCGCCGCCGCAAAATCGCGATCGTCAGCCCTCGACCATTTACTGCTCTATGGTCCGCCCGGATTGGGCAAAACTTCCCTCGCTTTAATTATTGCTCAGGAAATGGGCGTGCAATGCAAAATCACTTCGGCTCCTGCCCTAGAGCGTCCCCGTGATGTGGCGGGTTTGTTGGTTTCACTACAGCAGGGAGATATTTTATTTATCGATGAAATCCATCGTTTACCCAGTGTCACCGAAGAAATTCTTTATCCAGCGATGGAAGATTATCGCCTTGACATCACGATTGGGAAAGGACAGGGGGCAAGAATTCGCAGCGTGCAATTAAATAAATTTACGCTGATCGGCGCAACGACAAGGATCGGTGCTTTGTCTTCACCATTGCGCGATCGCTTCGGGTTTGTACAGCATTTCCGCTTTTATGAACAGGATGAACTAACGCAGATTGTCTCGCGTAGTGCCAAGATTCTGGAGACTCCAATTGATGATGATGGCGCGATCGCGATCGCCACTAGAGCTAGAGGTACGCCACGCATTGCCAATCGCCTATTAAAAAGGGTGCGCGACTATGCCGAAGTTAAGGCAAAGGGCGAAAAGATTACAGGGGCGATCGCGGAATCGGCTCTGGAATTATTTAATGTCGATCCTAAAGGTTTAGATTGGATTGATCGCAAATTGCTCACAGTCTTAATCGAAAACTTCAATGGTGGTCCCGCAGGTTTAGATACGTTGGCGGCGGCGACAGGTGAGGATGCCCAAACGATTGAAGAAGTTTATGAGCCATATTTATTGCAGATCGGCTATATCAATCGCACCCCACGCGGTCGGGTTGCCACAGCCGCCGCATGGAAACATTTAGGCTATTCGGTACAGACGGCGATCGGGGGGCTATAAAAACTACAATGAGCTTTGACAACGCTAGTTGGCTCTTGGGGAAACCCATTCACCTTAGAACCCACATTCCGTTCGTAATGAAAGGTAAAAAATAATGGTAGTCCAGATTCACGGGCTAAAAGATAAGCAACTTCAGCTAAAACAGTTTGAGGCAATAAGATTTTTCGCTGATTAACATATACTGCTTTTACGTTTTGGTGGTGAATATCTTTGATATTTGTGAGCGCAGCGATAAATCCTGTGTTATTTTTTGCGAAGATTGCGTAGGTTTTTTAGAAATATGGGTGAGGCTTCAACTTTAATTGGTGGTTGGTTAGTTATTAGCTAGTTGCTCCTATACTTCAGAGATGGGGATGGTTTG
This sequence comes from Pseudanabaena sp., assembly GCA_041687725.1. Classification (GTDB taxonomy): domain Bacteria; phylum Cyanobacteriota; class Cyanobacteriia; order Pseudanabaenales; family Pseudanabaenaceae; genus Pseudanabaena. The sequence continues at coordinate 9,651 of JBDNJN010000191.1, forward strand.
ACCTGTCATGGCTTCATGCCAAGACTGTCGAAAGTCATCGATGATTTCTTGTTTGGTTGGTTCTTCGATTTCTTCTGTCTCAGAGATAAGAACGATCAATTCAACGCGGCTATTTATTTTTAGGTGACGACTCCCGACGCTGACGCTTAGGCGTACAGCGCGGGCTTCTCAGCAACACCACCAATTGGTTCGGTTACACGCTGAGCTTTAATCACTGTCCGCCCGACAGCAATGTTTTTAATATTTATAGCAGCATTAATATCC
>JBDNJN010000192.1:0-2901 GCA_041687725.1 Pseudanabaena sp.
AAATTCTTGGAATTCTGTCTCTGTAAGAAGAATAGGCATATTAGTTTTTGGGGTAATCACAAGTTTTATAGTCACCTTGTAATTGTCCTTTTTTTCTTGGCTTTTATCCTATTTGTGCTTCAATCTTGTCCAAAGTCCAAATTATTAGCGATCGTAAAATTGCTACGCTCATTGATGGGAATACGCTTTAAAGCTGGTAATGAAGAAAAAGAAACCTCAAACTTCTCCATACCGCAACTAAACACCAATAAGCGATCGCCAATCACCATTGCTTCAGCAATTAATTGTTCCTGCATTTCCATAGCTCAAATATTAACCATGCTTTTTTACTTTAAAAACTCATCAATCTTAATCGCTTCTTGCAACCCACGTTTGATGCAATCACCTAACGCCACACCGCCGATAAAATTGGCACTCACATATAAACCTTGAAATTTTTGTAATTCTGTCTCCACGATCGCCAGACGATCTAAATGTCCAATCTCATATTGAGGAATCGCCTTATCCCAAATATGAACCGCGATCGCCTTTGGTTCTACTTTTGTATCAGGACGAAGCAGAACTCTCTTAATATCTTGATGCACAGCTTCAATGATTTCGGATTCTGAAAGCTTTGCTAGTGAAGGATCGAGTGTGCCGCCGATAAAGTTTAGTAATAGTTGCCAACCTTCGGGGGCGCGTCCAGCAAATAGACTTGATGACCAGATCGTTCCTAAAGTGCGGATTTTTTGAGTGCGGGGAATCAAGTTCCCAAATCCTTTCATGTCATACATAAATTCATGTTTAGGATAGGCAAGCACCACACAGGCAACAGTGGGATAGAAAATCTCATTCAAAGCGCGGCTAGCGGCTGGTAAGAAATCTTCTAATAACTTAGCGGTAACGTAGGCGGGTGTCGTGAGAACCACCGATCGCGAAGTTATGATTTCTTCGCCCGTTGGCGTATCGAACTTAGAGATATAAACTTCGCCTTGCTTTTCTAACGATCGCAAAGTCCATTGTTGTTTTACAGCTGTACCTTGCGCTCTTAACTTAGCGGCGATCGCTTCAGGCAACATTTTAATCCCTTGACGGAAAGAACCCAATTCACCTGTCTTGACTTTAGGAAGATTGGCATCGTTGAGTTTTTGGGCTTTGCGTTCCTTACTCGATAATATTGCCCCTGCGAGTAAACCTCCATAGGCTTCCAGTCGGGCAATCTTAGAAAAGGCAGCCTTGGCACTGAGTCGCTTGGGATCGCCTGCATATACTCCAGAGATAAAAGGTGCAACTAGGTTTTCAAGGGCTTGTCTGCCTAGTAAGCGCGAAAAGAACTGCTCCACAGATTCTTCGCCAGCCATGGCTGGACGGGCAAAACCGATCGCACCTAGAGCTAAACGAATTTTGCCGCCCCATGTCAAAACCTTGGTGGTGATCGCTGTCGATGGACTCATTGGCAACGGGTTCAATTTGCCATTCAGAAATACAAAACGCGGCAGCTTACCATCGGCAAGTACCAATTCATCCTTAAGCCCAACTTGGACAGCGAGACGCAATAGTTCGGGCGCAGGCTGAAAACTATTTGGACCCTCTTCCCATTGATAACCCTCATCATTCTTGGCGCTGATGATTGCACCGCCCACGCGATTTTGTGATTCCGCTACCAAGACATGATATTTTTTAGCGATCAATTCATGGGCGATCGTTAAGCCTGAAATTCCTGCCCCAACGACAAGAACATCTAAAATTTGATTAGCTTCAGTGGGTTGCGTGGAGGTCATAGCTTGAGGGGTCTAAGTCGTTGAGTAACCTTCAGTTTAATACAACTACGCCGCTACTTTTGAGTGCGATCGCAAGCCCAACCGAGTCTGGACTTAGCTACAAGCTTTAAAGTGAATGCTGAAATAAGGCGTTTAAATAGACTTTAGCGGTGCTGCGATAGCGATGTGATTCACTGTGTGATGAACTCAGGCGATCGCTACCACCGTTTTGCAACAAGAACAAAGATAAAGCGGCGGCAAATACGCGATCCTGATCCCAGTCAGGATGTGACTCTAGGTAACTTTGGAGGGTTTCGTGCAATTCTTCAGGAATTTCTGCCAATATACTGACGGTTGTACTCATGCTGAAACCTCAACTTTTAAACAAGTTTGATAGAAATGACGCACCCATTTTCAGAGGTCGGGCTTTAATTGTGCGTTCAACTAGCGGTTCTTGTCAACGTAACGAAGTATTAAGAATAAACGATAAAAACATGAAGTCAGTTTGATAGAATCAGCATTTTAAATCAATTTAGTTTACATATCTTCATAATAAACAGTTCCAAAAAGTTTTCCCAAGTAAAACGCTCTTGTTGTTAACAAATCCTTAACCAGTAAGGAGAAGGTATCTTTATCTCTAAAATCACCTGTGGAAAACTAATACTTATCTGTGGAAAACCCCTTGATATCTGTGGAAAAAGCTGTGGAAAACTTTTGGCGAAATAAATTAAAAATTATTTTTTTCTTAATATTTGTGATGATTTTTAAGTAAAAAATAAACGAGATAAAGTATTAACTGTATTAAAACAAAACAAAACTCGAAAATAGAAAGTAGCGCGGAGCGCCGCTTTCCATTTTCGGGTTTTGTTTCCTAACATACTTGGCGATCGCTATAGATCCATTTAGCAACTTTTTTACACAGCAATTCGCTATTGCTCTAGTTTAGACTCATTAATGCTTTATAGTCGCCTACGCAACGGAACCAGTGGCAATCAATGCAAGATTAATATCCATATCATCCCTTTTAGCTTAACAAGCGGGAAGCCCCGCGCTCTACCCGTTTACAAGGGTGAGCGACGGGATGAAAGCGAGTCCATTGAGGGGTTCGATGCCCCGAAAATGGACAATTATCTTAACTTTAACTGCAAAAACCTATACAAGG
>JBDNJN010000193.1:0-8742 GCA_041687725.1 Pseudanabaena sp.
GAAAATATCTTTGTAAAATCTTGATCAAGAATTTTAAATGGCTTGTTTTCTCTTGTCTGTCTCTCTAGCTGAAACTCTTGTCTAGCAAGCATTTAGGGGTTAGCGGCTAAAATGTTAAGAAACGTGTGCGGTTGCCCTAAACTGACAAAACCCCTAAATATGCCGATGCTATTTGCTGCCCAAATTGGTTTTTGGCGATCGCGTCTTTTTGTGAGCCAAGGTTTGCGCGATCGCCTACATTATTCATGTAGAGGGAGTGCTTTGCAATACCTCTATTTTTTCGGTGTAAAGTATTAGATAAATCAGATCGCTACCACCACCTAGCTATGGGCAAAGTGAGTAAAAATGAATCAGCCCAGAGAGCCAAAACCCCAGTTTATCCGCGTCGATCGAGGTATTAGTCAGTTTAATCATGACTATTACGCGGCGCTAGGTTTACCAATTAACAGCAGCCCTACTTACATCCGCCATGTCTATCTGAGCATTGCTCGTGTACTCCACCCTGATGTTTATGGCTCTTCGGCTGAAGAAAAGGATATTGCCACGCAATATCTAGCAAAACTGGTCAATCCTGCCTATAGCGTCATCATGAAAGAAGAGGAGCGCAAGGCATATCAAGGGATCTTTAAGTTACTTGCCAAGCGTCTCATGCAAAAATCGCGCAATCTGCCGATTCATTCGCCGATCGCCTGTGAGTTGATGATGGCTCCTAGCGATGGGTTTTATGAACGTTCGGTTTCAGCGATCGCAAAATTGCAGTATCAATCGATCAAAACCATTCTGGAATATACGGCGCAGATTAGTGAACTAAATCTGGTTTACATCCTCTATAAAGATGGCTATCAATACGGCGCAGCGAATATGCCGCCAGTACTCAAGCCCATGTCGCTACCTAAAAGCGCAAACCTTTATACGCCAATCTGCTATCCCACTCCACCCGTCAAACCTAGCTACAGACCTCAATACTCATCCTATCAGTCCCCTAATAATCAACAAGCTAACCCTGATGAAACCGTAATTCAGACCAGAATTGAGATTGGTGATGTTGGCGCGATCGGCGATCGCCTCAAAATCTGTGAAATCTACATGAGTCAAAGCGATTGGAAAGCAGCAATGAAGGATTTGCGCGAGATTTTGCAACTTGATAAAAACAATAGTAAAGGTCACGCGATGCTGGGTGTGGTTTATAAAAATATCAATCAACCACAAATGGCAAAGATCAGCTTAACGCGATCGCTTCAAATTAATCCTCAAGAGCCATTGGCGTTAAAACATATTAAAGATCTCAGCAATCCAAATCAAAGCAGCACTATGCCTAAAAATAATAGTAAAAGCGATCCTAAGCCTAACTCCAAAGCACCTATCCAGCCACCACAACAACGAGGTTGGCTATCTAATCTGCTTGGATGGGCTTCATCCAACGACCCCAAAATTAAGTAAGGCGATTCAAAATACCTATGCCGTAGCGCAGACATCCTGCCTGCGTCGCCACAATGCAAGCGGGACGCTTGCGCTACTCATAACATTGAGTAGAGTAATTGGAAGATCAAACGAAAAGCTGCCATGAGCGCGATCGCGCCAAGTCCTGCAACTCCACAATAGGGAAGGATATCTATTAGCACAGGTAAAAAATTTAAACTGGATACAAAGGATTTAGCCGCCCAGAGTCCCCCGATGCTGAGCAAATTCACAAAGAAAAATAGATCCTTATTGTCAAGAATCGAACTAATTCTTAGCAGGGTTATGATTGCGATCGCCACTCCAAAGGCAATCAAATTGGTGGGAGTACCAATTGCAGCGATCGCGCCAAGTTTCTCGCTTACTTGCCATAGCAGCATCGCTTCTACACCTAACAAAAAAGCGGCGATAAATTGCGTGGGAATCGTTGCCGATAGTAGCCAAGGCGTTTTAGTAGATCGGGGAACCACAGGTTTCGGGGCAGTTTTAGCAACAACTGGCTGAGGTGCAGCAGGGGTAACGGGTGGTTGAACGATGGTATTTAGGTGAGAAGAAGATTTTTGGCTGAGTGATTGAAGCACCATCGCCGCCGAGTTAAAGCGATCGCTGGGAGCAGTCTCTAGCATTTTTTGTAAAACATTATTAAAGTTTGAGCTTAACTTCACAAAACGATCCCATTGCCATTTGTTGGAATGCACATCAAATAATTCTTCAGGCTCCTTGCCAGTTAGCAAATAGAGACAAGTCACCGCAAAGGCATAGAGATCAGTGGCAGGAAACACCGTATCGCCACGCATTTGTTCGGGTGCGCCATAACCGGGGGTGAAGATCCCTGTCGATTTTTGACCTTGGGCGACTCCTGCAACTTGCTTGACCGCACCAAAATCTAGTAAAAAATAAATCTGATCGAGCTTGCGTACCATGATATTCGCGGGTTTGATATCACGATGGATCGAGCCTTTTTCGTGAATAAACTGCAACACGGGTAAAAGGCTTTGCATGACTTCTAAAACATCAGCTTCCGCGATCGCGCCATGTTGCTCGACAATTTGCTCAAGGGTAAAGCCATCGACAAATTCTTGAACCAAATAAAAAAATTCATCCTGCCCCGACTGCACTTCAAAATAAGCAAGCAAATCAGGAATTTGCGGATGTGTCCCCAAATCTTCTAAAACCGTGGCTTCGCGCTCAAACATTTGTTTGGCGATCGCCATTTGCGAACTGGTAAATCCTACGGGTTGCAACAGCTTGACCACACAGCGTTTCATCGCAGGTGTGTAGCGATCGCGAGCTAAAAATGTCGCACCAAAACCACCTCTAGCGATCGGTTTTTCGACGATATAGCGTCCACCGAGCAACAAAGGCATCCCGCAAGCCGTACAGAACTTTTGCGAGATCGTCTTAATCGTATTGCCACTATCGAGGTCAGTAAACGAGTTTAACGGCTTCAGACAATTGGGGCGTGTGCAGTAAATATCCACGGTTAAAACGTATGCATAAACATTTTTGGCATACTGTAGTAAGAGTCTACCTAAGTTTCCCCCTCCTGCGCCCATGAGTTCCAATTTTTTGCATCATCTCAACCCTGCCCAACAAAAAGCCGCCAGCCATCTGCATGGTCCAATGCTTGTAGTCGCAGGTGCAGGTTCAGGAAAAACACGAACATTAACCTATCGCATCGCTAATTTAATGCTCAATCATGGTGTTGCACCTGAGCAGATTTTGGCAGTCACTTTTACAAATAAAGCTGGCAAAGAAATGAATGAGCGAATTCAATCTTTGTTAACGCAAGAAATTTCTGCAAGAGAATTAGGTAAAGCTTTAAGCGAAATTTCTGATTCGGAACAGGACAAACTGCGAAAGAAAGTTTATAAGCGATATATTAATAGCTTTGCTCAAGATGGTCTATGGATGGGAACTTTCCATAGTATGTGCTGTCGAATTTTGCGTCTTGATATTGATAAATATAAAGATAGTAATGGTAGAAGCTGGGCGAAGAATTTCTCGATTTTTGATGATTCTGACGCGCAATCTTTAGTTAAAGATATTGTCGTTAATCAACTCGATTTAGATGAGAAGAAATTTGAGCCAAAGTCGGTGCGTTTTGCGATCGGCAATGCCAAAAACAAAGGCTGGACTCCTGAAGAATACGAAAAACAAAGCGATGATTCATCGTTTCGTAAAGCTAGAATTGCCCAAGTCTACAATCTCTATCAAAATCAGCTAGCCACAAATAACGCCCTCGATTTTGATGATCTAATCTTTTTGCCAGTGCGCCTATTTCAACAAAATCCTGAAGTTCTCGCCTATTGGCATAATCGCTTTCAACATATTCTCGTTGATGAATATCAAGATACCAATCGCACCCAATACGATCTGATTCGCTTGCTTGCAACCAATGATGCCAGACCAAGTTGGGAATCTCGTTCCATTTTTGTAGTTGGTGATGCGGATCAATCAATTTATAGCTTCCGTTCGGCAGACTTCACGATTTTAATGGAATTTCAAGAAACATTTGGCGATCGCTTGCCCGATGCTCATACTGGCACGATGATCAAACTAGAAGAGAACTATCGTTCCGTTGCTAATATTCTGGAACTTGCCAATCAACTAATTGACCATAATACAGAGCGGATTGATAAAGTTCTCAAATCAACTAGACCTGATGGTGATTTGATTGAATTATTCCGTGCTGATGACGAGGTCGATGAAGCGCAGTTTGTAATCGAACAGATTCGTCGTGTTAAGACCAAAACTCCCACCGCCAATCTCGGAAATTTTGCAATCCTCTATCGTACTAACGCTCAATCTCGTCCGTTTGAAGAAATGCTGGTGCGTTGGAATATTCCTTACAAAGTCGTGGGCGGCTTACGATTTTACGATCGCAAAGAAATTAAAGATGTTCTCTCCTATTTGCGATTGCTATCCAATCCATCGGATACCCTCGGCTTGATGCGAATTATCAATATTCCTAAACGCAGCATCGGCAAAGCAACTCTCGATAAACTCCAACAAGCCGCCCAAGAACTCAGCGTTCCTATTTGGGAAATTATCAGCGATGAAACTACAGTAAAAACTCTCGCAGGGCGATCGGCTAGGGGCGTTCTTTCTTTTGTGGAACTGATGCAAAAATGGCAAGCCAAAGTTGCTACTACCTCTGCGGCAGATATCATTCAGGGCATTCTCGCAGAATCGGGCTATATCGATGAATTGAAAGCGCAAAGCAACGATGAAGCGAACGATCGCATTGCCAACTTGCAAGAACTATATAACGCCGCCTTGCAATTTGCGGAAGAGAATGAAGATGCTTCCCTTGATGCATTCCTAGCCAATGCGGCTCTCGCTTCTAGCCTTGATGACAACAAAGAGAGTTCTGAAAAAGTCGCGCTGATGACACTCCATGCTGCCAAAGGTTTAGAATTTCCCGTCGTGTTCCTAGTTGGTTTAGAAGAAGGCTTGTTCCCTAGTTTCCGTTCAGTTAATGATCCCAGTGCCTTAGAAGAAGAACGTCGCCTGATGTATGTGGGCATCACCCGCGCCCAAGAGAAATTATTCCTCAGCCATGCTCAAGCCCGTCGTCTCTATGGCAATCGCGAATATGCCATCCCTTCGCGATTCCTTGCCGAATTACCGAAAGAATATCTCACAGGACATGGCATCGATAAATTTATCAGCAAGGCAAGCCAACGCGCCGAAGCTACCAGTGTTAAAGGTTCGCTCAGATCTGTCGCCCCCGTCAAGGCAAGTGCCGTCAAGCCCAAACCCCGTGTCGATTGGCAAGTAGGCGATCGCGTGAAGCATGAGAAATTTGGCGAGGGTCAAATTTCCAATTTGCTAGGCACTGGCGACAAGATGTATTTAGCTGTCGCCTTCGCAGGGCAAGGCAAAAAAATCATCGATCCCAAAATTGCGCCAATTCAGAAACTTTAGAAATTCATGAATTATTAAGGAGAGCATAATATGGTCATTACATCCATAGCCCCTAAACCAGAAATAGCAGCGAATTCTAACGCTGTGCTAACAAATATTAGTTGGCAAACCTACGAAACATTACTTGCGGAGATGGGTAATCATCGCGCAACTCGTCTAGCTTACTATCATGGAGTTTTAGAAATCAAAATGCCCTTGGGATTGCATGAAATCATTAACCACATCTTAGAGAGAATGATAATTGCTTTAACCGAGGAATTAGATTTGGGTATTCGCGGATTTGGTTCTACAACTTTAAATCGTGAAGATTTAGCCGCAGGAGTAGAGCCAGACTGCTGCTTTTATATTCAAAATTGCGATCGCATTAGTGGAAGCGAACTGAATCTTGTCAGCGATCCACCTCCAGATTTAGTCGTTGAAGTCGATATTACAAGTCCTAGCAGCCGCAAATTCTCGATTTATAGAGATTTAGGTATTCCAGAAATATGGCAATATAATGCTTCGGGAATCCGCATCTATAAGTTACAAGCCAATGAATATATGGAAAGCGATTTTAGCCCTACTTTTTCAATAATTTCTCGCGATATCCTGAATCAATTTTTAGAAAAGTCAGTATCTACAAATGATAATAAATTGATTCGTGAGTTTAGGGAATGGATACGGCAACAGATTTAATTTTGAAATGTTAGTTTAGATATTAGGTCGCAAAGGTATCAGCATGGTCATTACAACAGCAAAACCAACTAGCTTAGAATCATTTCTCGATTTACCTGAAACTAAGCCTGCTGCCGAATTCATCAATGGACAAATCACTCAAAAAACTATGCCTCAAGGTGAACATAGCTTATTGCAAGGCACTCTTTACGAACAGATTAGCCAGTCTATTAAACCAAATAAGATTGGTATGGCATTTACAGAGCTACGTTGTACCTTTGGAGGTATTTCTATTGTTCCTGATATATCGGTATTTCGATGGGAGCGAATTCCGCGTAAAACATCGGGTCGAATCGCTAATCGATTTGAGCTTCATCCCGATTGGGCGATCGAAATTCTTTCACCAGATCAGCGACAAAATAAGGTCTTGGCGAATTTACTCCATTGCATCGAACATGGTACAGAGTTGGGATGGCTAATCGATCCTGAAGATGAAAATATTTTGGTGATATTCGGCGATCGCCGAATTCAGATTTTTGAAGGTTCGCAGTCTTTGCCTGTTTTAGATGGTATTGATCTAAACCTGACACCCGTGCAAATTTTCGAGTGGCTATGTATAGGCATCAATCAAGCCATGTTGTAGCGCGTAGCGCACTAACTCTGTGCGGCTGCTTGTGCCAGTTTTGCCAAATAAACGGCTGACATATTTTTCAACATTGCGAATGGTTGTACCAAGGCGTTTTGCAATTTCCTTATTCATCAAGCCCTCAACCACAAGCTCTAAAACACTCTGTTCGCGAGGAGTAAACTCAATTTTGATCGGTGGTGGGGTGACGTTGATCGCTGGCTTTTGTTTGAGCAAAGCCTTGATTTCGGCAAGTTGACCCGCTAGATCGGTTATTTCGGAAGTATTGCTGTTAGCTGTGACAGCTTGCATGGCTCGACGCGCAATTAAATTTTCAGCGATCGCCACTAACTCATCGGGGTCAAAGGGCTTAGATAAATAGGCATCACAACCCGCGTTATAGCCCTCAATGCGATCTTTGGTCATGCCCTTCGCCGTCAAAAACACGACAGGCAAATTCAAAAACCGCATGTCTTCGCGCATTTGTCTCAAAAATTCATATCCACTCACCTGCGGCATCATGATGTCCGATATCACGAGATCGGGGGTAGTTTGCTCTAGCAGTTGCCATGCGTCCCGCGCATTATTGGCAACTTGCACGGCAAAGCCACTATCTTCGAGATAGGCTTGCACCGCCTCTCTGAGACCTGGTTCATCATCTACAAGTAGGATATGTCCTGACATAATAATTTTTGATTATCCTTTCATGCTGCGATCGCGGTATTAACTACCACTATATATCTCAAGTTGCTACCTATCAAAAATCGCGGCAAATACAGCATCACAAACAACTAAATGCTGTTGTACACCCATAAAAGCCTAGCAAATTTTATTATAAATTCTGTTTTGTGCTTAGTTAAGTATCAGCTTGGCTGATCAAAATATGGGTGACCTGGGATTTGAACCCAGGACCAGCGGATTAAGAGTCCGATGCGCTACCACTGCGCCAGTCACCCGTGATTTACTCTTATTTTGTTTAAGAGCGATCTATATATTAGCAAAGGTTTGTGTAAATACATAATAAAACATCGACGAGATTTGCAAACAAAGTTTTTTATCGTCGAGGCGATCAGTGATCACTTCAAAAATTCACTTTTCGCAATAATTATTTGATAGTGTTTCAAACTTGTTGAATAAGGGGATTTGATAAAAATGACAAAACCAAACTAGCTATTTTTTCTACCTTACAATTTTTATTTGCTTTCCAACAAGTTTGAAACACTACCCACTGCATTTTGGCACGCTACAATATTGGCAATCGCCGCAAAATTAAAACAAACTATAATACTTAGTGTTGGCTGTATCAAAGGAGTTCCAAGTTAATGATTCAGACAGTTGTAAAGAAATCCTTGTATGAATCTGACTACCTACTTTGGACTCAAGAGATTGTGGCTAAGTTAAAGGCTAGAGATTTTTATGATATAGATTTTGAAAGTTTAATTGAGGAGATTGAGGACTTGGGACGTGCTTATAAAGATGAGCTAGAAAGCCGTTTAGATGTACTGCTGTCACATATTTTGAAGCGCTTGTATGTCCCCCTCACCAATGATTACAATGCTTGGGAAAGAACAATCAGAGAACAGCGTAAGCAAATTAGGAGGAGAATAGAAAAATCTCCGAGTCTTAAAAGTTATTTGCCAACTATTTTTGATGGAGTCTGGCAAGATGTGTTGAAGGAAATTAGAGAAGATTATCCCCAGTATCGATTTCCTGACACTTGGCAGTTTGGGCGTGATGTTGAGATAATTTTAGATGCAAATTTCTGGGAGTAGCGATCGCCTCTCATCAAAATCAAACAGAGATCGCCACAAAAGATCGCGTAACGCACTAAGTCATCAATTACACAGTCATTGGGCGCGTTACATTTTATTAAAGACATTCTGATTTTAAACAAGAGAGTTAAGCGCATTGTCTACAGAAATCTGATATAAATTGGTGACGACTCCCGACGCTGACGCTTAGGCGTACAGCGCGGGCTTCTCAGCAACACCACCAATCGGTTCGGTTACACGCTGAGCTTTAATCACTGTCCGCCCGACAGCAATGTTTTTAATATTGATAGCAGCATTAATATC
>JBDNJN010000194.1:0-9371 GCA_041687725.1 Pseudanabaena sp.
CCTTGTATAGGTTTTTGCAGTTAAAGTTAAGATAATTGTCCATTTTCGGGGCATCGAACCCCTCAATGGACTCGCTTTCATCCCGTCGCTCACCCTTGTAAACGGGTAGAGCGCGGGGCTTCCCGCTTGTTAAGCTAAAAGCCTATCCTATCGTAATTTGAGCCGACTTAAAACCAAAAAAGCTGTGGCGCACGCTTCGCGTGCGCCACAGCTTTTTTGGTTTTTTATAGTTATTCTTCTAGCAAACTTCTCAACATCCATGCGGTTTTTTCATGGACTTGCATCCGTTGTGTTAATAAATCGGCAGTGGGTTCGTCACTTGCCTTGTCTACGACTTCAAAAATAGAACGAGCTGTTCTGGTCACCGCTTCTTGTCCTTCAACGAGCAACTGAATCATTTCTGTTGCCTTGGGGACTCCCTCAGTTTCAGGTATCGAAGTTAGTCTAGCGTATGCAGAATAAGTTGCAGGTGCATGAACGCCAAGAGAGCGAATCCGTTCTGCAATCAAATCGACGGCTAGAGCCAGTTCGGTATATTGCCCTTCAAACATGAGGTGCAATGTATTAAACATTGGTCCCGTCACATTCCAATGGAAGTTATGAGTTTTGAGATAAAGGGTATATGTATCGGCAAGCAAGCGCGATAGTCCGTCCGCGATCGCATTGCGATCGTCTTCAGAAATGCCAATATTAATCGAGCCAGATAGCTCTTTATCGGTTGATTTGTCTTTGTTTTTGCCCATGTTTATTTGTTTTGATAGCTTTTAAAAGAATTATAACTAATCAAACAATATCAAAAAAGCACCTATTTGGTGCTTTTCGTTACTATTAAAAAAGATAGGACGAACAAAGTGCATCCCATCTTTTTAGAGTGCCCAAGAATTACAGCGCTTTGCGCTGTCATAAAACCCAGAGAAATTTTTGAAAGTGCTGCGAAGCAGCACTTTCAAAAATTTCTCTGTACCACGAAAAGCCTCAATAAGCTGTAGCGTTGCGACGCGACGCTAATTCTTGGGATTTGTTTTAATATTCAATGGTCATACTCTGGTAGGTTGTGCCACGGTTTGTTTGGATTCGCTCAATAGGTTTAGCTTTGATTTTATTTACAAACTGCGCTTCCGACATCTCGACACTGGCGGCACTATTTTCAACATCTAGATCTAATTGTGTGAGATTGCGATCGAGTTCGGCAAGGCGATTGACTATTTGTTGTTGGCGATCGCCTACTCGCACGAGTTCTTCTTGCAATCGCTCTTTTTCATTGGCGAGTTGATGCATCTGGATATATATAGCCGAAGGAGTTTTACGCAAAGGCATAGAACGTAATTTTGGCTGAATGGGTCTACGAGATGTGCGAGAAATAGTCATAAAAATTTAGCCCTGTTATTTGGTTGGACTTGGCTCAAAGAATACTTTATACAGAATAAATCCGACTAGCGCCAGAATGCCGATGGAAATAGCGGCCGTTACTAGTTTAAAGACAAAACTCAGAATTGTAAATGTAACTAAACCGATCGCTACGATCGCCGCAACTTTGCTCGCGCCAGTCAGGCTATTTACCCAACTAACGACACTACTTAAACTAGTTTTGGCGGCATCAACACCTTGCCCAACAGCAACAAATTCTGGCTCAGCGCGTTTGTCAGGGTTCTGGGGTTGGCTACTCACTTGTTGTTTGTTGCCCATCACTTCGCGCTCTAGCTCACGAAAGCGTTCTTCAAGGTTGTCAGTTTGACTCATAGCAGCGAATGAATAAAAATCTAGCGTTCATTCTAACGCAAAGATCAAACTCAAAATAGGAAGGGGTGGCAGAGTCACCCCTTCCTATTTTGGGTAATTGCAAACATAAGTCTAGAGAGCTATCCCGAATCTTGTTACAAATTGTTAAAATAATCTATAAAGTAACTCTCCAAAATAAGTCTACGAAAATCCTATGTCCGCAACCAAAAAAGACTTTGAGTTAGATCGCTACGATATCGAGGCGATCGCCGACTATTATCGCAACCAACCTTTGCGGGTCTGGTGGCGCTGCATAGTGATTTTTGTACCACTGATTTGGCTATTCATTAGGCTTCGTCTCAGTGCCAAAGCTTCAACAGCGACATTAAGAGAATTGGCGATCGAATCGCGCAAGCTAATAACACGTTTGGGCCCTGCCTTTATTAAAATCGGTCAGGCTCTTTCAACCCGCCCTGATATCGTACCGCCCGTATTCATGGACGAGCTTGCCGAATTACAAGATCAACTGCCACCATTTCCGAATGAAATCGCTTTCCAATTTATTCGTGATGCATTAGGAGCAGATCCATTGGAAGTTTATGCAGAAATCTCGGATAACCCGATCGCGGCGGCTTCTCTGGGACAAGTTTATAAGGGAAAGCTGAAAACAGGTGAAACTGTTGCGATCAAAGTGCAACGACCTGATATTGCCGCAGGAATCGCCCTTGACATGTATATCTTGCGAGGCATTGGCACATGGCTGAAAAAGACTTTTAAAATTATTCGCACCGATTTAGCTGCGATTCTTGATGAGTTTGCCAGTCGTATTTTTGAAGAGATGGACTACACCTTTGAAGGTAAAAACGCCGAGAAATTTGCCAAATACTATGGAGGATTAGACGGGATTTACGTGCCTAGGATCTATTGGAAATACACCGCTAAACGGGTGCTGACAATGGAATGGATCGAAGGCATTAAGTTAACCAATGTCCAAAAGGTCAAAGATGCTGGCTTTGATAGTCGGCATATTATCGAAGTTGGGGTGCAATGCTCTTTGCGTCAATTGCTTGACTATGGATATTTTCATGCCGATCCACATCCTGGAAATTTGTTGGTGATGGGTGATGGTCGCCTCGCCTATCTCGACTTTGGGATGATGAGCGAAGTCTCTGCCGAGCAACGATTTGGACTGATTGAAGCGATCGTGCATTTAGTCAATCGTGATTTTGATGCCCTTTCCAAAGACTATGTGCGTCTGGGATTTTTGACAGAAGACATTGATTTTGACGCGATCGTGCCTGCTCTATCTAGAGTATTTAATCCACCTGAAGGTCAGAGCTTGACTCAAATGGATTTTAAAGACATGACCGATCAACTTTCGCAGATCATGTATGACTATCCCTTCCAAGTTCCTGCTTACTATGCACTGATTATCCGATCGCTTGTCACCTTAGAAGGAATCGCTTTTACTGTCGATCCTAAGTTCAAAGTCTTAGCTGTGGCTTATCCCTATGTAGCCAATCGTTTGCTAAATGACTCTTCGCCAGAACTGAGGATGGCGCTCAAAGATTTACTCTTCCGTGACGGCGAATTTCGTTGGAATCGTTTAGAGAATTTATTAAGTAATGCTCAAACTAATCCTGACTATAACTTGAATGGAACTCTCGACAAAGGGATTGATTTCTTGCTTTCCGATCGCAGTGAATTTATGCACGATCGCATTATCGATGAAATTGTCAAAGGTATTGAAGTTGAGGCGAGTAAGCGTTTACCTGAAAGACTTCGCGCCTCACTAATTGGTGATATCGTCATCGATCCTCAAACAAAAGAAACAATTTCTCAAACGGAAACCCCGTCAAGTTTGGGCTATATTTCCCGACTATGGACAATCCTTCAGAACGATAAGGCGATCGCCCCAACTGATATTTTGCCCTTGGCAACCCGAATTCTCAGTAAGCGTGAGACGCTGACCTTCGGGCGCGATGTTGTTTCTAAGCTAGCTCAGCGATCGCTAGTCAGGGCATTTCGTGGCGCTTTACTACGCGATGAGAAAAAATATCAAGCTGATCTACAGCAAGAGTTAGTAAGTAACCTTGCTCATAAGTCTGAAGAGAGAGAACTCGTTGGCTCTGGTGCTTCTGGTTTAAGGCGATCAGTAAATGGACGCAGTTGGTAACACAAAAAGAGAGGATGCGATGCATCCTCTCTTTTTGTTAGAAGAAAAGCTCAATCCCCGATTCTGTGCAAAATGAGTACCAATATCAATGCCAAGGCAATCACTGTTTTTTGTGGAAGTACGATCGCGAAAAACTCTTTAACCTGCCTGATTACCGCGAATTAAAAAACGAACCTCTTCCAGTAAAACATTAAATCTTTGATCGCTTTCAGCCTGTCTCTCCTTAACTAATTCCATATCTCGCTGACTCTGAGCAGCCAGTTGCAACAAAGCCTGAGCAGTTATTCTTAAACCATCTATACCATCCTTCACCTCAGTTACACTTTCCCGCAATTCAGTCACAGTTGAAGCCAATTCATCAAGCATTTCATCATTCCAACGTTGCACAGTCATAGTATTTTCTTGGTTATGAACTCTATACGATACATTCTATAATACATTTACTTTTTCAGGTATAGCTGTCGTCACTTGCGTTAGGACAAGCCAAAACCCAGAGAGTAAGTTGCGGCGCGAAGCGCCGCAACTTACTCTCTGGGTTTTATATCCTAATACACTTGGCGACAGCTAGAATAGTCATTTTTTGGGCGATCGCCGTTCTAGATAGACAATATTTGAGGATTGATTCTTATTGATCAATTTTTTGGCGCACGTCTTGGCAATAATGCTTGACTGCATCCGTAATCGTGCTTTGCAAATCAGCATATTTTCGCGCAAAGGGAGGTTGCCAATCGGATAAACCTAAAACATCATGTGTCACCAAAATTTGTCCATCACATGCATTTCCTGCACCAATACCAATCGTGGGAACGGTTATCAAATCAGTGATTTTTGCGGCTAGCTCCGCAGGAATATTTTCTAATAGCAAGGCAAAAATACCTGCTTCGACCAATGCTTTTGATTGCTCCAAAATTTCGGCGGCAGCATCAGGCGTGTTTCCTTGAACGCGATAACCAATTCGATGTACTGATTGCGGTGTTAGCCCCACATGTCCCATCACTGGCATTCCCGCCTGTACTAATTTGCGAATTGTTTCCACCATGTCAGGATAACCGCCTTCGAGTTTGATCCCCTTTGCATCGGTTTCTTTAAAAATTCGTCCCGCCGATCGCATGGCATCTTCAGCACTAACTTGATAGCTGAGAAAGGGCATATCGACAATTAGCAAAGCATTTTCCACACCGCGTCCCACGGCTTGAGCATGGTGAATCATGTCATCAAGGGTGACAGGCAATGTGTTTTTGTAACCAAGGGCAACCATTGCTAAAGAATCACCCACCAAGATCATGTCTATTCCTGCTTTGTCAATTAATTTGGCGATCGCATAGTCACTAGCCGTCAAAGCGGCGATTGGCTTTTTCTGCTGCTTCCATTTTTGTAATTGGGCGATCGTCACTGACATCGTGGCATTCCTCAGGCATAATTGTTTGATTTTAAGCCAAACCGAGACTGATAATCTACGCTACTCAGAACTATCCTGATGCTCAATCTACTTTTTCAATACAGAGACGGTGAAGATTAGAAGAGAAAGAGGCAAAACAGACGATCGCGATCGCTGTTTTGCCGCAGAGGCTAATGAATATCTAGCTAAGCCTGTTAAGCTAAGCCTGTTAAGCTAAAAATGTTAGCTCAAATGATTCAACACCTCTTAAATCCTTAAATATTTTAGATCGCCTTTATCAACAGTTAAGACAATGATAATTACTAGCTCCTCAATCCATAGACAGTTAATGTTGGCGATCGCGCAGCAGCAATTGATCGTTTCACCAGAAACATCGGTCATGGCGGCGATCGCGATGATGGGTGAAACGGGGGCAAGTTGCGTGATCGTCTCAGACCCAGAAGGGCGCGAGCTGATGGGGCTTTTCACGGAACGGGATCTTATTCGTATTTGTATTCAATCTGTTCCATTGGCTCAATTAACGATGCAGACTGTGATGAGTCATCCAGTTATAACTATCCAAGAAACGGGTTTGAATAATATCAACGATGTGCTGATGTTGTTTCAGCAGCATCAAATTCGTCATTTACCTGTACTAAATGGCGATCGCGTCATGGGCGTATTAACCAAAGATGTTTTGACAGAAATATTGGCACAGGCAGTTTTAAATTTTGATTTAAATTTTAGTTTAAATTCTAGCGATCGCGAACAGGCTGAATTATCTCTCCAAAAAAGTGAGCAGCGTTATCGCGCTTTGATGGATGGAGCTAGTGACGCGATTTTGCTAGCAGACACTAAGGGCAACTTGATTGAAATCAACAAAAAAGGCGAAGAACTCTTGGGCTATAGTCGCGATGAACTGAAGCGTTTAAATATTTCGCAAATTCATCCTCCCGAAGTCCTTGAAGCTGCGCGAAATCATTTTCAAAACATCATGCAGCAAGATTTGGAAGTAAGACTAGAAACTTTAGTAATCAGCAAAAATGGTAGGCAAACTCCTGTAGAAATTATAGATAACCTCATTAATTTAGAAGGTGAGCAGATCATTCAAGGTGTTTTTAGGGATATTAGCGATCGCAAACTTGCTGAGCAGGAAAATCAACAACTCAGAGACAGATTGCAATTTATCTTATCTACTAGCCCTGCGGTGATCTATACCTGTAAACCTGATGGAGACTATGGAGCCACTTTTATCAGTGACAATATTCAAAGTCTAATGGGCTACACTCCAGAAGAATATTTAGCCAAATCCAGCTTTTGGGCTGATCATGTACATCCTGATGATGCACCTCATATATTTGCTCAAGTTCCGCGATTGTTTGAACTGGGAATATATAGCTATGAATATCGATTCCAACATCAGGATGGGCATTATTTATGGATACGTTCTGAACTTCGCGTAATCCGAAATTCACAGAACATTCCTATCGAAATTGTTGGATATTTTGCTGACATTAGCGATCGCAAACAAGCAGAAGCGCAACTGCAAACTGTAAACGAACAGCTTAGGCAATCCAACGATCAACTAGCTCAATCTGTCTCAACACTAGAACGTAGCAATGCTTTATTGACGGTCATGCAAGAAGCATCCTTTGATGGCATTCTTGTGATTGATGAACATCGTCGCGTACTTACTTATAATCAAAAATTTGTCCGTCAATGGCATATTCCCCAAGAGATTGTCACCGAGGGAAATGATCGCCAACTTCTTGCAACGGCTTTATCCCAACTTACCAATCCCAACGAATTTTTAGAACTGGTTGAACATCTTTACGAAAATCCGAAAAAGATTAGTTGTGATGAAATTAGTTTCATTGATGGACGTACCTTTGATCGCTGTTCAGCACCAATTTATTGGGACAACAAACATTATGGTCGGATTTGGTTTTTCCGCGATATTAGCGATCGCAAAAAATACGAGCAACAGCTAGAACAAACTAATGCCGAACTGCTCCGTGCTACTCGACTCAAAGATGAATTTTTGGCAGCCATGAGCCATGAACTGCGTACTCCTCTCAATGCGATTTTAGGGATGACCGAAGGTTTACAAGAAGAAGTCTTTGGCATAGTCAATGAACGTCAGATCAAAGCGTTACAAACCATTGAACGTAGCGGTTGCCATCTACTAGAATTGATTAACGATATTCTCGATCTTGCTAAAATTGAAGCAGGACAAGTCGAATTGGACTATGAGGTAACCGTGATCGCACTGCTTGCTCAATCCAGTATGACCTTTGTCAACCAACAAGCTCTCAAAAAACATATTCAGCTTAAGATGCAAATCGCTCCCAATTTGCCCAACATCTCATTAGATGAGCGTCGTATCCGCCAAGTGTTAATTAATTTACTCAATAATGCGGTGAAATTCACGCCCGAAGGTGGACAAATCAAATTAGAAGTTGATCGGCAGGAAGAGCAATCAAGCCCAAATAATCGCGCTTGGCTTCGCTTCTCAATTACTGATACAGGAATTGGTATCGCTCCCGAAAACATCCCAAAATTATTTCAGCCCTTTATCCAAATCGACAGCGCCCTAAACCGCAAGTATGAAGGAACAGGCTTGGGACTAGCTCTAGTCAAACAAATCGTCGATCTGCATGGTGGCAAAGTCAGCTTAACTAGCGAACTGGGCGTGGGTAGTTGCTTTGCAGTTGACATTCCCTACAAAAATATTGTCCTTACTCCATCTGAGTCACAGTCTCAAATTAATCTCAATGTCGAAATAGATAAGCCAGAGCAGACAACATCACCATTGATTTTGATCGCTGAAGACAACGAATCTAATATCAATACTATTAATGACTATCTAGAAGCCAAAGGATACCGTCTTGTCATCGCCAGAGATGGAGCAGAGGCGATCGCCCTTACAAAATCTCATCAACCTGACATCATTTTGATGGATATCCAAATGCCAGTTATGGACGGCATAGAAGCAATTCAACAAATTCGTCTCGATCCTAAATTGACTAATACCCCGATCATTGCGCTAACGGCATTAGCAATGACAGGCGATCGCGATCGCTGTCTTGCTGCTGGTGCAAATGAATACTTAAGTAAGCCAGTAAAACTAAAAGAACTCGTGGCAACTATTCAGAAAATGCTATGAGCAGAAATAAATCTTAACTTTTTGGGTAGTCCTAAAAAGGAAAGGATGAGGGAGAATAATATAAAAGTTGTTAAGGAATGAAAAATAAATAAGCTATGCAAAATAGGAAAAACAAACTATGCAAATCAGACTAGGCTCGATTAGGGCAATGTTCTCTATTGAAAACAAATGCATAAGTTAATTATTTTTCATTCCTAAGGAGTTAAATCGTGACAGAGCTAATGCCATCTTGCCCAACCTGTCATTCTGAGTCTGTGGTAAAAAATGGACAAACCCGTCACGGCAAACAAAATTATAAATGTCGGGACTGCGGTCGTCAATTTGTTGAAGATCCTCAATGGCAGAGAGTCTCAGAACGCATTCACCCTATGCTAACCGTCATTGAACGACTGCTATTGGAAAAAATCCCATTAGCTGGTATAGCCCGAGTGCTTAAGGTGTCAGAACGTTGGCTGCAAAGCTACGTCAATCAAAAATATCAAGACATTCCCCAAGAAGTAAATATTCAACCAAAACCAAAACGTCGCTTGACCTTTGGTCTTACCGAGTAAACGACACCATGCTGTGGGTAAAGAAACAGGTAAGACTAATTATATTGAGCGTTTCAACTGCACCTTAAGGCAACGGGTATCTCGTTTAGTCAGAAAAATCCTCTCTTTTTCTAAAAAGTTAGAAAATCATATTGGCGCTATTTGAAATTTTATCCATCATTACAATGAATCATTACTTTTCTCTTCATCCTTTCCTTTTTAGGACTACCTAAATTTCTTCCCTCTCTCCTGCCAACGCTACTATAGCGGTTTTCAAATGAGCATAAGCAAGGTAAAATGGAGAGAAAATGCAAACGGGAAAAGCGTATTCACAGGATTTGAGAGAACGAGTAATCGCAGTCTATCAAGAAGAAAAAAGTACGATGAAAGAAGTGGCGAAAC
>JBDNJN010000195.1:0-17502 GCA_041687725.1 Pseudanabaena sp.
ATTTGGTTTGGCATCTTGATGCGTAAGTTACTCAGACGCGCTAATTTCACTTCTCAATCTGACTTGAAATCTCGTATCCTTCAGTTCATTGACTATTTTAATCTCACTATGGCTAAGCCCTTTAAATGGACTTATAAAGGTGAGGCTTTATCTGCTTAAATTATGTATCCTTACTTCAGCCGTCTTGTACTAGTAATGATCGAACCGTGAAAATTTGGAACGTGAACAATGGTCAGAATCTACATACCATGGACGCTCATGCAATTGGAGGACTTGCGATCGCTTACAGCCCTGATGGTAAGCAAATCGGCTCGGTGGGTAAAGATAGCAAACTAAAACTATGGAATGCTTAAACAGGCGCTCTTGAGCAAGCGATTACTGTGATTAGTGTTAGGGAGGAGCGGGAAAATAAAGTACCAATTACTTGACGGTAGCAGAGTCGTTTAGCCTTAGCTAATTGGTACTTTATTTAGCTGCACGTCCCTTATGCCTGATGCTTGGATCTATGGGATGACCTTTAGTCCTGATGGTAAAGCGATCGCGATCGCCAATGCCGATAAAACCGTCAAAATTATTGATCGTGCTAGTGGTAAGGAATGAAAAATAAATAAGCTATGCAAAATAGGAAAAATAAACTATGCAAATCAGACTAGGCTCAATTAGGGCAGTGTTCTTTATTGAAAGCAAATGCATAAGTTAATTATTTTTCATTCCTAATCTCCTCAAAACTCTAGTTGGACATACAGCCGAAGTCTTTGCTGTAGCCTATAGTCCTGACAGCAAAAATATTGTTTCGGCAAGTCGCGACAGTACCCTGAAATTATGGAATGCGGAGACATTGGGTTTTGATGAGCTAGTCGAGAGAGGTTGTAACCTGCTAGACAACTATCTTGAATCCACACCCACATTATCTCCAGAACAAAAGCAAATTTGTCAGAAATAACGTCTGAATCACGGATTAGGGACTGATGTTACGTGGAAGCTCCCAAAAACCTCACCCCTAGCCCCTCTCCTTGCAAAGTAGAGGGGAACAAGAAATAACTCTGGCTCCCCTTCTCCTTGCAAGGAGAAGGGGTTGGGGGATGTGGTGCATTTTTACCGCAGCAAGTGCCGCGAGATCAAACCAGAACCAAAAAAGATGTAGCGCACGCGGCGCGTGCGCTACATCTTTTTCGGCTTTTGGTTTTTCGGTGAAATCAAATAATCCGTTTAATTCGTGATTCAGATGGTGGTTGCTATATGATCGAACCTAATAAATCATCAGAAAAAGTAATGCAAGACCAAGAAACAAACTGGCAATCCATAATCCTCGTTGCCATATTAAGCCTTATTGCGGTTATTAGCTTTAACTCATTCGTAATTATCAACCCTGGTGAAGCAGGTGTGTTGAGTGTATTGGGCAAAGCCAAGGATGGCGTATTGCTAGAAGGCGTACACTTTAAGCCACCAGTAATTTCACAGGTCGATGTCTATGACTTGACGGTACAAAAGTTTGAAGTCCCTGCCCAAAGTTCTACCAAGGATTTGCAACAGCTTACTGCTAGTTTTGCAATTAACTTTCGCCTCGATCCGATTGAAGTCGTGACGATCCGTCGTACTCAAGGCACTTTGCAAAATATCGTCTCCAAAATCATTGCGCCACAAACTCAAGAATCTTTTAAAGTTGCCGCTGCCAGACGAACCGTAGAAGAGGCGATCACCAAACGTGATGAACTGAAATTAGATTTTGATGAAGCTTTGAGTCAACGTTTGAGTAAATACGGCATTATTGTTCTCGATACTAGCGTCGTCGATTTAAATTTCTCGACTGAGTTTTCTAAAGCCGTAGAAGAGAAACAAATTGCCGAACAACGCGCTCAGAGAGCGGTGTATATTGCTAGAGAAGCCGAACAAGAAGCGGAAGCGACCATTAACCGAGCCAAGGGACAAGCCGAAGCACAACGACTTTTGCGCGAAACTTTGACAACAGAGCTTTTGCAGAAACAGGCGATCGAAAAATGGGATGGCAAATTTCCTCAAGTATTAGGCGGAAATGGTGCTGTTCCGTTTCTTAATCTTGAACTTGAGAAATCACAAAAATAATTTGCTCTAAACAAAAAGGGGCGCAACGCGCCCCTTTTTATTTAAATATTCTTGGCATAACTCTGAATTTCGGTAATATCAAACACTGCGCCAAACTTTAACCCCTCCTTGGCATAAAGCTCAGCCCCACCCTGTTGGCGATCGACCAGTGTTAAAACATGAGTGACTGTATAACCTGCATCACGCAACTTTTCGACCGCAAACAATGCTGATTGCCCCGTTGTGACTACATCTTCTAGGACTACTACATTCGTACTCGGTGCAAGCTCTGACCCTTCAATCCATGCGGCTGTCCCATGTCCTTTTGGTTGCTTACGAATAATCAAAGCGGGAATTGGTTTGTTTTCATAGGCAGATACGACACTCACCGCACTGACGATCGGATCAGCACCTAATGTCAAACCCGCTACTGCTCCTGTTCCTGCGGGTAACATCTCTAATAAAACCTGTCCAGTCCACAAAGCTCCAAAGGGATGTAGGGTAACTAACTTGCCATTGATGTAATAGGTGCTTTTTTGCCCAGAAGATAGGGTGAAGTCGCCACTTTTATAAGCAAGACGACAAAATAGATCTAATAACTTTTCACGATTTGAATGTTCCACAACTTTAGATTTGGCTTTTGAATTGGTAAATACTTTTTTAGTGTAAATGTTGATAGGCAACTTATCGAAAAAAGCAAAGGTGGCACGTCGTGCCACCTTTGCTTTTTTTTATAAGTTGCTGCGCGAAACCAGTCATAAATTGACTGGATCTGCTACATTAGTCAGCGTCTAACTGTGAGGATGCGTATTTATATGAGTACTAGATTCTCGTGTCTTGCTTCATCATTGGTTGCAGCTTTGACGTTGCTAGCTAGTGGTGCGGCTTTTGCCGATCCCCTACTCACGGATCAAGATCAATTTCCTCGAAACTTTCCTGCTACCTATCCTCAGGTACAGAACAAAGTTTTGGATATGACCTCTGATCCTAATTTGCCTGATGCCTATATCCAGACTACATTTAGGGATCAATGGATTGAACGTCAAGCTAATGCTTTCCGAGCAATTAATCGAGAAATGATGGACTTGCAAACCCTTAGCGATGCGACTATTCGCACTCGTGATTTGCCAAGTTCTTACTGCTCGTCTTTGCTAGCGGAAGGATTTAATGCTTGTTCTGCACCCGAAGAACCTGCTCCTGCGGTTTTTGTTCCTAGAGTGGAAGCGCCAGCCGCAGTACCTGCTCGTCCTGTTCCCGCTTTGTGGTAATTGCTTAAATTACCTTAATTAAGTTTTTTGTGTTGAGTTTGGATTTATTTCTAAACAACAAAGGCAGCGTCTAGCGCTGCCTTTGTTGTCTAGCGATTTCTTTGAGTTGATGTAAGTCTTCTTTAATGTCTAACACATCGTTAGCTACAACATCTCGACGTGTATAAAGATGCTCTACAAGGCTATTGATATTGGTATTCGTAGTTCTTGCTTCTTCTATCAACACTTGAACTGACTGGGTTAAAGCAAGCAATACTGCTTCTAGTCGTCTTGACTGATTGTCATCTGTGGTCATGGGTTTAACAGTTGATCAATTTCTTATTTGGATTTCAGTATAACCCTTTTCAAGCTGATCGCCCTTCCCAAACCCCAACCCCGATCGCATTTCCATCCCTAACCAAATCAAACCGCGATCGCAATAATTGCTCGGTTTATCCTTCGTAATGTCCACCAATAGCAATGATGTATATGTTTTCGTCATCAAAGCTATAGATTAGCCGATCTTTATCAGATAATCGGCGTGAGTAGTATCCAGTTAATTCATGTTTCAATGCTTCAGGTTTTCCTGTTCCTTGGGTGGGATCGCCCTTCTGCATCTCTTTAAGAATATTAAATAATTTTTTGTGAATGGGTTTATTAGTCTCTCTGAAATATTCGTATGTTTGCAGAGTGTCTTCATGAAATACGACTGAGCGCATGATGCTTCTGCTTGTGGTTTGTGATTAGTAATTGAATTTGTGAGATGAGTTCTGGATTGTTGAGAATGTAGTCGAAATCAATAAAATGATTTGGATGAGGGGGAGATGTTTTCTGAGCTTTGTTTTTAAATTGCCTGATCTGTTGTATCAGGTGTGCGTTACTCAGGACATATTCGGTTTCTTGATGAGTGTCCATAAGGTTTAGTAAATTTGGTAGTCTACATGTACATTTCTAGCATATCTGACAACTTGTTGATCGCCTATTCCCCAAACCCAAAGCGCGATCGCATTTCCAACCCCCACCAAATCAAACTGCGATCGCAATATTTACATCTTGTCTTTAGCTATAATATTTCTGATTGTGCTAGTAAATGGTTAATAATATGACTGTACGCGATCAGCTTATTCAAGAACTTACAGAAGTTCCAGATGAGTTAGTTAAGGTAATGTTAGATTTTTTGCATCGGGTTCAGACTCCGCGAGTACATCATCCTCTGGCAAGATTTGCTGGTGTTTTGAGTGATGATGAGGCGGCTAATTTGCAGAAAGTAATTAAAGCGGATTGTCGTCAAGTGGATTTAAATGAGTGGTGAGATTGCCTTAGATACTTCTGTTGCGGTGCGTTTTTTGAATGGCGATCCTGAAGTTGTTACAAGGGTTTTGGCTTTGCCAGAAATATATTTGTCGGCGATAGTGGCGGGGGCGCTATTGTTTGGAGCAGAAAATTCAACTCGTGCGTTAAAAAATTTGCCTCGCTATCTAGAGTTTATTGAGGCTTGTGTAATTGTTCCTATAGAGAGAAGAACGGCTATTATCTATGCAAAAACACGTTTGACGTTGAAAAAGAAGGGAAGACCAATTCCGATGAATGATGTTTGGATTGCGGCACATTGTTTGGAACGCGGTTGAGTTCTTGTAACTGATGATTCAGATTTTGATTATGTGGATAATTTGGTTGTAGAGCATTGGTAATGTGGAGATCGCCACTTTCTAACCCTAACTAAATCAAAGCGCGATCGCCTTTCACCACTCTAAAACACTGACCTCTGTAGCTGATTGTGCTACGCTAACAATCAGCTACAGAGGTTGTAAACTATGAAACTACAAATTCAAGGCATCAAATCTGGACAGACGATTCAATTACTGAAAGCTGTTAACATTCCTGATGGAACTGTTTTTCTGGAAATTGAGATAGATAGACTAAGTGATAAGACCTCAAGAATAGCAAGACTTAATAAATTATTCGGTATATGGCAAAATCAGCCTGACCTCGATCTCGTATTTGCCGATGTTGATAAACAACGTCATCGCGACTACGGCAGAAATATTGATTCCTTTGACTTCTAACTATCCATGTATTTACTCGACACAAACATTTGTATCGCTTTACTCAAGGGGAATTCTCAAGTCATTGCTTCTTTTAACGCTCATGCAGATGAATGCTATATTTCAGCAATTAATGTGGCGGAACTTTATAAGGGGGTTCACTGTTCGCAACGAAAAGAGCAGAATCTAGCGTCAATCAAACTTTTTCTTGAAGATATGCCAATTGTTAGTTTTGATGTTTTGGCGGCTGAAGAGTTTGGCAAAATTCAAGCAGAACTTAGACAGATTGGTAAACCTACTGGTGAACTTGATGCCATGATTGGTGCTGTAGCAAGATCGCGCCATGATTGCCTAGTTACGAATAATACTAAGCATTTCATTAATATTTCTAGTCTGGATTTGGAAAACTGGATTGTATAGCGATCGCATTTCCAACCCTCACCAAATCAAACCGCGATCGCCTAATTGAAATAATCAAACAGTGATAATTTAGTAGTGAAAGCGACAGGCAAGAATTCTAATTTTATCGTCTAGGACTTCATAAATCAGACGATGTTCTTGATCAATACGGCGTGACCAACATCCTGAAAGATCGTGTTTTAGGGCTTCAGGTTGTCCTGTACCTTCAAATGGATTACGTTGGACTTCACGAATCAGTTTGATGATTTTTAACGCTTTTTTACGATCATTTTCAATCCACCAAGCTAAGTCCTCAAAAGCATCTGCATCAAATTTCAAGTTTTTCACAGGCTGCTTCCAAAGAAATTCCATCTTGACGTTTTCTAGCTTTAAGCAGTCTTTCTTTCATGGCAGGACTACTGAGTAAATAGGCTGTTTCTTTTTCAGCCATTAGTTCTTGCCAAAAGACAATTGGGACAACAACGGAAACTGTTTGACCTTCCGAATCACAGATGTATTGTAGTGCGTTAGTCATAGCAGTCAATATAACTTACTGGATTACTAATTAATTATACCTGATTAACCAGATTGCCTATCCCCCAAACAAAAATTGATCGCATTTCCAACCCTCGCCAAAACAAAGCGCGATCGCCCATCCCAAAAAACAAACCCCGATCGCATTTCCAACCCTAACCAAATCAAAGCGCGATCGCCAATTTCCCAAACCCAAAACCCGATCGCCTTTTTACATCTCTCATCAAATCAAAGTGCGCTCAACTCTGAGTTTAATTACTTAGTGGTGCAGAAAAGTCTGGAAACCCGCATTATGTCGTAGTCTCAACCTAAGACATATTTTAGTGGCGTTTATTCAAAGCCTCATAAATAGGCTGTTTCAAGATATTAATTCACCTAAATAAAGTCTCAAATAAGACCTCAAAAAGTTTTCTGCACCACTAAGGTTTAATTATCAGACTAACGCAAATCATCTTTCTGTGATTACATAAGGACAAGCCACATAATTCTCAGCATCCTCAACATGCCACATCAGTCTAACTAGAGATCTTACTGGAATACTAATGTTCGATTGAAAGACTTTTGATGAGCTAAGTATAGAATCAAAACCAGAAGACAGATACTCATTATGAGTGAGTAAAGCCACTCGCTTATCTTGACAATAAATTTCAAAATACTGGAATACTTCATTTTCTTGCTTCTGACTACTTGATGATTCTCTCCACGTACCCAAAGATAAGTTTCCTTCAATCCACACTAAAGTTGTACCAGTATAATTCTGAAATAAAGATAGACTTGAATCAGGATAATTTAATAACTCATCCTTGATTTCTCCATACATTTTTAAAGAAGAGATTTTAAATGTCTTTGTTTCTTGCGTATGAATATCTGATGAGAATAATCCAATCCCTACCTGTGCTTTCATACCTTCAACTTTTGTGATTTGTACTGTAGGAGAAACCTTTCTTATTTCCTCATACTTTGAAGAAACAAAGCTTGAATCGAGATATATCAACTTGTCAAAATCTTTGCTCATACTGATTAATCTGAAGTTAAGTAAGGTGCTACTATAAGACCGCGAAGATTACCCCACAGAATGAACTTTCTCTCTCTATTTTCTACCAGCTTTGAATGAAGCCAATAAGCAGTACACAAGCGACCACTAGCACCGCACACTACTTCAGGTACTTCTAATCTTATACCTGATTTCTGAGGTATAGGTAGCCAACCTTTACGAAGTAGTTCTTTTCTGTAAATAGAGTAAGTAGGCATAGAGTCTGTAGGTGTTTCTACAGTTTGGGCGTACATCTCTAAAGAATGAGAAACAATTAAAGAAAACGTAGATAAAACAATTAAGGACAAGTGGGTTCGCTTAAAAAATTGAGAGTAAAACATAAGAAATATTAGCTATATGGCATTGATATATTTTTGAAACAATGAGGTTTTCACTGCTTGACTGATGAGAAAATTTACTGACAATTTTGATTATACACACATCGGCTAAAAGCGATCGCCTTTTACGTTTATCCAAAAGTGCGATCGCCGTGACCAAAAATGAAAACATATCCATACGCAAAATGTGAGGCGAAAAAGTTAAAGCAGCTATAATTAAGGAGATAGACTTGGTTATTGTTTACAGAGTCAGGATTACCTCATGTCGTATAGCGAATTCAAAACAATCTCTCAGGTACAAGAAAACTTTGGTTTGACTGTAAAAGAATCCGAAAGCCTATTTGCGGATATTCAACCATTAGTAGTGAGTGATTATCTTCAACAAACTCTTAAACGTAATCTTCCACTTGCTAACGGGATTAATACAGAAAAAGCGCGATCTGAACTTTTGATAGCGCCAATATTATTAGAAGTGCGTCAAATTTTTCATGAACAAGTCGGATTCTTCTCTGGAACGGAATTTAATGTTGACGCAGAAGTTGGCTTAAGTGGATTTTGTGATTTTATTTTGACCGCATCTACGGAAATTTATGAAGTTGTCTGTCCAGTAATTACCCTTGTGGAAGCGAAAAACGAAAATATTAAAGGTGGCTTAGCTCAATGTATCGCTGAGATGGTTGCTGCTCAAAGATTTAATGCTAGAAGTAATAAAAATTTTCCTGTTTATGGAGTTGTAACAACAGGAATGATTTGGAAATTTCTACGTCTTGAAGAGAGAACTATTTGGATCAATCAAGAAGATTATTTTGTTAAGGAAATTGGTAAACTACTAGGTATCTTGTCTAGCCCTTTCCAAGTCTATTTCTCATGAGTGATTGCTAGTGATGTCTTTGCGATCGCATTTTACGTTTATCCAGATTGCGATCGCCCCGAATAAACAACGATATGAACCTATAATAAAGGTTATATGAATGCTATAGTAGGTTATATGATTATGCTAAAAAACCATGCTAAAAGAGCTTTTTGGCGGCAAAGCCCCCGAACAGGTTTTGCTATATCTTGCAAATTATGACGAAGGATATGGCAAAGCGATCGCTGATACATTTAATATATCTTTGAGTTCAGTTCAGAAACAATTACAAAAATTTGAAAACTCGGGCTTATTAGTTAGTCGGCTAGTTGGGAAAACCCGTCTCTATACATGGAATCCGCGATCGCCATTTGTCGAGCAACTCAAAATGCTTCTAGCACAAAGACTCAAGCTAACCTCTGAAGAAGAAATAAAAGCCTACTACCGCCAACGCCGTCGTCCTCGCAGAGCCGATAAACCTCTTGAAAATCCACGAAGACTTAACCCTAGCTGAAATTGCAGCGATCGTTTCCGACACTCTTACCAAAGCAGGCATAATCGCCGTGCTGACAGGTGGCGGCGTAGTCACAATCTACTCAGAAAACGAGTATCAATCCGATGACCTCGATTTTATTTCTCCTGCCAACTCGCAAAGGTTAGGAGAAATTATGTCTAAGCTTGGTTTTATTAAGCAGGGCAGACATTTTGAGCATCCGAACACCTTTTACATTGTCGAATTTCCACCATCTCCGCTAATGATTGGCGAACAATACATAGACTATCAGGAATGTACTGTTCAGCAAATTAATGAACTAGAATTGAGGATTCTTACGCCTACTCTATGTGTTATGGATAGATTAGCAGGTTTTTATCATTGGAGCGATCGGCAAAACCTCGATCAAGCAGTTATGGTTACCAAGCGACATCAAATTGACTTCAAAAAAGTGCAGTTATGGTCGAATAAAGAAGGACATTTGCAAAAATATCAAGAATTTTTGGACTCTCTAGAATAAAGTTATTCTTTGTCAGTTAAGCAAATTTTTCAGCGATCGCCTGTTACATTTATCCAAAAGTGCGATCGCCATGACCAAAAATGAAAACATATCCATACGCAAAATGTGAGGAAAAAAAGTTAAAGCAGCTATAATTAAGGAGATAGACTTGGTTGTTGTTTACAGAGTCAGGATCACCTCATGTCGTATAGCGAATTTAAAACGATCTCTCAGGTACAAGAAAACTTTGGTTTGACTGTAAAAGAATCCGAAAACCTATTTGCGGATATTCAACCATTAGTAGTGAGTGATTATCTTCAACAAACTCTCAAACGTAATCTTCCACTTGCTAACGGGATTAATACAGAAAAAGCGCGATCTGAGCTTTTGATAGCACCAATATTATTAGAAGTGCGTCAGATTTTTCATGAACAAGTCGGATTCTTCTCTGGAACGGAAGTTAATGTTGACGAAGAAGTTGGCTTAAATGGATTTTGTGATTTTATTTTGACCGCATCTACGGAAATTTATGAAGTTGTCTGTCCAGTAATTACCCTTGTCGAAGCAAAAAACGAAAATATTAAAGGTGGCTTAGCTCAATGTATCGCTGAGATGGTTGCTGCTCAAAGATTTAATTCCAGAAGTAATAAAAATTTTCCTGTTTATGGTGTGGTGACCACAGGAATGATTTGGAAATTTTTACGTCTTGAGGAGAGAACTATTTGGATCAATCAAGAAGATTATTTTGTTAAGGAAATTGGTAAACTATTGGGTATCTTATCTAGCCCTTTCCAAGTCTATTTCTCATAAGAGATTACTAGTGATATTTCTGCGATCGCCTTTTACATTTATCCAAAAGCGCGATCGCCCTGTCACAACCCAAGCAATTGCTTAACATCATTTAAAGCGATCGCAGGTTGACTATGTTCTTCTTGCCTAGCCGATCGCAGATCTTTTAAATCCTGTAAGTCTTCTAACATTTCCTTAATCGCTAAAAACTGCTCATAGGAAATCACCGCAAACATCGGCTTGCCATTTTTCGTGATTAATTCTGGGTTCAAGTTAAACATAGACGACATATTTCATTGAGAGCTTACCGAAACAACGAGGTTTTACATACTTAGGAATAAAAAATAAATAAGCTATGCAAAATAGGAAAAACAAACTATGCAAATCAGACTAGGCTCGATTAGGACAGTGTTCTCTATTGAAAACAAATGCATAAGTTAATTATTTTTCATTCCTTAGCTCATAAAATGATTTACTGAACAACGCTGATTTTTATTATACATATCTCGTCTGAAAGCGATCGCCTTTTACATTTATCCAAAAGCGCGATCACGATATTACAACTGTTTTTTATCCACTAATAGCTGCAAAGAAGGAGTGTTTAACGCTCTTTCTTTGCAGCTATTGGTTATGCGTAATCAAACAACATCGTCGTCATATATCGTTCTGCCCATTCTGCACCAAAGGACTTTTCGAGAATCCGTCGCGTTTTATCGTTTTGTTGTTGCTTTTGGCAATAATTGCGCTGACCTGCCAGAACTTGCTCGATCGCTGGGGATGAAGTTAACGGCACTGTCGCCACGGCTAACTGACAGTGCAAAGTCAGATATTCACGCACTCTTTGTAAGAAGTCTGCTTCTTCGCGATCGCCTATGGGACGCACAAACAAACAAAAATCTGAAAAAATATCGCCCCATGCTGGCAACTCGCGAGTCTGCTTAAACTCTATGATAGGTAGACTAGATAAAGCGTTCTGGTAACTGCGAGGTAAAGCGCGTTCATGATGAACAGGCGATAAATCAACGATCGCCGCACTAATACTGCCGCGCCCGCCCACTAAGTCAGTTCCAAAAATGGGGATGCCATATTCAGGATTAGGAAACATCACACAATGCAGAATATCTAAGCCATTGCCAACTTTGGCTAGCTCCAAGTGCAGCTTCCGAAATTGAGGTGTTTTATAGCAATGATTCTCAATTACGAGGCGTTCACCTTCCAAAGCTCCTTCAACATAGCCTAAATCTTCTGGAACTTGATAGGGCGATAAATCTAAGTTTTCCCGCCATACAGTTTCGATGCAGTTGGCTAGATTGCGAATTAGGGGATATTGTTGCTCTCGCAGCGGGGACGATTGCGGGGATTGAGTCATGCGAATTTTATCTTGATGTATATGAATTTTAAGTGTAAGTTTTAACTCGTTGCAGACGATTATGAATTTGATTTGCTAGATCCGTTCCTGCGATTGGTTTACATAAAAAGTCATCCGCACCGACATTAAAAGCGAAATTTTGCATATTTGCATTTGTAATTACACTTAGAAATAATACTGGTAAACGCTGCCAGTTGGAATTACTCCTTAAAGATTTACAGAGTTCAAATCGGTGACGTTAATTTGGGAAAATCCGTAAACGCCGATTTGGTTCAGCGCCGTAGCTTTCCGATCGCAGTTGGTAATGCTCGACTAGCTCATGTTGCATACGGCGAATAATCGTTGAACGGGGCAGTAACTCCACGGGTTGACCTTTAGGAATGACGATCTGTTCCACCGCAAGACGGGTTTCTTCGAGGGCTTCAATTTCATCTTCAGAGTCACCATAGGCGAACATATTCAAGTCACTAATCGTATCGGCAGGGCTTTCATCGATATGCAAAATCCGTCGCAGAGCGCGAGTGATTTGCGGAAGAGTGCTAGTTTTGATCGCATGAATGGGAATTTGTCGCGCCTCGGCAACTTGACGCACTTTCGAGCTAGTCCGAATTTGCGATCGCAGAGCCAGCACGATATCTGCTTCATCAAGATCTTTGGTAATTTCAATGGGTAAATTGATTGATTGAATAACCTGTTCGGTTTGGTGGCGGCTGACTCCATAGAGATAGATACTCAGCGTGCCGAAACGCTCTCGCATGGCGGCATAGGTTTCGAGATTGCCAAGTTCTTCTTCACTAGGTTCATCTAGTTCTGTGAGTTCTTCATTACTGATTTTGCTATTGAGATCAACGACTTGAGATCTTGATTGCACCAATGGATCGAGAGGAATTGGCTTGATTTTGCCAGTCGATCGCCAACCTTTGACCGCAGGATTTCGCACAACTTCAGGATTTTTGGGCTTCTCTTCGGAGGTGGTAACTTCGCCTGCATCACTGACAGCGCGGATCTGACGGCCGGGGTCGCGATCGCGCAATAGCATATCAATCGTCCCTGCGACATCATCATGCACGGCCCAACGGTAGCGTTCCCACATCTCGACAGCAATATCGAAAGTGGGCTGAGCCTTGCGTTCTAAGATGCTCTTTTGCGGTAGACCGCGCCGCCGCATTTCTTCATCGCCGAGGGTGACAGATTGAATGCCGCCGATCAAGTCGGAGAGAGTGGGATTTTTGATTAAGTTCGCAAGTTGATTACCGTGAGCTGTGCCGACTAACTGCACACCGCGTTCAGCGATCGTTCTCGCGGCTAGGGCTTCAAGTTCCGTGCCAATTTCATCGATCACAATTACTTCTGGCATATGGTTTTCCACTGCCTCGATCATTACTTGGTGCTGCAATTCGGGGCGAGAGACTTGCATCCGCCTTGCGCGTCCGATCGCAGGATGAGGGATGTCGCCATCGCCAGCAATCTCATTAGAAGAGTCAATAATCACCACGCGCTTATTCAGGTCATCGGCAAGCACACGCGCTATTTCACGCAAGGCCGTAGTTTTGCCCATCCCCGGTTTGCCTAATAGCAAAATTGATTTGCCTGTTTCCACTAAGTCGCGAATCATGGCGATCGTGCCATAGACAGCGCGACCGACCCGACAGGTTAGCCCGATAATTTCGCCCTTGCGGTTACGAATGGCGCTGATACGGTGCAAGGTGCGCTCGATCCCTGCGCGATTATCGCCGCCAAATTCACCAACTTGCTTTACGCATAGGGCAAGATCTTCTTTGGTAATCGGCTCATCGGTCAAATATTTGGTGCTCTCAAAATAACGCGCTTCTGGCAATCTGCCTAAATCCATCACAATTTCGACAAGTTGGTCTAACCCGCCGCCTAGTTCGACGCTGCTTTTGATGCGCGGTGGCAAAATTTCGAGAAGTTGATCGAGGTTGTCTGTGACTTGCTTGCGGATGGATTCCATTAGGCTTTTAAGGTTTTACGGTTAGGTTTTAATTTGTGAAACGAGTTGTCGGGCGATCGCCACAGCTTGCCGAAGCAGATCAGGACGATCTTCGAGGCGATCGGGAATTTCTTCTCCCAAACCTTCTAAGAAATCTATAACGATTTTACGAGCATAACTGCCATAGGCAACACCAGCCACAGGAATATCGGCTTTGCGAAGTTTGGGGACAGTGCTTGCATTCGTTCCGCCAGCTAGTTGCACAAAGCCAAGTGGTAACTGAAAATTCAGCACCTTCTGCCCTAGTTGCAAAGCTGCTCTAGTTGCGCCATCACCGATATCACCACTCATTGGTCTACCATCGGTTTGCCAAATCAGCGATCGCGGCTTTGGCTGCATACCATCTAGCAAAGACATGAGATATTCACGCAAATCTTCGCAGTCTGGAAAACTGACGGCTACCAATTTGAGCTTGGGAATAATCGGACTTAGGCGTTGCCAAAATACCGCAAATTCCTCAGTGCGATGGGGTTGTGTATGAATTTCGATCGCATTAACTGATTGATTCATTACTGCATCAAAAATATCTTCAGGGACATAGACCTGTTCGCGGGTATGAATTATTTGCATTGGACAGATGGGCAAGCAACGACCGCACCCATAACAAAGGTCTGGCATGATCCCATTGTAATCATTACTAAACTTGATTGCATCGGTGGGGCAAACTTTCTCGCAAGGTCTTGGGCAATCGCTGGGGCATAATTCAGGATCGAAGACTGCTTTCCGAAAATGTGGGTCTTCGCCATCGTTAAAACTGACCATCGCTAAAGGCGCGATCGCTTTCTTATCTAGTTGCAATGCCGCCGAAATTCCTTCACGAGCGGCGGCGATCGTGGCAGGGTCGGGAGCCATATCGATACAATCTGCCCCCGCCAATGTATAAATTAGCGCCAGATTGCGTATTGCGGGTAAATGTTGGTAGCTCGCACCACAAATGAGCTTAAACCACTGGTGCGATCGCAAAGTTTCGAGTTCCATAATTCCAGAGCCTTGTTTGCTCTGAAAAGCCTCATGTCATGTTGATGCTTCTTATTGTATTTGGTTGTGGTTGTAGTTGGTATGTGGTGCAATGATCTGGCGATCGTATTTGTTATCCTGAAGTTACCTGTCATAACAAAACTATGAAAGCCTACGAATTTTCTACCACGATTACACCTGATGGGAAACTTGAGCTACCTCAACATCTCAAGTATTTACCGAGTCAACCAAAGGTTAGGGTTATCGTTTTGGTTGAAGAATTTTTGGACATTAGCATAGAAGAACAAGATGATGTCTACGATCCAAGTCCAGACAAAATTGTGGCTACTCTTCATAGATCGCTCCACGAAGTAAAAACTGGACAAACAAAGCCAATCTCTGAATTATTTGCTATTTAGACTAGAAAAATGCCGACATGCCGCAAATCAGTCGATTTCTTGGGATTACTTTGAATATGTATTATGACGATCATTTGCCGCCACATTTTCATGTGCGATACAATGGTCAGAAAGCGCTAATTCGTATTTCTCCAGCGAGTTTATTGGCTGGTGAGTTGTCTCCCAAGGTTAAGAATTTGGTGATAGAGTGGGCAAATCTACATCAGGCGGAGCTATTAGAAAATTGGGAATTAGCGACTAAAAACAAGCCCTTGAAGATGATTCAACCTTTGGAGTAGTTATGTTACAAGATGTTTTAGCAGTGCAACCACTTACAGACTATAAGCTTCATTTACGGTTTGAAGATGGGATAGAGGGAATGGTCGATCTAGCTAAAATAATTAAGTTTACGGGTATTTTTGCTCCACTCAAGGATAGAACATTTTTTGAAAGTGTTTATGTAAATCCTGAGTTGGGAACTATTCAATGGTCTAATGATGCCGATCTAGATCCTGATGTACTTTATGCGGCGGTCTCTGGTCAAGCTATTCCAGATTTTGAAGAGGCAGTCGCAAATGAGATAAAAGGGGATGTGATTAGGTTGTATCGTCCTAGAAATGCAAGATTAGGAAAGGTTACGGTTCAAGATGCGATCGCTAAACGTCAGGTGCAGATCGATTTGCCAGATAGTGAATATGCGATCGCTACGTCTGCTCATCAGCAACAGAAGTTAATTGTCTGCTATGGAACTTTGATCAAAAAGAGCCGTTTACTGAAGCTTGAGAATCCTCACAATTTAGCGATCGTGAATTAATGGTTGTTTTTTACGCCATTATTTCAAGGCTTCGATAAAAAGTGCGATCGCAGTTACCATCATCAATCCCAATCCTGATCGCCACAATATTTCCCAAGCGGTATAATAAGTTCATTCAAATTCGCAATTGCTTTAATGTTATGAAACTTTTAGATGAGCGAAAAGGTTCTAATTCTTGCATTTTGCAATGTGATGAGGTCTTGGAGATATTGCACCAACAGCGTGATGGGATTCGGGCGTTACATGTTGCATCGCTATATTTATTTGGGTCGGTAGCAAGAAATCAGGCTAAAGCAAGTAGTGATATCGACTTATTGGTTGAGTTTTCTAGGCCTGTCGGTATGTTTGCTTTTGCGCGATTGCAAATTTATTTGGAAAAATTGTTGGGTTGTGCGATCGATTTGGGAACGGTTGACTCGTTAAAGCCCTATTTGTCCGATCGCGTGTTAGCTGAGGCAAAATGTGTCTTCTAGAAGTTTAAAGCAGAGGTTGTAGGATATTCTTGAACAAGCCGAAGAGATTTTGACCTTTGCCGACGGTTTGGATTTTGAGGCTTTTTGTGCTGACACAAAAACAGTCAAAGCGGTTCTCTACGATCTCGCAGTTATTGGCGAGGCTGCTCGAAGTTTACTTCCAGATATTCTCGATATCTATCCCGAACTGCCTTGGGAAGAAATGCGCTCTTTGAGAAATCTCGCGATTCATGAATATTTTCGGATTAGTGTTCCTATTATTTGGCAAACGATCCGTGAAGATTTGCCTATATTAATTGAGCAAATTCAAGGGCTTATTGATGAGAACATCTAGGAAAAACTAGAAGTACTTTTTAGTCCCATTATTCAAGCCTTCGATAAACAAGGCGATCGCACTTACCAACAGTAAACTTAAACCTCCGCGCCAGAAAATTTCCCAAATAATTGATAAGCAAGACAAGAATATTTCGATCACGCCACACATCGCTGATATTGGGAAAGCTAGAAATATGCCAAGGACGAACAGGGCAAAGGTTTTTGAAAATGCGATCGCGAGTTTGATAAACATAACGATGCTAGCCGCAGCTAGGGCGAAGTAAGGTTTTGTAATCAACGTTCCAAATTCTTGCTAATCCTTTGGCGCTCAGTTCCGCTTTCACAATGTCCTTAGCTAAACAAGCCTCGGAAATAGTTTTAATGTATCCGCTTTCTACATCGTAAAGAGTCTTCTTTGATTGAGCACCAGTGAGTTCGTTCTCAGGAGCAAAGAGTGGAATGTTAATACCTGCTCCAAATCGAGCATCATTTTTAGAAAAATCAGTGTAAAAATATAAGCAAGCTCGTCCGCAATTAATCTGTTGTCCTAAAACGCCGTTGTTATTGTTAATAATTCCTCCCTGCTGATTTATATCGCCAAGGGGTATCGATGAAGGATAGTTTGCTGGTGGAATATTCGGGTTTGAGATACTATTTGGGTTTTCTGTTGGTGTTTGGTTGAGGAGATTTGGATCGGATTGTGCTAGAGCAGTCTCAGCTTGAATAAGTAAAGTAGCGCTAGTACACGCTGGCTGAAGTAACAAGACGCTAACCACGGAACTTCCATTTAAAAGGTTTGGATAAAAGCTCATTGAAATAGTTGATAAAAGCGATAATTTTCTGACGCAAATGGTCAACAGATAAAAAGCTACTGCGA
>JBDNJN010000196.1:0-14047 GCA_041687725.1 Pseudanabaena sp.
ACAAGAGAAAACAAGCCATTTAAAATTCTTGATCAAGATTTTACAAAGATATTTTCGAGCTTCAATCGCTGGAATCCAGAAAACTCGTTCCCGAAAATGAGCTAAATTAAAATGTTAAGAAACGTGTGCGGTTGCCCTGCGGCATAGGGTAGAGGACTGGACAGATCGAACATTAGACGAGCGTATGGATCGCTTAATACTTCCGATGTATTTGGGAAAGAAACAGGCTGGGTATATTCTGCGGAAAGGTGGATGTTATAAAGCAGAACCGAACCGTCAGAGGTACTCAACTTTTTAAGACTAATCGCTTCTTCGGTCGGGTCGCCATCCGTAGACTCCCCATCGGTAATATTGATAATCGTCGGTGGATAACTATTAGGATGCTTTTCAATCCACTCTTCTAGTAAAATTCGCGCCATTGTAAATACACTACACATAGCCGTGCCGCCACTAGCGATCGGCTTAAACCAAATGGGAAAGTCATTGTAGACTTCAACCAAACCACCCATTCCATCAGGCAGTTTTTGGGCGCGTTTTTCCAATTCAGTGGGATTTTCATAAACCTTGCCGATTGGGGCGATCGCTTTCTCACCAGCAATCCCATTCAGTGCTGATGTCACTTCACTGTTGTAACCAATTACGCCAACATCAAAATAATCGTAAATTTCATTACCTTTGACGCATCTTTGTCCGAGAGAGTCCAGTAAACGATTTACGGCATCGGCAACAGCTTGTGCTTTTTGGATGGGTTCATTAGTCTTATGTAAGCTTTCATTAGCTCCTTTTGATGTCCCTTTGCTCGCACTATCGTGAGAAAACGCATCCGCCATCGATCCAGATTGATCAATGAGGAAGAGGAAGCAACTGGGCTGACGACGACTGATCTCTGCTGAGTAAGGCATATTAAACTTACCCGATTCCTTTTATTTTAGTATGTCTCAAGAATAAAACTCAGTCTAGCAAAGGTAAGCTCAATAAAAAACTCCTTGATATAAATTCAGCTATTTAACTTATGGTTGCTCGGTATTATGGCGTTTGTTTTTGCTTTAAGTAGGTAGGCATAATAAAACCCGAAACCTAAAAAGCTGTAGCGCACGCGCAGCGTGCGCTACAGCTTTTTGGGTTATGCCTACCTACTTATTCAGTGGTTATGATATTTAGGACGATGGGCGTTTTGCACTACTCATATTAAATATCTCTATGCAATTCTCAACTTATGCAATCTATTAACCTTAAAAAGATACTGTTCAAGAAAGAAATATTATCCTTGTTGAGAGGATTAGTTGCTAAACTAACTTTTCCGATCGCCATTCAAGATTGCGAAGGAAAAATTTTAGTCGCGGATTTGGGTGTAGAAGCAACGGCAACCATTACAAGTATTGAAGAAGATAGTAAAAGGCTAGTATCCAATGAAGAATTAAAGAAAGCTCCTGTTTTGCTTGACGGTGAAATTTTAGGATGGGTAATAGGGCAGGAACAAGTTGAAGAGGTTGCTAATTTTTTGAGTTATTTAGCCAAGTGCGAATTTGCACAGAAAACCCTGACAGCCGATACTTTGGATAAGTACCGTGAAATTAGTCTGCTCTATAAGATCACGAGTAAATTATCAGACTGCTTAGATGTGAAGGCAATTTGTAGTCTGATAATTGAAGAAGCTAGTCGGCTCATCACCTCTACTAGCGTGTCAGTGATGCTATATAATCGTCACGACGATTATCTGGAAATCGTATCGGCTAAAGGCACTGCCGAGATTGTAAAGAATTTACAAGTTTCTGCCAATGAAGGAATAGCAGGTCATGTATTTACAACGGGTAGACCTGAATTAGTTAATGACGTAACTCAAGATCCTCGTTACATGATTAATGAGAATGATTGCTATGCGATCATTTGTGCGCCGATTCTCACCAAAGATAGAACTATTGGTGTGGTCAATATTAGTAATTCGCAACTTGTCAACTATACTTCTAAAGATCTCAAGCTATTTACCGCAATTGTTACCCAAGCTTCTGGAGCGATCGAGAATGCAACTCTCCATGAGAGTAAGTTGCGCGAACAGAGAATTAAAAACAATTTAGAACGATATCTATCGCCACAGGTAGCGGCAGCAGTAATCAATCAGAAAGAGGAAGTATCACTAACTACAAGTAAACGTAGAATTGCGATGTTATTCTCTGATATTCGGAACTTTACGACTAAGTGCGAAGAACTGGAACAACTTGTCGCTTACCTAAATGAATATTTTACGCAAATGGTGGATGTGATTTTCAATCATCAGGGGACAGTAAATAAATTTGTGGGCGACATGATTGTGGCGATGTTTGGCGCTCCTTCAGCGATCGCTGATCGTGAGTATTGGGCGATCATGGCGGCGATTCAGATGCAAAAGCGGATCAAAAATTTGCCGATTGACTGGATTCGCGAGAACTTTATTACAGGGATTGGCATTAGTACTGGGGATGTGATTGTGGGGAATATCGGCTCTCCACAGCATATGGATTACACTGCGATCGGCGATGAGATGAATATTGCTGCACGTTTGCAGGGACTGGCAAAGGGTGGACAAATTTTGGTAACTCGCAGTGTATATGAAGCAACTCAATCAAATTTTGAGTTTCGAGAATTTGGAACTTTGCCTGTCAAGGGTAAAAAGAATCTAGTAGAAATTTTTGAAGTAATCTACGAAGATTAGCTTACGCAGATTGTTTTCGCGCTCAAACGAACCACAATATTTTTGTATAGTTGTTGCCGCCTTCCATCTTTTGGGATCAGGTGGCAACAACTATAAAAGCCCCGCGAAGTGGAGGCTTTTATAAAAA
This sequence comes from Pseudanabaena sp., assembly GCA_041687725.1. Classification (GTDB taxonomy): domain Bacteria; phylum Cyanobacteriota; class Cyanobacteriia; order Pseudanabaenales; family Pseudanabaenaceae; genus Pseudanabaena. The sequence continues at coordinate 2,817 of JBDNJN010000196.1, forward strand.
ATCTGGGTTTGTTTCATCGTAAAGCGCTGTAAGTGATACATTAGTTTCTAGATACATCGCAGGCTTGAAGATGAGTAAAAAACTATTAATTGTTGACGATGAGCCGCATATCCGTTTGCTATTAGAGCAAACCTTAGAAGAGCTAGAAGATTGGGATGTAGAATTGTTAACAGCAACTAATGGTTTGGAAGCACTGGAGACTATTCAGCGCGAAAAGCCCAACTTAGTCTTTTTGGATGTCATGATGCCAAAGATGAATGGCTATGATGTCTGCCAAAAGGTCAAGGCTGATCCTAGTTTGAGCGATACATATATCATTATGTTGACAGCTAAGGGGCAAGAATTTGATCGTAGTCGTGGCAACGATGTTGGAGCAGATGTATATATGACTAAGCCCTTCGATCCTGATGAAATCCTAGAAAAGTCTTGTGAAGTTTTAGGGATAGAGATGTAGATGAGCGTAAATCTGATCTGTAAGTTAAGCGATCGCGCTCTCGATAGCAGTCAAGCTAGTAGTCAACGTCAGTTGGCGATCGCGGTTTCGGCTGAGGCTAATGTTGATGGCAACAATGCCCCGCTTAATTTGTGCCTTGTCTTAGATCACAGTGGCTCGATGAGCGGTCAACCCATTGACACCGTTAAACGAGCGGCTCGCGATCTGGTTGACCAGATGTATCCACAAGATCGGATTAGCGTGATTGGCTTTGACCATAAGGCGCATGTGGTAGTCGAGAATCAACCTGTTGATCGCCTTGAATCGATCAAGGAAAAAATTCAATCACTCAAAGCATCGGGTGGTACTTGTATCGATGATGGGATCAAGCTGGGCTTACAGGAAACCAGTAAAGGCAAAGATGGCACGGTTAGCCAGATTTTTGTGTTGACCGATGGCGAAAACGAGCATGGTGATAACGAGCGTTGTTTTCAGTTTTCACGCTTAGCGACTGAGTACAACATGACCTTGCATAGCCTTGGTTTTGGGGATAGTTGGAATCAGGATGTATTGGAACGCATGGCTGACGCGGGGGGTGGTGCGATGGCATATATTCCCAATCCTGCGGCGGCGGGTGAAGAATTTCAGAAATTATTAAGACGTGTCCAAGCGATCGGGCTGACTAATGCTCATTTGATTTTGCAGCTTGCGCCCCACGTCAGATTGGCGGAATTAAAACCGATCGCCCAAGTGTCACCTGACACGATCGAGTTATCCTATCAAATCGAGGGTAATGCAATTATTGTGAGACTCGGTGATCTGATGACGGACGTAGAGAGAGTTGTCCTGTTTAATCTCTATATCAGTCCCGCTAGTTATATCGCCGAATATCCTACTAGTTCCGAAATTCCGATCGTAACGGCACAAGTCCGTTACGATCTTCCCACGCTCGGACAAATTAACTCCATGTCCGCACCTGTAGCGATCGCGGCTGAGTTAGTTAAAGACTTTACGCCACAGGTCGATCCGCAGGTACAAAATCATTTGTTAGCTTTAGCCAAATATCGCCAAACTCAGCTTGCCGAACAAAAGCTCCAACAGGGCGATCGCGCTGGAGCGGCAACAATGTTACAATCTGCTGCGAAAACAGCTTTGCAGATGGGCGATCACAATGCCTCAACAATCTTGCAAAATAATGCAACCCGTCTGCAAACAGGTACGGCTCTGAGCGAAGCCGATCGCAAAAAGACACGGATAGCATCCAAAACTGTACTGCAAACGCCCACAAATCCATAATCTGATGATCAACTGCCCTAACTGCGCTCATGCGAACCCCGACGGAGCCGTAAACTGCGAAGCTTGCTTTACGCCGTTACCGATCGTCAAATATGTTCAATGCCCTAGCTGCAATGCAAATGTGTTGTCAGATGCTAAGTTTTGTGGACATTGTGGGTTTAATTTGAGTGGGGCATCTGTTAATCCGATCCCAGATCTAGGTATTGATGTAGAAAAGGCGATCGCGCCATTAACTGCACCATCAAATGAAATTTCCCCTATATTACCCATTGCCATCGCTATGTCAAATTCTTTACCTGAAGAGCCGACCGAAGGTGATTCTTCTGCCAGTTTAGCGGCAAATTCTATCGCCGAATCCCCATCTGTGCCTCAGTTCACGGCGATAGAAGCCTTGCTCGAAGCAGAAGCAAATAATCCACCAGTGACTACACATGAGCCAATAGCTGCGGCTGCCCCTATAGTTAGTCCAAAAACTCAGTTACAGCAATTTGCGGCATCTTTGTTGCATTTACAAACTAATCTCACTATCGAGATTCCTGCCCATCTGCCAGTTGTGCATATTGGTAAGCCCAATACGGTGATTCCGCCCGATATTGATGTATCAGGTTTTCCTGATTCAGATATTGTTTCGCGCATTCACGCGGATATTCGCGCCGATGGTGGTTCTTTCTATTTTGAAGATACGGGTAGCTCCAACGGTACTTATGTCAATAATTTGCCCCTACCTGCGGGAAATCGTCATAAGCTCAGGGCGGGCGATCGCATTTCGCTTGGTAAAGGTGACAAAGTTAGTTTTGTATTTCAAATTAGTTCTTAAACAAGGCAACGCTTTGCGTCTTTTGGGGGCGACAGCTATAATTGCAAAACTAGACGAATTTTTCCTGTGACAGGATTAGCCGATCGCCAATTTAAAATAATCTTTTCTAATTCAGCGATCGCATTGTTATCTTTTAATGTGGAAACTTGGCTATCAGTGGATATATTGCTAATGCGATCGCCTGAAATTTCTAGATTGAAGGCGATCGTTCCCGTTTCAGATAGAGTAATTTGCTGATCTTGTATATAACGGACTAACTCTGTGGTTATGTCACTGGGTAATTTCGATTGAATCTGCAAAACTTTAATATTAGTTGCAGTATTGTCATTAGCAGCACGCGAGGCAGCAGCAGGAATAGATAACTTCGCAGATGGTGCAGGAGTTAATGGCTTGGATAATTCTGCGATGACTGGTGAGGATTGAGAAGCATCTTTATTGGCAAATTCATTGGGGGCTTTACGGGTTAATTCATTGGGTCTTGCTTGTGTTGTGGAACTTTCTGCTGTTGAGCCACTAAAGACAGAAGGAAGATTATCCGCTACGCGCTGGCGATTACTGGACTTAGAAATACTAGGCTCAGGCGCGAGGAGTGCTACTTTATCAGATCTTTCTAGATTTTTGCGATCGCGATCTGTTTGGGGTTGAGAGGGTATCGGCGCGATCGCTGCATTAGGTTTTGCTTTAGCAACGTTAGGATTAGAGGGGGGGATCGGATTTGCAGATTTTGGTGAAGCGGCAATCTTTGCCGTATTTTCGGATTTACCTTCAGAGCTAGCGGCTGGCGGTATTGATGTTTTTTCAGAAGCGGCGGGAGTAGAAGCGATTTGGTAGTTGGATTGTTCGCTAGAAGGAAATGAAATCAAACGAATCGTGCCAATACTGACACCCACGATCGCGATCGCCCCTGCAAAAACCTTCAGCCAGTTAGGGTTGAGGCGACGCACTTCTAGCACCACATTGGGCAGAATTACAAACTCATTGGCACAGAGTTCTAAACTTTCGTAGAGGTCAAATAGTTGTAATGTCGAGAGTTTTAGCTTCGGTAATTTGGGAACGGCGATCGCATGATCGAGAGTATCAAAATTATCTTGCGCTAACCAGCGATCGCAATAGGTGGTAACAACTTCGATCAAATTAGTAATTTGCTGCTGATCGCCTTTGATCGTTTTTCTGCTTTGATTAAGACGTAGACGGAAATGCAAATTTTGAGCCACGATTTGTGATTGCCAGTCCGATAGTGGCGATCGCTCTGTCCAGACTTCTAGCAAACAAGTCGGTAACTCGTAGCGGCGGCTCAGTGTATTTGGTTCTGAATTTGAGTAACGCATAGGACTTAATCTAGGTGCTTCTATTATATAGCTGTCGCCACTTGTATCAGGACAAATCAAAACCCAAAAGATGATGACTATTCCGCAAACCAAAAAACAACTTAGACAATCATTGCTAAATCAGCGCCGTCAAATCCCCTATGAGATTTGGCAACAAAAAAGTCAAGTGCTATGCGATCGCCTTAGTAATTGGCAAATTTTCCAACAAGCCCAAAATATTTTGACTTTTAGCAGTTTTCGCCAAGAGCCAGATTTAACCAACCTTTGGCAAAGTTTCCCTGACAAAAATTGGGGATTTTCGCGCTGTATCGAAAAAAATTTAATTTGGCATCAAGTGGCGATCGCTGATTTTGATAACAATATGCGATCGGGCGCTTTTGGTATCCTTGAACCGCGCCATGACTTGCCAATTATGGATTTAGCAAATATCGATCTAATTTTGATACCTGCGGTGGCTTGCGATCGCCAAGGTTATCGACTCGGTTATGGCGGTGGCTTTTACGATCGCTGGTTACCTAACTCGACAGGATTTAAGGCAGGAATTATTTTTGATGAATTTTATTTAGATGCCCTTCCGCATGATATTTGGGATGTGCAGTTGGAGGCGATCGTGAGTGAAGTTATTAAAACCCAAGAATTGGTAGTGCGGCGCTTCGCGCCGCACTACCAATTCTTGGGTTGAAAGGGAGTAGTAACAAGGCAAGACTCACGCAAATCAAATAAGAAATTCAAGCCAAATCAGGTTTACAAAATTTTTTAAAGATAATTTTGCAGCAAATAAGAATTTTACAATAAAATTTGCTAAAATCAAAACAAGTATAAATATTACTAACGCAATGACACTTAAAATTTTTGCATATATGAAAAAGTGTTCGACATTTCGTATATGATAACTATAGATAGGGTTGAATCGTGTTAACGATGTTTATAAAGTTCATATTCTTTATAAGCCTGCAAAGGTATCTGTTGACATATAATCAAGCACCTATCAAACTTACATAACTAAGATTTGTTTGATCCAATGAGAATTCTCCTTGTAGAAGATGATTTCAATTTAGCTGACACATTAGCCGATGTGTTAACGACTCAGCACTGCGTTGTCGATATCGCAAGAGATGGGGAGGAAGGCTGGGAAAAATCCCAATCTGACGATTACAACCTGATCTTGCTGGATGTCATGTTGCCAAAGCTAGACGGCATTAACCTATGCCGCCGTTTACGCGCACATGGTAACAATATCCCGATCATCATGGTGACTGCGCTCGATATGAGTACTGACAAAGTTCAGGGGCTAGATGCTGGTGCTGATGATTATGTTGTCAAGCCAGTAGATGTACCTGAATTGATGGCTCGTATTCGCGCTTTATTTCGTCGCGCCCAGATTGCAGAACCCACTGTTTTGCGCTGGGGCGAGCTACAGCTTGACCCAGGAATGCATGAGGTGACTTATGCAGGACTATCCGTGCATTTGACTCCTAAGGAATACAACATTTTAGAGTTGTTGCTCCATCATGGTCGTCAAGTGCTCAAGCGGATCACAATTGTGGAACATGTTTGGTCGCTGACTGATCCGCCGAGAGAGGACACGATCAATGCCACGATCAAGAGTCTTCGTAACAAGTTGAAGGGAGCTGCTGCGCCTCACAACTTGATCGAAACGATTCATGGTGTTGGCTATCGTTTGAGCCAACTCACATAAATCACATAAAAAAAGGGAGTGCTTAGCACTCCCTTTTTTTATAGGCTAATTCCAAATTCTTGTAAGGCGGGTAAGAAGTTATCATTTTCGTGATTGGATGTGCTGAGCTTGATCAGTGCAAAGCGTTGTAATGGGGTAAGGTTTTGCCATTGAGTTAGCGCGATCGCTATATTCAACTCTTGCGCGTGCTGCAAGACGCTATTAGGAATGATCATCTGCATCCATGCAGGATTTACGTCAATTGGTAGATCACTGGGGTAAGTTTTAAAATGTTGAAAAACTAGCGATCGCAGGTTTTCACGATAACTTTTAATATCGGTAGGGGTGGCACATGGTGAATCAATTAGTTGTTGGCGATCGCTAGTTGAGAAACCATGCCAATGTTGAAGCTTTAGTTTAATGCCGCAGGTGTCCAGCTTGTAACGAACTTGCATAGGTATGCAACGCAATGAGGCGACAAAATCGGCTTCAAATTCAAAGAATTGCAACATATTCCAACAAAAATGTACTTGATTGCTCAGAAACAGGATTGCCATCGTAGCACGGGAGAAGATCTAAATCGCCGTAATCAAGGGTTGCAAGCAGGGCAACCGCATAGGTTTCATCAAGAATTTTGTGATTACCTATCGTTGGAATACAGAAAACTAGTTTCTTAAACTGTAATTTTAGTGATTAAACTTAACTGTAATGATTCACACACAGAAGACAATAGCCTATGCTTATGACTAACGCGATCGCCTATAGCTTATCTAGATTCCATAACCCTTATTCTTTGCTGGCAACCGCCAACTCAGAAAACGCACCGATCATCCTTTCAGGCGTATTGATGAGTCTGGTGATCATTTACCTAGCCAGTAAAGTCGGTTCGGAAGTCGCTAAACAGTTAGACTTACCACCTGTTTTAGGCGAATTGGTCGCTGGATTAATCGTCGGGGTATCGGCTTTTCGTCTGATTATCTTTCCTGAAGGTGGTTTTGAAGCTTCAGACTCGTTAGTAATGTCCACGTTACAGCTACTTAACCAACTCACCCCTGAAGCCGTCACCAGCATATTTGATTCCCAAAGTGAGGTGATCTCTGTATTAGCCGAATTAGGGGTGATCATTCTCCTGTTTGAGATTGGCTTAGAGTCGGACTTGCGACAACTCAAAGAGGTAGGCGTGCAAGCGATCGTTGTCGCTTTTGTGGGCGTAGCTGCTCCCTTTGCCGCAGGGACAATTGGACTAATGTATTTTTTCCATGTTGCCGCGATTCCTGCCATTTTTGCTGGAGCCGCACTCACTGCGACCAGTATTGGCATTACATCCAAAGTATTGGCAGAAATAGGGCAGTTGAAATCTAAGGAAGGGCAAATCATCGTTGGCGCAGCCGTAATTGATGACGTATTGGGAATCATCGTTTTAGCGGTGGTAGCAAGTTTAGCCAAAACGGGTGAAGTCGATGTTGCGAATGTCTTCATTCTGCTGATTAGCGCGATCGCCTTCTTGTTTGGCTCGATCCTATTGGGTGGACTCTTTAACAAAATCTTTGTCGCACTAGTTAAAAAACTTAAAACTCGCGGCAATATTGTAATTCCCGCTTTTATCTTTGCCTACTTCATGGCATTCATCGGCAATGCGATCCATTTAGAAGCAATTTTAGGGGCTTTCGCGGCAGGGTTAGTTCTTGATGAGACTGATGCTCGCAACGAGTTAGATGAATTGATCAAACCTGTTGCCGATTTACTAGTGCCGATTTTCTTTGTGACCGTGGGTGCTAGAGCCGACCTGACTGTACTAAATCCGATGATTCCTGAAAATCGTAGTGGTTTGTTAATTGCAGGATTTCTGCTTTTAGTCGCGATCGTTGGCAAGGTGATTACAGGTTGGGTGGTCTTCGGTCAACCAAATATTAATCGCTTAGCGATCGGGATCGGTATGGTTCCCCGTGGTGAGGTGGGATTGGTGTTTGCAGGTATTGGAACTGCTAGCGGGGCGATCGACAAGCCTCTCGAAGTTGCGATTATTATCATGGTGATTTTAACTACGTTTCTTGCACCGCCTTTTCTGAGGATTGCTTTTGATAAACAAGAAGAGCAACCAATAACTTAATAAGGCTGCTTCCAAAACAAGGGGCTTAAGCCCCTTGCCTGTTCACGTTGTTGCTAAAAGCTGCATAAGGCGGCGCAAAGCGCCGCCTTTCCTTTATTTAACCCTAGTTGTGCTTTGACATAACTGCCGATCGCACATCTCTTGACTGGTGGCTGGCTCCAAACAAGCAAATCCTTGACAAACGATCGCGATCGCCTCAGGATTCGGTAAATGTTGATCGATGCGTAACATTACAGATGGATGATATTGCGAATTGAGATAGGCATATTGAGACGGATTAGCCCGAACCAGCGTATGATTGCGGAACCAGTCAAAGGCAACTAATAGACTAGGACAAGCGACAGGACTATTCTCAATCACATGACCAAAACGTTTGAGGGCTAGCTCGGCGCGATCAAGATAGTCCAACTTTTCGGTCAAGCTAGCAATACGGACTAAATTGGCGATCGCCACTCCATTTGCGGATGGGGTCGCATTATCTTGATAGTTACGTTCTCGCAATAGTAGATACTGACTAGACTCGCTAGTAGTGTTGAAGTATCCCCCAGACATGGTATCCCAGAAGTCGCGGTCGAACTCAGCTTGGATCGCGATCGCCTGTTCTAAATAGAAATTTGCTTGATCAGGAATAGCTTGATGCAAATCGAGAAGTGCCTTAATCAACAGAGCGTAGTCTTCAGATTGCGCTGCCACTGCTGCTTGACCTTCATAATTAATTCGTTGTAACCGCCCTTCTATCCATTGATTTTCGAGAATAAATTTAGCGGCTTTAACTGCCAGTTGTTTGTAAATTGGCTTTTGAAATGCACGATAGGCAGTCGCCAAACCTGAGATCATCAGAGCATTCCAAGCGGTGATCGCCTTAGTGTCTGTCACAGGCGGTACACGCCCTTCCCAAGCAATTTCGCGGATATCTGCTTCGCCACGAGCCACAGGAAAAGCATCAGTTGGGCGTGAATATTCGCCATAACGACCGCAAAACAATTTGGACAAACAAGCTTCTACTTCTGGTGATAGTTCACCAAGTTTTTGGCGTTGCAAAACATTAGTCCCTTCAAAATTGCCATTTACCGAAATCGTAAATTCTTGGTTTAATAAGTCGAGTTCCGCAGAACTAAAAATTTTCTTTAGTTCCGCATAGCTCCACACCCAAAATTTTCCCTCTCGCCCCTCACTGTCGGCATCTTGCGAAGCATAGAAACATCCCTCCTCCGCCAACATCTCACGCTGAAGCCAAGTTACAGTTAGATCACAACTACGGGCGATCGCAGGTTCTTGTAATCCTGACATCCAGAGATTAGCAAGATATTCCATAATCAAGCCATTGTCATAGAGCATCTTCTCAAAATGTGGCACTGTCCAAGTATGATCGACTGTATAACGATGCCATCCTCCCGCCACATGGTCAAAAATACCTCCCAAAGCTAAGTCTATTCCACGCTGTTGAGATTTCTTTTTCAGAACAGATTGATCAGGTTGAAAACGACTCGCAACCAGCAAAAGGTTAGCATAGGGAATCATCGGGAAACAAGTTCCATGACTATGATTGGTGACAACTTCAGCACATTTAGCAATTCCATTTGCTAATACTTCAGCGTGAATAATTGGTACAGGTGTAAGTTTATTAACCTGATGCAGATTCCGAACAATTTGATCTTTATAATCTTGGATATCCTGATTGCGATCGTAATAAATTTCTTGAATTGATTGCAATACTTGTAAAAAACCTGGTCGCCCATAACGTGGTTCGATGGGAAAGTATGTACCGCTATAAAAGGGAACTAAGTCATCGGGAGCGAGAAACAGATTTAAAGGCCAACCACCACTTCCGCCCATAATCTGTACTGCTTGCATATAGATGCTATCTAAGTCAGGACGCTCCTCGCGATCGACTTTTATCGCCACAAAGAGATCGTTCATATAGTCCGCAATTACCGTATCCGAAAAAGCTTCATGTTCCATCACCGTACACCAGTGGCAGCTAGAGTAACCAATTGACAAGAGAATTGGCTTGTTTTCGGTTCTCGCTTTTGTTAATGCTTCATCGCCCCAAGGATACCAATCAATTGGGTTATCAGCGTGTTTGCGGAGATAGAGGCTTTGCGACTGCGCGAGACGATTGGACATAATGCAGAATTGGGCTGAAAGATTTATGATTTGTGTAGTACTAAGTAGAATTCCTTGAACCTCAAAAAAGCTGTAGTGCTTGCTGCACAAGCACTACAGCTTTTTTGAGGTTTATTTTTTGTTATGCCTACCTACTTAGTGTATGACGAAAATGATATTTTGGGGCTTTTTCCCACTGCTTTAACTTCTCAAACATGCGCTTGCTCGTGTATAATTCATTTTTATTGACGCGACGGATTTGGATATGGTTGCTAACCTTGCTAACCCATTAACAGAAAACTTTTGGAGCGAATATAACATTCGCTTAGAACCTTGGAATATTGGCTATGATGCACCAGTCAGCATCAATCCCGAAGAGATTCCCACCAGTGACAAGATAAATACTGAAATTGAATTTGGGAATGGTGAATGGCGGCCAATTCAATCCGCGATCGCGCCTGAGCTTCCCAATCAAATTTTGTTCATTGATGGAAGATTACGAATCGATGCGAATTTTTTGGGGCGACGTGATGATGAGATTTTGTATGGAGCCTTTGCGACGATCTCGGTTGGCGCTGTGTTGGTCGATCGCAGGATTCGTAAAGCCAAATGTGTGGCAACAGAAGTAACCAGAATTATTGCGCTCGGTGGAAATTTAACCCCGCCTGTAACGGCGATTCCTTGTCCTATGAGTGGTCGAGGAAATTTAAAGTATGATCGCTGTCTTACCAGCAGTAATAATCAACCAGACACGCCTTCTCAACTAGTCCAAGGGGAGATGCTAGATGAAGAACTGCGGATTGCCAATGCTCTTTCTTTAAATAAAGAGTTAATCCAAGAGAATACGCTAATCGTGCGTGATGGGCCTTTGCTTTATCGGGTCTATCAAACGCCTTATGACACAATTGGCTATGTGAAAACTATGGGTAAAGCTTATCTTAAGGGCGAACATGCTCAAGTCATGCGATCGCTAAAAGTAGGAGAACGCACGCCAGTTTTTCGGATTTCTAATACTAATGGCTCCAATCTTAGTTGGTATTTGCGATCGGGTAGTCAGGATTTAAATTATAAAAAATTGGGCTATCACGACTTACATGGAATTATTCGGATCGATCTTGATGGTGGTATTCCTATTGATCGTGCTAAGGCGATCGCTGATCAAAGCACATATTTAATTCCACAATACGCATCGCATCCAACTCGCGATCCCCGTGCGCCGCAAAATCTCACACCAGTAGGAGCATTAGAAAAAGAACTTGGTCGGAGAATGGGCAGTCGCGAACTAATTTCTCGTCGTTTACGAGACTTTTTGATAAAAACAGCCTAGTACACGCTGGCTGAAGTAACAAGACGCTAACCACGGAACTTCCATTTAAAAGGTTTGGATAAAAGCTCATTGAAATAGTTGATAAAAGCGATAATTTTCTGACGCAAATGGTCAACAGATAAAAAGCTACTGCGAC
>JBDNJN010000197.1:0-5532 GCA_041687725.1 Pseudanabaena sp.
GTATATCGAGCATCAAGATAGTCCTGAATAGCGTAGATTATTGTAAATAGGACGGGTATCGAACCCGCCCTATTTACACGCTTACATCCCGTCGCTCACCTGAGTACAGGTAGAGCGCGGGGCTTTCGCTTAGTAGCTAACTCTTTCAAGATTAGCTTGTGTCATATTTTCAACTTGGTATCCCTATGGGTACAAATCTACAACTAATGACATCAAAAATTTGGTATCACAGGACTCAAAAGACAAGATAAGTGTGCAAACCATGATATTTGACTCAAAACATCATAATTAAACGGCAAGAATGTAGAGACGACACTTCCATAAATCTCACCTCGATCGCCGATGCAATGGCATACTGAGAGATAATAAGCAGTTCTGCCAATTATTAAAATGCTGATGTATACAGTCGAAATTACGCTCAAAAATAATCCGATCGCTTTGTCTGTGCAACGCAAGGAGCAGGAAAAGGCTGAAGAGCTTTATCGGGAGATTGCAGCAATTCTTTTAGGAGTATCTTCTGAGCTACCTAAAATTTTTGAATTAACCTGCGAAAAGCAAGAGGGCAAAAAAGTCACCGTCCTTACTAGCGAAATCTCGGCGGTGCAGGTTTCTGAGAAGTCAGGGGCTTCTGCGAATATGGGCGCGGGCTTTATCCGTGGCTAGTCATTAACCAACGTTGTCGCACGCTGCGCGTGCGACAACGTTACAGACATGGCAGCGCAAAACGCTGTATTCATCATATTTTTAATTTAAAGATGCCCACCGATCAATCTGTAACCACCGCTATTAGTGTTCGCGATCTCAATTTTGCTTGGGCTTCGGGCGAAACTGTCCTCGATCGCTGTACTTTGTCTGTCCCGAAAGGTGAATTTTGGATGCTGTTGGGAACTAACGGCAGTGGCAAATCCACTTTATTAAGGCTTTTGGCAGGTTTACTCCAACCAAAATCTGGTGATATTGCGATCGCCGATCGCCTTGGTTTTGTGTTTCAAAATCCCGATCATCAATTGGTGATGCCCACCGTTGGCGCAGATATTGCCTTTGGTTTAGTATCCGAAAATCTTTCCTATAGCGAAACTCAGCAGAGGGTTGAAGAATCTCTCAGCGCGGTGAATCTTGCCCAAATGATCCGCCGTCCTATCTATGCCCTCAGTGGTGGTCAAAAACAACGAGTAGCGATCGCGGGGGCGATCGCCCGTCATGCCGAAGTTTTATTACTCGATGAGCCGACGGCTTTGCTAGATGGCGAAAATCAGATCGATCTGGTGGCGGCTGTACGCGATCTCGTCAAACAAAAGAATTTAACAGCGCTATGGGTCACGCATCGTTTGAATGAGCTTAATTATGCCGATGGCGCGTTTTTGTTGGAGCGCGGTAAAGTTGTCGATCAAGGCGATCCGATGCGATTAAAACAATTATTGTTAGACCGCAGTTAGGTAATAGAGCCGATGCAAAGCATTGGCTCTATTACCTAGGTCTGATTTAGAGCGCAAGGCGCAAGGATGAGAATATGGAAGAGCAGCAAAATTTTCTTTACGAATACACCAAGTTTTGTCTAGAGCAAGCCCAGCATGGAGTTGATACGCTCGGTACAAAGCTTGCAGGTGTAATGGAAATTAGTGCCTTGTTACTGCTTGGTTTGCGAGTCACTTACACCTTTCAAATCCATGTCAAGCCCGAACAGGAAAATTTGTACTTTGTCTATCTGAGTTTTCAACTTTCAGCCTGTGTATCGTTAGCGATCGCGATCGCTTTTTCAGTATTTGGGCTATATCCCCGCAAAGTTGCCCCTACAGGTATTTCTCCCGAAGTAATGATGCAAAAGGGTGAAAGTCTGCAAACAGCGATTACGAATACATGGATGCAGCAAATTGACGATCTCCAAGCTTATAAAGCTCATCGCACAGTCTTTTTGCGTAAAGCAATGATTTCGCTGGCAATTGGTATTGCGATCGCCTCTTTTTCGACTGCCGATGCTTTTGTGATGGGAACAGCAGGGCATTAGGATATTTTTTCAAGATTTATGCTTTGCGAAACGGGGTCTAATCGCAATTATTATATAAACTTGCCTCAAACTTTGGATGCTAAAAGCCACATGTTAACAGCCTTCTTAATGTCGTTATTGACTCCCATTACGACCAGTTTACCCAGCATGAATTCGGTAAATACGCTTGACCGAACTAACAAAGTTGCTCAAGCTGCCAACCAACCGAAAATCCCACCAAAAATCATTTTAGATCGCCAAGAAATGCGTCCGCTCATGGGCAAACTTGACGATGTGCCGATGTTTAATAGCAATAGCCCTGAAATTGTCCAGACAGAAGGGATTTTGCTATCAGCTTTTTCGCCTGAAGGCATGGCATATCCCAATGCACATTTAAACTTTCCCTTGCAAGGTCGCTTTGATTTATTTACGCACCATATTTCTAAAGCGCCACCACCAACGGATTTACGAACCTTGTATATTGGCGCGATCGCCTATAACCCCACGGATCAACCCGTAACTATTGATGTTTTGCAGGGCGCAAGCTATCTCAGTCAGCCTGATGCTCCATTTTACGAAGCCCCAAATTACTCTTTGAATAACAATGGCGCGGTCTATCGTGGACCGGGCGATCGTGCCATGCTCGATATTTTGCGCGGTCGCCGTCAGGATATATTCCCAGCCCAGATCGTAATTCCTCCGCAAGAGAGTCGAATGTTGATGAATATTCCGATTCCTGTCAAAGAATTAGAGCCGCCATTAAATGGGCGATCGGGTTTATCGCGTTTACGCAGCGATGGCAAAGTTTATGTGGCAACTTTGGCGCTCTATGCGCGGCTTAATGCTGATGGAACTGAACGCGCTCCCAATCTCAACGAATGGGAAGAGATTCTCAAAAAAGGCGAACTTGCAAAACCTCGCGATGTCGTACCAACACCGCCAGATTTAACAGAAGGATCTTTTGAATATAGCCGTGTGGCAGGAATTCAGATTGGTTCGCAGTGGTTTGGAAATTTGACCGATAAAGATAGTAACGATTTATCTATTCCCAAACGTGGCGAATCCTATTCCTATGGATTGAGCTTATTACAATATGGCACGATGGGAACGGGACAAGTCCAAACTGCACCCCTAAAAGTCCGTTATCGTGACACTGCCTATTCTGCTCATGGCAACTATGGGGTGCAATATAACCTCACGCTTCCATTACAAAACTCTACAAATGAAACTCAAACCGTTGTGCTTTCATTCCAAAATCCGATCAAATACGATAAACCCGTTGGCGGTTTACAATTTTTTGAGCCATTGCCCGATAATGTGTTTTTTCGCGGTTCAGTGCGAGTGCGGTTTCGCGATGACAATGGATTAGCGCAAACGCGCTATGTCCATCTAGTTATGAATCGCGGCGAACGGGGTAAATCATTGGTGACGCTAACAATGCCGCCAAGCGATCGCCGCGTCGTTCAGTTTGATTTTCTTTATCCTGCTGATGCCACACCGCCGCAAGTTTTGACCGTGACAACCAATTAAAACCCAAAGAGCTGTGGCGCACGCTGCGCGTGCGCCACAGCTCTTTGGGTTTTATAACAGCGCAAAGCCCTGTATCTACTCAAATAAACTGGCAAGTGTCATCATCATCACTGCCATGAAAAATGCCACTTAGTTGAGTAAAATCACCATCGTCAGAGCGTGATAAGTTACCCTCCGCAGGATGTTGCATTGATTGAGATTGAAGCTGATCGTATAGAGTCTTGACGACTTGGAGAATATAACTGGCTGACTGATCGTAAGCATTGGGTTCACTTAGCGATCGCGCTGTTTTCCAAATCGCGTTTTCGGCTTTATCAAAGGTAAAATATGCGTAAAATAATTGTCGTAGTAATCCATCTAGACTATGAGTTCTTAAATCTTGCCAATTATCGCGATCGGGATCGAAAGGATAATAAAGTACTGAAAACAGCAAAATCTTCGCTCGCATAGAACTTGTAAATCGCATTAGCTCCAATCGTAAGTCAAATAAATTGCTGGCAATTTGATGATCGAAGGGGATTTTGCTTTTGTTGGGAATGTCTAAATAGGGATTAGGTTGATTAAGAATTGGCGCGATCGGTGGGGCGATCGCTTCAACATTATGTGAATAAGCAAGATCGGGATAAAGAGGCGCTAACTTTGTAAGCAATAAATTGCCGATCGCTAAATATTCCGCAGGTTTAGAAACTCTTTGAATTGCTTCTTGGAGCAGTGCTTCTAATTGGGCAAAAGTAGGCATAAATGAAACTAATTCTTTTAATAGACTTACCCAATTCACACTGTTTAATTGGCGCAGATTGCTTTCCCAGACATCTTGATAGGTATAAAGCAAGAGCTTTTTTAGCCGCATTTGCTGAGCATCTGTATCAATGTCATGGGCTACCCATTCATAAATATCAGAGTCATCATTGGGATAAGAATCGAGCAGTGACAATTCATCTGAAGTATCAGTATCAAATGGTGCGATAAGTTGCGCCGAGCCAGCATTAATCACTAAATGACTCACTGAGTAAGAAACTGGTTGATGAACAGATTGAGAGCTTGGATTGAATTGAGAAGGAACTACAGGTTCGGCGATCGCTGATTGTTGATAAAGCTTAGACGCTGCATTAAAAATAATTTTAGCAACAATCAAGTATTGGCGCTGCTTTTGGATACCGATAGTTTTGACAGATTTTACTAAGTTCTCTTTCAGAGCTTCAATAGTTGGGTACTGTTGATATAAATCGTGAATTAATTCCACAAAGCTGAAATTATTTAAGCGGGTCAGATCGTTTTCTAAAATACCAGTACATACTAGGCAGATTAGCTTTTTGGCTCGCACTGGATCTTCACTCATCTCCAGATCATCGGAAAATTCATCAATAAGAGTCTCAATTGGACTCTTGATCTCATCTTGAGAAATGCCAATATTTGGCGATAACTTATTTGGCGACAACTTGGCGAGCGAAGGCGTAATTTCACTAACAATCGTATTGGCAAGCGATCGCGTTAGTAAAGGTTGCAGGGCCGCTAATACTTCATTTGCCGATTGATAGCGTTGGCGAAAATCAAAGCGCACCATCTTATCAATCACATCGGCAAGTGTTGGCGTAACTTCAGCGCGATCGCGCCAACAAAACTCACTGGTAATTGGATCTTCAGGAATCTGATTTGGCGCTAGTCCTGTCAATGCTTGCATCGCGATCATCCCGATCGCATAGATATCACTGGCATACATCGTCTTGCCGCTATATTGCTCATTGGGCATATATCCAGGCGAACCAATTACCAGACTCGAAGTATGTCCTAATTGGCTGACAGGTTGGGTGCTAACTTCTTTGACCGCCCCAAAATCAATTAAAACAATTTTTTTGTCACTAACGCGACGGATCAGATTACTAGTACACGCTGGCTGAAGTAACGAAACGTAAAGATTAGAAGAGAAGCAGGAAAAAACAGGCGATAATAGAGGGAGAGTGAGTAGGAGGAAAAAGAGATGTCAGCCCCGAAAACAATAGAGATCAAAGTCAGCGAAC
>JBDNJN010000198.1:0-12649 GCA_041687725.1 Pseudanabaena sp.
ATTAATGCTGCTATCAATATTAAAAACATTGCTGTCGGGCGGACAGTGATTAAAGCTCAGCGTGTAACCGAACCGATTGGTGGTGTTGCTGAGAAGCCCGCGCTGTACGCCTAAGCGTCAGCGTCGGGAGTCGTCACAATTCTACGTCAACAAATCATCGCTGAAACTAAGTATGGTCTTGCGGACTGGAGTTTAGTCCAGAAGCTTTTAGATGAATTAATGATTAATCATCAGCAATATAAACATTTTGCAGCCCAAGAAAATATGGCTCTCTATCAATAGTTTGCATCGCGAAACGGTGTAAAACTCTGATAAATAGAGCGATGCAGAGCATTGATTTATTTACAGAGACATTTCTAGCATCCGTTGCATCGGTTTAAGTGCAGCTTGACGAATTGACTCATTAAGGATGATTTCAGGTGAGCGATTTTTCATGGCAAGATACACTTTTTCTAAAGTGTTTAGTCGCATGTAGGGGCATTCATTACAAGCACAATTGCTAGTTGGGGGCGCGGGGATAAATTTTTTAAGTGGCGAAGCCTTTTGCATTTGATGGATCACTCCAGACTCGGTGACCACGATAAATTCTTGGCGATCGCTTTTCTGTGCATACTGTAGCAAACCCGTGGTCGAGCCAATAAAATCAGCATGACGCAACACATTGGCTTCACATTCAGGATGAGCGATGATATCTGCTTGGGGATGCTTGAGCTTGAGTTCAACTAATTTACGCTCAGAAAAAATTTCATGAACAATACAAGCCCCATCCCATAGCAATAGATCTCGTCCTGTTTGTTGCATTACATAACGCCCAAGGTTGCGATCGGGAGCAAAGATAATTGGACGCTCTTTAGGAACTTGGTTAACGATCGCCACAGCATTGGCGCTAGTACAGATGATATCGCTCAGAGCCTTGATATCTGCCGAACAATTTATATAAGAAATCACCAAATGATCGGGGTGAGTCGCCTTAAACGCTGCAAAGCGATCGGGTGGGCAACTATCAGCAAGTGAGCAACCTGCATCAAGATCGGGCAGTAATACAAGTTTATTTGGGTTCAAAATTTTGGCAGTCTCGGCCATAAAATGCACGCCCAGAAACACAATTACATCAGCTTGGCAATTAGCGGCAGCCTGAGATAAGCCAAGGGAATCACCGATATAATCTGCAATATCTTGCAGATCGGGATCTTGGTAATAATGCGCCAAGATTACCGCATTCAGTTCTTTTTTGAGATCGGCGATCGCTGCAAATAGGTCATGGGGAATAGCATTATGGACAGCTTGGCGATCGAGTTGTTCGGGTTTAGGAGCGGTGAGAAACATAGTTTGCCTCACTAGTAATAGTAATAATTATTCATTTGCTATATTTAATTATAGTAGAAATCACCAAAAATATATTCGTCAAATGGAAGAGATTGATATCGCGCAACTTTCCCAGCAAGTTTCGCGTCAATATTGGGTAAGCATAAAAACCCTTAAAACCCAAAAAGCTGTAGCGATCGCTGCGCGTGCGCTACAGCTTTTTGGGTTTCGGGTTTTATTATGTCTGTCGATTTAGCTCAAGATATGAGCAGATAAAGGTGGGGATCTAGTGCGCGTATTGCAAAAAACAGATAAAGCTTGAGAGAATTATCAATATGGAAATTATAAAAACAGCGATCGCTAAGTTGTCAAACTCAATTAGCCAGAAATTAATAGCACCGACTAGTAAGAGACTTCAGCATTATGGGAAATTTGCGATCGCCTCACTAATGTCTTTGCTATTGGCTGTCACTCTCAATCCTTTTATAGCGAATGCTTTTGACCTATCTGACTTATTTCGCATTTTGCCGTCAGCTATTCAAATCTTTCAGCTTTCTAATATTGGTGACAATGATGAAGTTGCCCTAGGTAGACAAATTGACGGTCAGATCCAGCAACAAGTGAGAATTAGTCAAGATCGCGCCGCTAATGCCTTGGTGAGTCGGTTAGGACAAATACTCGTGCCAACCAGCGATCGCCCGAATATTCCCTACACTTTCCGCGTAGTTGATGATAACAATCTTAATGCTTTTGCCACGATGGGCGGCTTTGTTTACATTAATACTGGCACGATCTCTGCTGCCGACAATGTCGCCCAACTGGCGAGCGTCATCGGTCACGAGATGGGACATATTTCAGGTCGTCATGCCCTAGAGCAAATGAAACAAACGGCAATCGCGCGCGGGGTTGCGACCATTGCGGGTGTTGGGGACGATCGCCTAGTTGGTATCGGTGTGGACTTAGCGCTACGCCTGCCCAATAGCCGCGAAGCTGAGTTTGATGCCGATCGCCGAGGCTTGCTAAATATTACTAAATCAGGTTTTGCCGCTAGAGCGATGCCAGCCTTCATGCAAAAGCTCGCTAGTAGCTCCAATCGCGGCGGCGCTCCTTCTTTCTTAAATAGTCACCCAGCGACAGGCGATCGCATTGCCGCACTCAATCAAAACATTCAAGAGAATAACTTGAATACTTCAGGCGGATTGAACGATGGTCAATATCAAAGAATTTGGCGATCGCGCTTTCGTTAATCAACAAAAATATAAAACCGAAAAAGCTGCGGCGATCGCGCCACAGCTTTTTCGGTTTTATAGCTGTCGCCACTTGTATTAAGACAAAACCCAAGAAAATGGAAAGCGGCGCTCTGCGCCGCTTTCCATTTTCGGATTTTGTGTCCTAACATAGTTGGCGGTAGCTATATAGAGAAGTCTAGAAGCGATTATTAAAAATACCTTTGACGGACGTTGATAGATGTGGTAATGTGCGCTACGTTATTAATCCAAACTGCCTAATTAATTAATTGGTTTTTGATTTCAATGAGTTATTACTCCCAGACACACGCGATCGCTAGTCGCCAAGAAGATTTAGAGAGACACCTGCTGAAGTTGTCTGTCGTTGACCGTGAGCAGTTGGCAGTTGCCAAACGTTGGCAGCAACGCCAAGAAGGACCCTTGCTGATGATTTTATTACAGCTTAGTTTTATTGATTTAAACCAGTTTAGTGGCTTACTTGACTGGTCTGGACAGGTTTAGTTTAGACACTATCCACCGCTTACAGGTGGGATTAGTGCTACTTCATCACCATTTTCGAGAATTGTCTCTGATTCTACAAAACTTAGATTGATCGCATAACGAGTCAGCGATCGCCATTGCTCTAGATTTGGGTGCTGACTGACTAGGCGATCGAATATTTCTGATACCGAAGTACCTGAGCCGAGTTTCATTTGGATTTCATCAGTAGCAAATACTTCTTGAAAAATGGCAAATAATTTGATTGTGATTTGAATATCTTCAGGAATTGATTTGTAGGTCATAATTTTAAAGATAGAATAGGGGGCGCGGTGCCATTGGTGTCAACTTAAGGAGTGAAAACTAGATAGGATGAGGTAATCTGGGGTCTGGGGCATAGTCCAATGTAACCGTTGCTTCGCAAAACGATACCACTGCTCTAGGGCAAAGCGCCGCAAGTATTTTAACCAAAGAGTCTCTGAAAATCTGCATCGATCGTTCTGGAGAAGTACGGAATTGAGTTACCCGCACCCGACCGATTTTGGGGTCTGTAATTTCTATGGTTGTGTCGGCAACAGACCAAGTTTCTGGGGCATTCAGTTTGAATTTATGCCCATGCTTACAAGGTGCGGCACGACCGCTTGTGCCAAGCACTTCCTGCCTTTCTTTTCTTCTTTTTAGTCTAAATTCTAGTTAAATTCGCGATAAACTTTAAGTCAGAAGAAATTTTTTAAGGCTTATGCACGGTAAACCCACATTGCATCCCCCCATACGCTTCGGTACTGACGGTTGGAGAGGCATCATTGCTGACGACTTTACTTTCGATCGCTTAGCAGCAGTTGCCCCGATCGCCGCCCATATTTTGCGCGAAACCTTTGGCGCAACTGGCAGTAACACGATTATTGTGGGATACGATCGCCGCTTCATGTCCGAGGCTTTCGCGATCCGTACTGCCGAGGCTGTGGCGGCGATCGGATTTGACGTATTGCTTGCCGATAGCTTTGCGCCTACACCCGCCTTTAGTTGGGCAGCCCACGATCGCAAAGCCTTGGGCGCTTTAGTAATTACCGCTAGCCATAACCCCGCCAACTATTCAGGCTTAAAAATTAAAGGTGCATTTGGCGGCTCAGTTTCGCCCGATGTGACTGCCAAAGTCGAAAAAATTTTAGAACGCGGCGACTTTGTTTATGACAGTCCTCAAAAAGGTAAAATCGAAGCCTTTGACGCATGGGCAAGTTATTGTGAAACCTTGCGCGGCAAGGTGAATATCAAGGCGATTAAAGAGTCGATCGCGACGGGAAAACTGACCGTATTCGCAGATGTAATGCATGGAGCCGCCGCAACTGGTTTGGCAAGAATTTTAGAATTGCCAGCCACATCTCAAGCCAATTTGATTGAAATCAATAGCGACACCGATCCTCTTTTTGGTGGCGGCGCACCTGAGCCTTTACCTCGCTATATTGCCGAACTCTTCCGTCAAGTCAAAACCTATCACCACGATCATCCCGAAAAAACCTTAGTGGGATTTGTATTTGATGGCGATGCCGATCGCATTGCAGCAGTGGATAGTGAAGGCAATTTCTTAAGTTCGCAAATTCTGATTCCAATCTTGCTAGAACATCTCGCCAAGCATCGCGGATTTACAGGCGAATTGATTAAAACCATCAGTGGCTCTGACCTCATGCCTAAAGTCGCCGCCCTCTTCGATCTCCCCGTCTATGAAACTCCTGTTGGTTACAAATATATTGCAGAGAGAATGCTTTCTGGAATTCCTTGTCTATTAGGTGGTGAAGAGTCGGGAGGCATCGGCTATGGCAATCACATTCCCGAACGCGATGCATTGCTATCAGCTTTGTATGTGCTAGAGGCGATCGCCGAATCTGGCAAAGATTTGAGCGTATTGTATAGCGATCTGCAAAAGCAAACTAATTTTGTCTCTCATTATGATCGCATCGACAAAAAACTATCAGGAATGGCAGCGCGTGAGAAGCTAGTATCGACACTTCAGCAATTCTCGCTTACCGAAATTGCTGGACGCAAAGTAATTGAGACTAAAGCTCCTGATGGCTTTAAGTTCCGTTTAGCCGATGGTAGTTGGTTACTAATTCGTTTTAGCGGCACTGAGCCTCTATTGCGTCTCTATTGTGAAGCATCAACACCCGAACTTGTGCATAAAACCCTCAATTGGATTTCTAATTGGGCAGAACAATTCAACTAAGACATCTTGTAGAAAAAACTTGAACAGGCAAGGGGCTTAAGCCCCTTGTTAATGCTGTTGAAAATTGCCATTGTGCCGCCCTTATTTTTTGGTTTTTAACAAGCTTCAGCTTCTAATACACAACGCAAAGTTGATAAACCTTTTTTGAGTTGGCGCGAAATAGTCACCGCACTCACCCCAAACATTTTGGCAACCTCTCTTTGAGGCAAATCTTCAATAAATACAAATTCAACAATTTCTCTAGTGCGTTGCTCTAAAAGTGCTAGAGCCTGTTGCAAACGGAACTTCTCATCCTGTTGCAATTGCATATTACTTTTAGGATCGGCAACAAGATCACCAATAGAAGAAGAAGAATCTTCTTCAGAACGAAGGGGCGCATCCAGACTTAAAGGGGCGCGATTTTGGCAGGCGAGTTTTGCTTCTTGCCATTCAATTGGTGTAACTCCGAGAGCATTAGCCACTTCTTTCGCCGAAGGTTCTCTTTGCAAAGTATTGCGTAACTTTTGCATCACGAGGATTGATTGCTGTTGCAAATCCGTCCAACGGCGAGGAATGCGTACTGACGAATTTTTGTCGCGTAGGTAATGTTGAATTTCGCCGCGAATGTGGCGCACAGCGAAGGAGCTAAAGGCATAACCGCGATTTAGTTCAAAGCGATCGACGGCTCCGATTAAACCAAGCGCTCCTACTTGCAATAAATCGTCATATAACTCAGAGTGGCGATCTGCCCAAAAGTGAACTTCTTTTTTGACTAGCCCGATATTTAACCGCACAAGGCGATCGCGTAAGTATGCTGATGGTGCTTCACGGTATTGCTTGAGTAGTTCGAGGGTCTCGGTTTTGTCTTCGGCTGAAAACTCGCGCAGCTTGTGGGTGTAGGCACACTGCTCAGAAATATTAGGTTTGACAGCGAGTGTTGCGGTGGTCATAGTTTTGCCCTGAACTAATCAAGCCCATTAATCAAGTCATTTGTTCGATGTAATTAGATTAGTCGTTGCAGGGGCGATCGGTCACCTCTCAAGCTGTTAGGGATTATCGAGTATGAAAATGGTTAGTACCTAACAGTCTGTTAGGTAAAGTGATGTTGAAGGCTGCTGAATTATGGGCTAGAGCCAGAAATGAAGGCAAATCACCAACAAGTGATCGCCAGTTTTCTAACACAGACAAAAAGATGACGAGAAGGCGATCGCTTATGCCATAAATCAATTTCATCAAATTAAGGCGATCGCCCTATCTATATATCCTAATTATTAGGTTTAAGCTTTAGGAAATGTTTTAGGGCAAAGAAAGTTGAGTTTAATGCCATGTTCGACAAGAGCTTGCTCATTTCTACGCCAGCCTCGATCTTCAGCATTTGCAATAGCTGGTTTGGCATGATGGGTTAAGGCGACTGCAACAAATTTGCGATCAGATGGGTCAAACTTTTCTAAAGAAGGCGATCGGGGAAATTCGGCAAAATCATTTTCGGCAATTTGCGTAATAGAAACTTTTTCGCAACGATTAGGATTTGTATGGTTGAGAAGAACCCATTTAAGAAATTTATCACCAGCATTAGGCTGTCCACTTTGAGAGTTTTTGTTCATATACTCTTTGATAATCAACCATTGACTATCAATTACTAAAATGCCTGTATTCATTAAGCCTTGGAGATGTTTTTCACAGGTGAGTTCGCATGATTCTGAAGCTTGAGGTGCTTTTTTGCTAGCAACGAGCAGAACATTTGTATCGACAATTTGATACATTCTCACGCTCCAACATTCATCTGTCGATTGATGGCTGCTTCAGTCATTGCAACAAGATCGCCCATTTCATCACCAAAGAATCCTTCGGGATAGTTACTAATATTGCCGTAGGTATCGATTTCAAGCGGTACTAACTCGGAATCGCCTTGGTTGTTCATTTTGCAAAAATAAAGAGCGGCATCTTCATTAGTAAATCCATCTTTTTCTTCTGCCATACGCCTTTGCAAACGTCTGAGTAAATGTTCGCTATGACTTTCGATAATAATTTGCATATTGCGGGTTTTGATCACATCGATAAATATATCAGCGAGTCCTGCTTGGACTGAGGGATGTAAATGGATTTCTGGTTGTTCAAATATTAGGGTTGCACCTTTGGGGGCGTAGTAACACAAAACTAAGATTGGCAAGACTTGCGAAACTCCAAACCCAACATCAGTAATTAGCACTTCTGCGGAGTTAGGAGTTTTCTGCACCAATATTTCATAATCACCACGATTTGGAGTAATTCTATTTAATCGAAAGTTTTCAATTAAACCTAGTTCCTTTAGAGCTTGTGCAACAGAAAATTCAACTTCCAAATCTTTTTTGCGAGAAGCAAGAAGTGCCGCAACAGTTAGTTCCCCGTATTTACCGACATTTTGAGGACTTTCTCCAGACCATGTATATGTTCTTTTCGGATATTCTCTTAATGGGGCAAGATAGTATGTATTTTGGAATAAATCCTCATAAGCTGGTGTAAGATAATTCAACCAAATATTTTTCTTGGGAAAAGTTAGTGGACTTAATCGATATTCAATAACTCCATAATTCTTTAAAGTTTGAAAATCTTCTAATCTTTGAGTTTCAAGCGATTCTTTATTCTCAGAATCGCTTGAATGTCTCCACATTTGGAATAGATTACCATTTTCAGAGAGCTGATAAATACTCTCTTCATTATTACTTTTATCTATAGAATGTGTAATATTGATATGATTCCATCCAAGCTCTTCAACCTTAAAAGAGTATTCAAAAAGATTTATATTAACTTGATCTTCTTCAATATCAATTACTGATTTAAATCTAAGTGGCTCGTCTCCGTAATGACTAAAATCAAGAGACGGTAGATTAATAGATTTTCTCTTAACGGGCATCATTAAACTAGTCGCATTAATGTACTTGGGTATCCATTCAAAAGAAAATTTTATCTTTTCAGGTAATCGATGTCTGTGGCTAATATCGTATGTAGTGCCTAGATTGACATAGCTATATTGATCGCCGCCAAGATGCAAAATACGATTACGATCGCTTGACTCAACAGTTTGCTTAAGCATCAACAAAAACTGCAAGATCGCCGTTTTACCAGAACTATTCGTACCAAAAAAGCCAGTCAAAGGAGCCATCCAAAACTCCCCTGTATCTGCCCATGACTTAAAATTTTGGATGCGTAATTGTGTAAACATTGCGGTTCTTATTTTGTTAAAGCTTGCTCATAATTTTATCTTAGCGCGATCGCCTATCTTTTTGTACCAACACAATCTTGGACTAAAATACAAAAGGCTTTGTAGTTCTTGTTGCCTATTAACAAGCCAGTGCTTTAGATATGGATATTATTCTTTGTCATGCTACCGCAAATTTTGATACGCTTGGGGCAGCAGTCGGAGCAGCCCGTCTGTATCAAGGGGCGCAGATCGTCTTAACGGGTGAGATGCAAAAGCCCATGCGCGAATTTATATCACTGCGGGGTGAATATCCATTAGTTGAAATGCGATCGCTGCATCCTGAATCGATTCGACGGCTGATTTTGGTTGATACCCAATTGCCAAGCGAATTGGGAAACGTGGCAAAATGGCTAGAGCAACCAAATGTAGAAATCCATGTTTATGATCGCCATTCCACCAGCGTCAAACCTAGCTTTGAGCCGACACTGTG
Source organism: Pseudanabaena sp. (assembly GCA_041687725.1). Classification (GTDB taxonomy): domain Bacteria; phylum Cyanobacteriota; class Cyanobacteriia; order Pseudanabaenales; family Pseudanabaenaceae; genus Pseudanabaena. The sequence goes on from JBDNJN010000198.1 coordinate 8,898, forward strand.
GTATGTAGAAGCGGTTGGTTCCACTTGCACATTAATTATTGAACACCTCCAAAAAACGGCGATCGCCTTAACTACCTTTGAAGTCACGGCATTGGCTTTAGGCTTACATATGAGTACAGGTTCGCTCACTTTTGAGCAGACAACGGCTAGAGATGCGATCGCTTTAGCATGGTTAATGCAACAGGGCGTAGATCTTCGAGTTCTCTCCACCTATATCAACTATGCGATGTCACCGCTCCCGCAGGAAGTTCTATCTCTAGAATTACCTGTCCAGATAGAAACCACTGTGACCGCTCAAGCGATGATGTCTTCCCCTGTCCGCACTATCAGCCCTGATGCAACCATTGACGAAGCCCAGCGCATTTTGCTGCGCTATGGACATTCAGGCTTATCAGTTGTGGATGAACAGTATCAGCTCGTAGGTGTGATTTCGCGCCGCGATTTGGATATTGCCCTGCATCACGGATTTGGAGATACGCTCGTCAAAGGCTATATGGCGACTACCGTGAGAGAGATTAGTCCTGAAACTTCCTTAGCGGAGATTCAAGCAATGATGCTGAAGTGGGATATTGGGCGCTTGCCCGTTATTGATCGCGGTCGTCTGGTGGGCATCGTTACTCGCACTGATGTATTGCGATATTTGCACAGCCTTACGCCTGAATCGAAGCAAATCACCCAAGTACGCGATCGCTTGCAAGTGCAACTACAAAAATTGCTCACGCCGCGTTACTGGGATATTTTGCAGCAAGCCGCACAGACCGCCGATCGCCTAAATTTACAACTGTATTTAGTGGGCGGTACGGTGCGCGACTTTCTGTTAAATCTTGCCACAGACGATCTGGATTTGGTGGTAGATGGCAATCATCCCCTTGTGACCAATGGCGAAGAACCTGAAGGTTGGGGCGTAAAATTAGCGCGATCGCTGCAAGCGGTCTATCCCGATACCAGACTAGAAATTCATGGTAAATTCCAAACTGCGGCGCTCACTTGGTCAGATGGACTATGGATTGATATTGCTACTGCACGCACTGAGTTCTATCCCTATCCTGCGGCTCTTCCCGAAGTGGCGGCTAGTTCGATTCAGCAAGATCTGTATCGCCGCGACTTTACGATTAATGCACTTGCTTTATATTTAAATGGTTCCCAATCAGGGCAGATTCTTGATTTTTTCGGTGGTTTAGAAGATCTAGAAAATCGCAAAATTCGGATATTGCATCCCAATAGTTTTATCGAAGATCCGACCCGAATTGTGCGAGCAGTAAGGTTTGCCGTGCGTTTGGGTTTCCAAATCGATACGCGGACAAAAGAATATGCTCAAGCGGCTAGCCATCTAGTTCACGACTATAGCCGCCGAGGTATCTGGTCATTTCAAAATACGCGCCTTAAACAAGAGTTCCGTTATGTGCTTACAGCCACCTATTGGGTGCAAGCGCTCTATCAACTCGATGAATTAGGCGCAATGCAATACTTACATCCGCATTTAACAATTACACCCACGCTGATCCAGCAATTGCAACGGGTAGGCGCATGGCTCTTCCATTTTAGACAACTTTATCCAGAAATTGATCGCGATCATATCTGGCAAGTGCGTCTGGAATTGATGATTGCATCCTATCCAGAGGCTCTAGAGATTGCCGAAAGATTCCATTTTAATCAAGCAGGACTGCATCGATTAGCAAATTTTTATGCTTTAAGCGATCGCCTTCTCCAAGATCTTACCGCCGATCTCAGCGCTAGTCAAGTCGTGAAGTTATTAGAGCATCTAAATGTAACCGAAGTGATTATGTTGGCAGCGATCGCCCCTGCTAATCTTCGCAGAGTGCTGTATCGTTATTTGAGTGAATGGAACTTCATCAAAAGTCCTCTTGGTGGGCATGAACTGAAGCTCATGGGATATAAGCCAAGTAAGCAATATCAAATCATGCTTAATGCTTTACGCGATCGGGTTTTAGATGGCGAAATTATGACTTTAGCGGAAGCAAAATTATTCGTAACGCAACAATTTCCACTATCATAAAACCCAAAAAAGCTATGGCGTACGCTCCGCGTGCGCCATAGCTTTTTTGGGTTTTACGTTGATATTACGCGGGAGAGGGGCTAGGGATGAGGGTCTTAGATAATGGTGTTATCAGGAATAATCGCATTTTTGACGACAACGACAATGCCATTGCAAATGCAATAGCCTTGCTCTTCACGATTTACATCTTGGATATGATCCTTATTGATGATCTGCACATTTTTACCAATGCGAGCATTCTTATCGATAATCGCATGACGGATAATTGTATTTTCGCCAATACCCATTGGGACGATATTGTTTTCGAGATCTGACTTCCGATCCTCTTGAGGTTGATAGAAATCGCAACCCATTAATAGAGTATCTTCAATTGTGCAATGAGGATCGATATGCATCCGAATGCCGACAACCGAGTTGGTGACAGTCGCTTGGTGTAAGAGGCATCCTTCCCCGATGATCGAATCTTTCACTTTACAGTCCTGCACTTTGCTCGGTGGCAAATAACGAGCGCGAGTGTAAATCGGCTTTTTAGTTTCATAGAAATTAAAGCCCGTAGCAGGGTGACGAGTTAATTCTAGATTAGCTTGATAGAAAGACTCGATCGTACCAATGTCTTCCCAATAGCCGTTATAAAGATAAGCCTGAACATTCAAATTGTGAATTGCATTAGGAATAATTTCTTTGCCAAAATCCGTATGCTCAGGATTCTCGCTGAGCAGCTTTAACATTACTTGCTTGCTAAATACATAGATACCCATCGACGCTATAAAAGGATTAGCGATCGCGGAAACTTGATCCAAGCCAAGTTTAGTTGTATCAACGCGCATTCCTTCGAGCGCTTCACCTTTGGGTTTTTCTAAGAAGTTAAGCACTTTGCCATTATCGTCAGTTTTGAGCAGACCAAAAGCTGTGGCTTTTTTCTGATCGACAGGTAATACTGATAGGGTGATATCTGCCCCAGTGTCGCGGTGATGTTGGACAAACTTTTGGTAGTCCATGTTGTACAACTGATCGCCAGATAAGATCAAATACTCAGTGACATCCCAAGATTCTAAAAGCCATGCATAACGGCGAACAGCGTCGGCTGTGCCTTGGAACCATTCTGGACTATCGGGGGTTTGCTGCGCCGCCAAAATTTCTACAAAACCATCAGAATATGACGCGGGGCGATAGGCTTGATTGACGTGGCGGTTAAGCGAAGCGGAGTTAAACTGAGTCAGGATATAGATCTTTTCGATACCTGAGTTAATACAGTTACTCACAGGAATATCGATTAAGCGATATTTGCCTGCTACGGGAACGGCGGGCTTAGCACGTGTCTTAGTGAGGGGATACAGTCGGCTTCCCTGTCCGCCGCCCAGAATGATAGCCAGTACATTTTTCATAAATTATTTAGATTATCTTGGCTTTTTTATTTATATACTTTATCTGAATGCAAACATTGTCTATCTTTGAGGGGATCGTTGCAAGTAATATGAGAACATAAATCTCAAAATTAATAGGGTCAATTCCATATCCTCACGGGTTTCTGGGTTTCACAGTAATTTAAAATTAAACTTAGGTTTCACTAAGGCAGCTTGTAGAAACAACTTGAACAGGCAAGGGGCTTAAGCTAGGCTGTTGACTTTGTGAGTTTTGAAGTGATTTTTATCATACAATAACTACGTTGTCTTTTAGGATAAAAGTTAATGGAATTTAAAAGCCCAACTAGCAGGTTAGTTCGTTTGTTTCGTGC
>JBDNJN010000023.1:0-3421 GCA_041687725.1 Pseudanabaena sp.
CTTTTTGCTTTAGCTTTAATCAGACCATTTTTCCTGATCTTTGCTCCTTAGTTCAATCTTATTTTCTCTCCCAATATTTATCTCTTGCCTTTTTCTACAATCTTTACCCTCTAACCCTTTCCGAAAATGAAACCACCCTGTTCTCCTTGCAAGGAGAAGGGGTTGGGGGATGTGGTGCATTTTCTTTCCACGTAACATCAGTTATAACTTTTTTCAAAAAATATTTAAAATTATTTAAGGAGCTTTCGATATGACAAGTTCATCATCGGCTGCAAGCCGTTTAGGTTTTGAGCCTTTTGTTAATGCATCTCCTGTGGAATTGCGACCAAATTGGACTGGTGGTGATGTTATCGCAATCATTACTGCATCAAATCGTCAAATTTTTGGCAATGACCATTTGATGCTGTCAGAGCGCTTAACTAGTGCTGAATCCCTGCTGGCTAGTGGCAATATTTCTGTCCGTGATTTTGTCAGAGCCTTGGCTCAATCAGAACTGTATCGGGCTAAGTTCTTTTCGTCCACACCACAGGTTCGTTTTATTGAATTGAACTTCAAACATCTTTTGGGTCGCGCCCCTCACGATGAAGCGGAGATTACCGAACATGTCAACCGCTACATTGAACATGGATATGAAGCAGAAATCAATTCTTATATTGATTCTGACGAATACCAAGAGAACTTTGGCGAATCTATCGTTCCTTATTACCGAGGTTTTGAAACTCAGCGCGGCGGTAAGAATGTCGATTTTAACCGTATGTTCCAGCTTTATCGTGGCTATGCTAACAGCGATCGCGCTCAAGGCAAAAACAAGTCTACTTGGTTGACTGACGATCTAGCCCGTAATGTCGCTAATCCCATCCGCACTCCTCACTATGGTCAAGCACTAGTTGGAACTACTGGTGACGATCGCGGACAAATGTATCGAGTGACCGCAGTTCAAGCCAATAGTGGACGCACCACTCAAATCCGTCGCAGTGTTACCGAGTATTTGGTCTCTTATGACCAACTTTCTCCGACCATGCAAAGGCTCAACAAACGTGGTAGCCGCATTACGCAGATTTCTCTTGCTTAATGCGATCGGCTAAATTAAGTTAAAGGTATTGCAAAGCAATACCTTTAACTTAATTTAGCTTTTACTTCAGTGCCAAATGCTGCAATTTGCTTAAACATCAAAATCAAAGGAGAATAAACTATAGTGATTACAAATGCTGCTTCCCGCTTAGGGACTATCGCTTATAGCGAAACCAGCCCTACAGAACTGCGTCCGAACTGGACTCCAGAGAATGCTCAAACAGTAATTAACGCTGTCTATCGCCATGTTTTGGGAAATGATTACATTATGGCATCCGAGCGCTTGACTGCTCTTGAGTCTTTGGTTTGTAACGGACAAATTACTGTTCGTGAATTTGTTCGTGCACTTGCTAAGTCAGAACTATACAAAACAAAGTTTCTTTATCCCAATTTTCACACTCGTGTAATTGAGTTAAACTTCAAGCACCTATTAGGACGTGCTCCTTATAGTGAAGCTGAGGTAATTGAGCATCTCGATCGCTATCAAAATGAAGGTTTTGATGCTGATGTTGATTCTTATATTGATTCAGAAGAATACGAAGCTAATTTTGGCGATGCAACAGTACCTTACTATCGCGGCTTTGAAAATAAAGTTGGCGATAGAACTGTTGGCTTTACGAGAATGTTCCGCCTCTATCGTGGCTATGCTAATAGCGATCGCGCTCAAGCCGAAGGCAATAATTCGAGATTAGCATCTGAACTTGGTCAAAACACAGTATCAGCGATCGTTGGACCTTCTGGCGGCAATGAAGGCTGGGCATATCGTCCTGCTAAAGGCGGCGCTATGGCGACTCGTGCTTTTGGACGTTCTTCGACAGGTTCTGGAGATCGCCTTTACAGAATCGAAGTTGCATCAGCCAATTTGCCTCGCTATCCTCAAGTGCGTCGTGTCAACAGAGAGTACATCGTCTCCTATGAGCAGTTAAACAGCACCTTGCAACGCATCAATAAGATGGGTGGCAAAGTCGCAAGTGTGACGATCGCTCAATAATTTTGCGAGATACATCTAATGGTGTATCTCCGTTTTTTCGCTTTAAGTTTATTTTTAATTCATCTAAAATTTTATTTTTATGATAACTTCTACTTCAACCACAGAAACTCGTTTCTTCATCTATGAAGTTTCTGGTCTAAATCAGTACAAGCAGCCTGCAAACGCCAATTACACCCTTCGCCCCAGCGATAATATTTTTATCCAAGTGCCATATAATCGCATGAATGAAAAAATGCGTAGCATCACTCGTATGGGTGGCACAATTGTAAGCATTCAGCCTCTCAACGAAAATTTGCCCACAGGTGAATAGGCATTTATCTCATGTGGCGATCGCGACAAACAAGAAAGGCAGCGCATTGCGCTGCCTTTATTATTTAGAAATAAATCCAAACTCAACACAAAAAACTTAATTAAGGTAATTTAAGCAATTACCACAAAGCGGGAATGGGACGAACAGGTACTGCAAATGAAGCTTCCACTCTAGGAACAGAAACCGCAGGAGAAGGTTCTTCGAGCGCAGAACAAGCGTTATATCCTTCACTTAGCAAAGACGAGCAATAAGAACTTGGCAAATCACGAGTGCGAATAGTCGCACTGCTAAGAGTTTGCAAATCCATCATTTCTCGATTAACGGCTCGGAAAGCATTAGCTTGACGTTCAATCCATTGATCCCTATATGTAGTATTGATATAGGCATCAGGCACATTAGGATCAGAGGTCATATCCAAAACTTTGTTCTGTACCTGAGGGTAGGTAGCAAGAAAGTTTCGAGGAAATTCATCTTGATCCGTGATTAGGGGATCGGCAAGAGCTGCACCAATAGCTAGCAGCGTCAAGGCTGCAACCAATGATGAAGCAAGCTAGGAGAATCTAGTACTCATATAAATACGTATCCTCACAGTTAGACGCTGACTAATGTAACAGATCAAGTCAATTTATGACTGGTTTCGCGCAGCAACTTATTAAAAAAAGCAAAGGTGGCACTTCGTGCCACCTTTGCTTTTTTTAATAAGTTGCTGCGCAGAGCGAAGATCTCCCCTCATCCCCTTCTCCCGCAGGAGAAGGGGATCAAAACCCAGTTATTTTCTTGTTCCCCTCTCCTGCGGGAGAGGGGCTAGGGGTGAGGGTCTTAGAATTCTCTGCGTAAGGTGAGTCAGTAAGTTGCCTATGAACATTTAAACTAAAAAAGTATTTACAAACTCAAAAGCTAAATCTAAATTTGTCGATCGCGCTGAACCTGTAACCGATCCTGAATATTTAGCAGAAATCAAAGCCGCTCAACTACGCTATCTGCATTATCGCGCCGAAAAAGATCCTGCAAGAGGTATGTTTAATCGCTTTTATGGTTCTGAATGGACA
>JBDNJN010000199.1:0-5587 GCA_041687725.1 Pseudanabaena sp.
CCGACGTAAACCTTCTACCTCCGTGTCTGGGGTATTTGTTTCGACTAGGTTAGTGTTGCTGTTAATACTCATCTCTTTCTTAAACCAGATTTTGTCTCTTTTGGCAACCCCCTATTTTACCAGTGGTTATTGAGACGTTACTCTGCCTTTGGCGAACGAATCCGTTCATATTGGGGCGTGGAAAATAAAGTTCATTATGTGCGTGATGTCACTCAGGGTGAAGATAAATCTAGAATTCGCACTTCGCCACTAATCAATACTTGGGTAGTTGCTCGTAACTTTGCTCTAAATCTCTACCGTTCTAACCTCTTTGATAATATGGCTCAAGCTCAACGTAAATGTACCTTTGGGCTTGATACCCTCAAACGCATTTTTAGAATGAAATAGCCCTGCTCAAATCCTCTTAATAAATTTTCTTTGTGATTAACATCAAACTTTTTGGTATATATCTATACCGACTTAATTACAAGTAAGTTGCTAAGGTAACAATAATTAAATTTATATTTAGCTTTTTATAGCTAAATCAACTGCATTCGTCAGAAAAATAATTTTATTTCACTCAAATACTAGCTATAACTAATTATGACATCTAATTCAATAGAACAGATGATCGCTTCAGCAATAGGAAATAATGTCAATTCAAGCGATCCTTGCAGTTATTTTAGCTCTCAAATAAATAACGTCAGTTCATGGAATGCTTGTCCCTGTGGTGTAAATCATAGTATTGATGAGCATCAGCGCGTTATGGAAGGGATGCCTGAAGATCCTGCGGAATTGGTAAATGACCTAATTCGGATGGGACATTACTCCGATCGCGCTCAACTATTGGCGCAATCATGGGAAACCAATGCCATGAAAGCTGACCTGTGGCAACTATTGGAGCAAGGCGCGTTTGCCGATGCTACTGATGGTCAAAAACGGATTTGCTATGACCTGATCAAACTCGCTGGCGGCGTAGAAGAAGCATTTAGCGCCGCTTTTGGCCCTCAAGCTCAAGAATTTTTTGGCGACGCATTACAATCTAGTACCTTCCGTCGTCGTGAGTTCTTGATTAAGGTAGCGGCGGCGGCGGCTGTAGTTACTCTGACTGGCTGCCCTTCGGCTCCTCCCGAAACTCCATCTAAAGCTACAACGAATACACCCAACACGCCTCCTGCTGGTGTCGAGAAAACAAGTTTAAAAGTTGGTTTTATTCCAATTACCTGCGCGACTCCGATTATTATGTCGGAGCCTTTGGGATTCTATTCCAAGTATGGCTTGAAGGTGGAATTGGTAAAAATGCCTAGCTGGGCGGCTGTGCGTGACTCGGCGATCGCGGGTGAGTTAGATGCATATCATATGCTTTCACCAATGCCAATTTCCATGTCTCTGGGGTTAGGTTCGACTGCATTTCCTGTGAAGCTTGCTAGTATTGAGAACGTTAATGGTCAAGCGATCGCGGTGGCAAAGCAACATCTCGGCAAAGTTAAAGATGCCAAAGATTTCAAAGGTTTTAGCATTGGTGTTCCCTTTGCTTTCTCAATGCATAATTTGCTGCTGCGATATTATCTTGCATCTGGTGGCATTAATCCCGATAAAGATGTCCAGATTCAAGTAATTCCACCACCCGATGCGATCGCGAAAATGACCGCAGGGCAACTGGATGCTTATCTGATGCCTGACAATGTTGTCCAACGCGCTGTTTTCAACAAGATTGGCTTTATCCATTTGTTGACTAAAGATCTATGGCAAGGACATCCCTGCTGTGCATTTGCGGCTAGTCAGAAATGGATTGATACTAATCCTAATACCTATCGAGCAGTCAATAAAGCGATTATCGATGGTGCAAGTTACGCGAACGATCCGAAAAATCGCGAAGAAATTGCAAAGGCGATCGCGGGCAAAAACTATCTCAACCAACCTGAAGCAGTTCTTAAAGCCGTACTTACTGGCAAATTTGAAGATGGTCAGGGTAATACTCTTGATGTTCCTGATCGCATCGGCTTCGATCCCTACCCTTGGAAGAGTTTTGCCAAGTGGATTTCTACTCAAGCAGTGCGTTGGGATTTAATGCCCAAGGATAAAGCTGATTACACGACTATTGCTGACCAAATTTATCAGACTGACTTGGCTCGTGAGTTGGCTAAGGAATTAGGACAAACTCCGCCTACGGAAAATGAGCGTATTGAGAAGCTCAAGTTTGACACTTTCGATCCTGCTAAGCCTGAAGCCTATGTGGAAGAGCAGATTAAACAGTTCAAGGCTTAACTTCTAAAACCCTCACCCCTAGCCCCTCTCCCGCAGGCTACCGTGTACACACAAGTTATCAAAACCCCTCCCTAGCCCTCCCCTTGCAAAGGGGAGGGAACAAGATTTCTGGTTTTCCCCCTTTGCAAGGGGGAATTAAAGGGGGTTTTTGAGACTTGTGTGTACACCGTAGCTCCCGCAGGAGAGGGTACTGGGGGCAGATATTCGCGTCGCACATTTCAGCATTTTAGAAAGTAATTCTTCAATGATTCCCAAACATTATTATTTAGGAAATTTATGAATTATTCTCCTCCAGTACCTAAATCTCGACCGCGCTCAAATCCAGTTATGGCAATCATTCAGCGCGTGTTACCTAACCAAGACTACCAAGCATTTGCCTTGTTTTTGGTAATACTGGGCGTATTGTTGACATTTTGGGAATATGGCGCAAATTCTGGTTGGTTTTCGCCATTAATGCCATCTGCAAAAACTACCTTTACAGATTTTTGGGGATGGATATCTGATCCCTTTTATGTAAAAGGAACTAACGATAAAGGAATTGGTTGGCATTTGCTCACCAGCTTACGCCGCGTGGCGATCGGCTTTAGTGTTGGTGCGGCGATCGCGATTCCCACTGGCGTTTTAATTGGTCTATTTCCTGTTGCATCGAAAGCCTTTGATCCATTTATTCAGATCCTCAAGCCAGTCTCTCCTTTAGCATGGTTGCCAATTGGACTAGGACTATTACAAGATTCTGAAAGTACGGCAATTTTTGTCATTGCAATTACTAGCCTTTGGCCGACATTGATTAACACTAAATTTGGTGTCAGCAATGTCGATCCGACCTATATCGATGTGACCCGTACTCTTGGAGCTTCCCAATGGCGCACGATTACGAAAGTAATTTTGCCTGCCTCGGCTGCTAGCATTGTCGCAGGAATGCGAATTAGCGCGGGTATTGCATGGCTAGTTATTGTTGCTGCCGAGATTTTACTCGGTGGTACTGGCTTGGGCTACTTCGTTTGGAATGAATGGAATAACCTCAGTATTACCAGCATTATCACTGCCATTCTTGTGATTGGTGCAGTCGGAATGATTATCGATCGCATGTTTGGATTGTTACAGCAATGGGTGTCTTTTGGGAGGCAGATATGAACGTGACTTCAATGCAAAAAGACATGTTAGAAAACGAAACTAGCCAAGCACAAATTTCTGTTCGCAATGTATCAATGGTCTATCGCGGTAGAGGCGGTTTGATTAATCGCTTAATTCGGAAGACTTCTAAGGACTACATAGCTTTAGCGGATATTAATTTTGATATTGCTCCCAACACTTTTGTCTCAATTATTGGGCCTTCTGGTTGCGGCAAATCTACACTTCTAAACTTGATTGCGGGTCTAACTACACCTAGCAATGGCTCAATCTGCATTAATGGCGAAGAAATTTATGCTCCTGGCCCCGATCGCGGTGTCGTATTTCAAAATTATGCGCTGATGCCTTGGCTAACGGTTGCGGAAAACCTACACTTTGCGATTGAGACAGTCTATCCCAAGATGTCCCTAGCCGATCGCAAAAGTCGTGTATACGAATATATCGATTTGGTTGGCTTAAAAGGAGCCGAGAAAAGACATCCCCATGAACTCTCTGGCGGTATGAAACAACGGGTTGGTATTGCTCGCGCCCTAGCGATCGATCCACAAATTCTCTTAATGGATGAACCCTTTGGCGCACTTGATGCGCTTACTCGTGGATTCCTTCAAGATGAAGTGGCTCGAATTTGGGAGCAGAAGCGCAAAACCGTAGTCATGATTACCCACAGTATCGAGGAAGCATTGCTACTTTCCGATAAGATTGTGATGATGAAGCGTGGTCCTGCCGCAGGGATTGATGAAATCCTTGATGTGCCTTTCCCACGTCCGCGATCGCGTGAAACTCTTGACCAACAAGTAGGTTATCACGACCTCAAAGCGGAAATGGAAGATCACCTAATGCGTGAAACCCGTGCTGTTGAAGCTTCAAGAATCTAGAACTCATTTCAAACCTTTACAAATTATTCAACCCTCAAACATTTATGACTGTCGAATTTCCTGAATTTACACAAATTTTATTAGATGCCAAAAAAGAAAAGGGCGTAACCTTTGCCGATCTTGAAAAACTATTAGGCTACGATGAAGTTTGGATTGCTTCGCTTTTTTATGGTCAAAATAGCGCTACTCCAGAAATTGCGAAGAAGATTGCTGAAGCTCTAGATCTTGGAGAAGCCTTAGTTGAATCATTATGCAATTACCCTAGCAAAGGTTTGGGACCAGTTGTGCCAACCGATCCACTGATCTATCGCTTCTATGAAATCATGCAGGTCTATGGATATCCGATGAAGGAAGTCATCCATGAAAAGTTTGGCGATGGCATCATGAGTGCGATCGACTTCACTCTCGACATTGAGAAAGTGGAAGATCCTAAAGGCGATCGCGTTAAAGTGACGATGAACGGTAAGTTCCTACCTTATAAAAAGTGGTAATATGTAACGCTAAACAGAAAGAATAGCGTCGCTATTCTTTCTGTTTATTATTGCGATTCAACTCATTTGGTTTATGGCAAATCTTAAACGTACCCGCGAAGATATTCTCACCTCAGCGATCGATCTTGTCCATCGTCAAGGTTTACAATCAACAGGTTTAAAAGAGTTATTTGCAGCTACCCAAGCTTCATCGGGGAGTTTTTATAACTACTTTCAGTCAAAAGATGAATTCGCCCATGCGCTCATCGATTTTCAATGGCATAAAATTAGAGAGAATGCCTTTCTATCTGCTGCTCAAATTACTGATGATCCAATTCAGAGACTCTTTTTAACTATTGATAAAATTGAATCAAAACATCTTGAAGAAATTAACTGTGCAGGATGTTTGCTAGGTAATCTCATTGTCGATTTAGCTGAATCTAACGAGACATTTCGGAAGCATCTTCAACAAGTTTTTGATGAGTGGCAGTCGTTATTTACTCAAATGTTACGGGACGGGAAAGAGCAATTACGCGATCGCATTGATCCTGATTTACTGGCTGAACAAATCTTGACCATGATTGAAGGTGTGTTATTAATTGCTAGGCTTTACGACCAACCCGATCGCCTGAAGCGAGGATTTACGAGTATTCGCCAGTTGATTAAAGATGCTCTGATATAGCGCGATGATCTTTTGGGTTGACTTTAAATAAGATGCAGCATAGTAAATTACCCGACACTGACCTGAGTACAGGTACAGTGCGGGCTTTCAATAGCCCTGAGATGATCTGCAATGTTGCAAAACAATCTCGAACCTTCGGGTTTATTTACGGAAACCCCAAGAGCAGCAATATTCTTGCTCCC
>JBDNJN010000200.1:0-20722 GCA_041687725.1 Pseudanabaena sp.
ATTAATGCTGCTATCAATATTAAAAACATTGCTGTCGGGCGGACAGTGATTAAAGCTCAGCGTGTAACCGAACCGATTGGTGGTGTTGCTGAGAAGCCCGCGCTGTACGCCTAAGCGTCAGCGTCGGGAGTCGTCACAATTAGTTTTTGATAAACAACAAATATTTTTAGAAGAATGGGTAAGAATACATGGGATTCCAAAATTGGACAATAAGCGAGGAGGAACTAGACGCTCAAATCGCAAAAGCTAAAGCAGCAAAAAAGGAAGCAAATGCTACAGAGCCAAGAGCTAAATCTGTAACATTTGATCAGATATCTGGTTTGATTGTAATTGCTCTAAAAAACGGAGCTTTCTTCAGTTTCCCACCTAGCTTGGTACAGGGACTGGGGGAAGCTTCCCCTGAATCCCTAAATGATGTCTGGATTGGCGCATCAGGCAGTAGCGTTCATTGGGAACAATTGGACGCAGACTTTGAGGTTGCTGCGCTGGTTGCAGGAGCTTTTGGAACAAAAGCTTGGATGTCAGAACTAGGAAGAAAAGGTGGTCAAGTTACTTCCCTAGCCAAGGCGGAATCGTCTCGGAATAATGGCAAGAAGGGTGGTCGTCCCAAGAAATTGCGACAACAAAATGAGCTAACAACATCTAAATAATGTTATATTGATAAGCCTGCTAAAATATTGAACTAGATCCACCCGTAAACTAGAGCTACAAACCTATGATGAAGTTGAGACTGAAGCGATTTGGCAAAAAATTTGAAGCCAGCTATCGCATCGTTGCCGTAAACAGCACCAGCCGTCGCGATGGTCGCCCACTAGCTGAGCTTGGTTTCTACAATCCACGCACCAAAGAAACCACCCTTGATGTACCTGCGATCGTTACCCGCATTAAGCAAGGCGCTCAACCTACTGATACAGTACGTCGCATTCTTGAAAAAGCAAAAGTATTCGATCTCGTTAACGCTTAATTCTAAACTTGTGTCAATCTAAACTTGTGCCAGACTACAACGCCTTAATTAGTTTTTTACTGAAGCCATTATTAGCTCATCCAGAGGCGCTTCGGGTAGATTTTGAGTCAAATAGCAATGGCGATCGCGTCTGGATTAGAGTTGCTGTCGATCCCGAAGATCGAGGGCAAGTTTGCGGTAAAGGGGGACGGACAATCCAAGCAGTTCGGACAGTCGTGATGACTGCTGCCGAAGAAGCTGGGCATAGCGCCAGACTGGAGATTTTTGATCCTAATCCCAACACAAATTCTGAAGAGTATCAAGATCGATATTCGGAACGTCAAGAATCTCAGCAAGAAGAAGTTCAGCGTCCTTTGATCAATATCGAAAAGCCGAAGCGGCGCGAAATTATTCTATAAAAAAAAAGAGAGAGACGGCGCGAAGCGCCGCCTCTCTCTTTTTTGTTTTATATCTTAGCGGCGACAGCTATATTTATAGAAACTAGAGCGAGATTAAAAACATGAATGTCGGCGCAGAGATTCTTTGTATTGGTACTGAGCTACTGCTCGGCGAAATTCTCAATAGCAATGCTCAGTATTTAGCGCAGCAACTTGCCTTATTAGGAGTCCCACATTTTTATCAAACCGTTGTTGGTGACAATCCCGATCGCATTCATCAAGCTTTAGCGATCGCCGCTAGCCGCTCTAACTTGATTATTACTACTGGCGGACTTGGCCCCACGCCCGACGATCTCACCACTGAGGCGATCGCCAATTTCTTTAATACCCCACTTGAAGAACGCCCTGAAATTTGGGAGCGCATTCAAGAGATGGCATCGCAAACAGGGCGAACTCTCACCGCGAATAATCGTAAGCAAGCGCTACTACCTAAAGGCGCAGAAATTTTGCATAATCCCGTTGGCACTGCCCCAGGCATGATTTGGGAACCGCAGCCCAATTTATTAATCCTCACTTTCCCTGGTGTACCGAGTGAGCTTTATCCCATGTGGCAGCAAACCGCTTCACCTTTGCTGCAAGCTAGAAACTATGGACAAGGGACATTTCATTCCAAAGTTTTGTTGTACTGGGGGATCGCTGAGTCTACCCTAGCCACGAAAGTCAATCATTTATTCGATCTCAAAAATCCCACCGTCGCGCCCTATGCCAACTATGGACAAGCACGACTAAGGATCACGGCGCGGGCGAATACTCAAGCAGAGGCGATCGCCTTAATTGCGCCAGTCGAAGCTGAAATCCGTGAGCTCACAGGCGAGTTTTGTTATGGCACTGATGACGACACACTAGCGACTGTGGCGGGTCAGCTTTTGCAAGAACATAGTCAAACTCTGGCAGTTGCTGAGTCATGTACAGGCGGATGGTTAGGCGAAACTTTAACTGAAGTATCAGGCAGTTCTAGTTATTTTCTCGGTGGCGTAATTAGCTATAGCAACGATGTCAAAGTAAATTTATTAGATGTCGATCGCCAAATTCTTGATCAACATGGTGCAGTTAGTGCGATCGTTGCTGAACTAATGGCGCAAGGTGTCAAAGCCAAACTCAAATCTGATTGGGGGATCAGCATCACAGGGATCGCGGGGCCAAATGGTGGCACGGAGACAAAACCCGTTGGCTTAGTTTATGTGGGGATCGCCTACCCCGATGGCAAAGTCGAAGCGATCAAGTTGCATTTTAGTCCCTCTAGAGGTAGAAATTGGATCAGAAAGGCAACTGTAAGCTCAGCTTTAGATTTGTTTAGAAAAAGATTTGTTATGATTAAGTAAGTCAATCTAGATGATGATAGGGAGCCAAGCATAGTGAAAGCGATTAAGAAAGCATTAAAAGAGATCGGCGAAATTCTAAATCGCGTTTTGGAAGCCCTTTTGGGACAAAATCAACCACAACCTGAATTGATTCCTATCCCAGTAAGAAGTAATTCGCGGCGCGACCATCGCCATTAAGGCTATAAGACTCGCAACGCGGGTCTTATAGCCTTAATGGGGGGACATTTGGCGATCACTTATTGTATGACGCAAAATCAGACAATAAAAAATAGAGGTTGTGCCTTGTGCTACCTCCATCTTTTATTGTCTGATTTTGCGATCATCTCAAGTAATACCAAATCACAAAAGTACATTTTTTCGATACATCATCCTTTCATCGTTGGTTTTCCTAATGATTTTAGCTTCTCATTCAGGCTGTTTTTTCTATCAGCAAGACGATTCGGTTGGATAAATGCAAAATCAAATAAAGATTCAAGTACATCTAGAAGCCACTCTGCTTCTCCCGCCTCAACATCTACAATCTCCCCAGTATTAGTATCTTTTAATGGATGTGCAGCAAAATTACCAATATTTCTTATTGCATCTACTGCTTGATATAAATAAGAGGGAACATCCTTTAAACCAATAAAATCTTCAATCTCAGTTGCAAGGCTACTGTGCTTTATTTTGTAATGCTCTCGAAGAATATCTTGTAAGATACGTCTGCTTAGTGCAGCACTTGCCTTTGCACTAATTGGTTGAACAGCACAGGCTTCCAGAAAATCTTTTCGATATCGCTCAGGCACTTCAACCTCTACCTTTCTATTTACAGATTTAGGATAAATAATCTCCTCAAGAGTAATATCTTCAAGACAACTTGTGTGGCCTAATTTTTTTTCTTTATAGGAACCTTTCTTGAATAACACAACTAAACCATCACATTCGGGGCAATGGGAGTGAAATATGCCGTATCCCATACCAGTTTTTTCCTGTTCATCCTCCTCCCACTCAAGATGCCCAAAATCAAAACTCACGCCGATATTACAATGTGGACATTTCATAAATTCTCTTCATCCTAAAAAAGATATTTCACTTAAACAACTAGCTCTTTAATGCTTTCTTGGAGACTTGTTTCTAGTTTTTGCCAACTTCTTGCAATATTAAAATTCATATTGATTTTAGCAGTTTCTAACAGCGAATCATCGATTGAATAGGTCTTTTCTTCTCGCAACCAAATGAGAATATCTGCCAAATGCCAAATCGAAGGTGTCCCCTCATAAACAGGTAAAGGAGATTTTGGCTCACCTTTGACAATGAGATTTCTTATATTTTGTCGAGAACAGCCAAGTATTTTTGCAGCATCCGTTAAGCCCACAAAATCTGGGGTTGCCTCAATTAAACTTGTATCTGGGATTACCTGCTTTACAGCAGTAATAGCACTAGCGATCGCATCATAAGCTGATGATGACTCACGAATAAAGTCAAGTGCAATATATCCTTTCGAGCCAACACCAATTAAGGCATCGTCACAGCCATTTTCATATAGTTTCTCAACATACTCATTAGGATCAATTTGAGAATTTGGGAGACTAAACTTTAAAGTAAATTCATACTCTTGCATTACCTATTGTTCCTCTTCGTTAATATTGTCTAAATTGTTACGCTTAGTGCAGTTATCAATTACTCGACGAATCTGCTTTGCATGATTCCCTGAATTTTTTGGAGTACTCCAAATACTCGATACACAAAAAATTCCGCATCTACAATCTTTGTCATTGTAAGGACAATAGATTTTGCCCCATGCATGAGCGCCACCGACATCAACACGCAATCCATTTTGTTCAGCATATTTTAATGCTGTTTCGATTTCTGATTTTGGATGCGATCGCCTTGTCATACAAACTTTTATTTATACAGACTAAAATTAAAACAATTAGTTGTCAAGTGACAATCACACAATTAATTAAAGAGTTGCATATTCAGATTCGAGGCGATCGCTGCCTCTCTCCATCTCCATTTCTAGAATCGAAGTAGACGGCTGTGCTTCTTGGAAATAAATAATGTCTTTACGCGGATCTACTTCACCAGTTTTAATTCGCAGATTATCGCCAACTTGAATTTGGCGAGTAATTCGCATCGGTAATTTCAAACCTAAATCTTCGATCAACACTAGTGCTAGCTTTTCATTTTCGCGCAACCAATCCAGCATCAACGCTTCCCATACCACATCTTTGTTGCGACGCAGATATTCTAAGCTCCAGTAGCGTACCGACTGCTTTTCTACTTGATTAGCATCCCAAATCGCAGGCTCGATCGCCTGTAAAATCGCCGTCAGCATTTCGGCTGTGAAGGGCAAAGGCTCATTTTTTAAAAAAGCTTTGATTTGCCAATGGGCAAGTAGATCGCTATAGCGCCGAATTGGGGAAGTCACCTGTGCATAGGCATCTAGCCCCAAACCTGCATGGCGCGAGGCGTATAGACCGAGCGAACCTTTAGTCATGCAGCGACAGATCGCAAATTCGCGCACTGGGCCCGATGGTAATTGCATCAAAGTATCGAGGGGCGGCAGTTCGGGCTGTTCTTGGTAGCGATAGGGGATAGGAATACTATGGGTTTGGGCAAATCTGGCGGCAACTTCACCCGCAAGGATCATCATCTCGGCGACTAGTTGACGCGAGAAGGTATCTTCCATTAGTTCTAAAGTCAGGCGATCGCCATTTTTAGAATCAACTTTGACGCTGGTATCTGGCAAATGGATTTCGATCGCACCCTGAGCAACGCGCCATTTTTTACGAAGTCGGGCAAAATCGGCGATGCGTTCAAGATCATCTTCTACGCCGAGTTGCAGCATTTCCTCAACATCGTCATAGGTGAGGCGATAGTTCGGCTTCACCAAACTTGCCACAATCTCATAATGAGCAACCGCGCCCACTTCATCAAGATCCACTGCGAAAGACATCGCATGACAAACTTTGTTCTCGATTAAGCTCATTGGTCCCGTTGCCAAATCCATCGGGAACATCGGGATCACGCCTGTGGGCAGATACACACTCGTACCACGCTTACGAGCATCTTTATCAAGGGGGCTTTCAGGATTGAGCCATCTGGTTGGATCGGCAATATGAATCCAAATGCGTTTACCGCCATCGGCAAGAGTCTCAATGCTCAACCCATCATCAATTTCGGTGGTACTAATATCGTCAATGGTATAAACATGAAGGTGCGTGAGATCGCGGCGCAATTCCTGCATATTGTCGGGGATCGGTGCAGTTACGCAGTCTTGAGCCGCCGCCACAACTTCATTAGCAAAATGTAGGGGAATTTGGCTACGCAGTAAATTTAGATTTTCGTGTTCATTCCAAATACCTAAGTCAACAAGCATTTGAAATGCAGCTTGTTCATTTTTAGAGCGTTTGGCAAAGCTCAAAAGTTCTTGAGCCGCCGCTTTGTCAGAGGCTTCATCGCCATAAAGGGCGTAGCGTTCTAGACAATCTAACCGACTGCGATCGCTTGTTGTCCATGCAACTTCATCGCCAGATAGCTTAGTACTAAGCTTTTGCTGAAACTCTTCAATTAATTTAGCGCGTTGAGCCGCCGCATCCGCTTGATGCTTTAGTTCTGATACTTGTGAACCCGATCGCGGTTCATAGAGATCGCCCTTTTGCTTAAAATAAATTTTGTCGGTACTTAATAAGCAATAGGAAGCATAGGAAGTAACGGTGGAGATTTCAGAAAATAAAAGGTTGGCGAGATCGTTGGGGCTAGTGGGTTGATTATCTTCGCTCAAGATTTCCCAAGCAACTTCTAGGCTAGAGGGATCGAGAAATTTCTCAACCTTTTGCAAAAATGAGGGGATTTGCGTATATGTTAAACTTGCGCTTTCGCCATTAGCTTTGATGATGTAATTAATTTCGCGGGGGTGAATTGTATGGGTATTGCCATTTTCATCGATCGCTTGAAAGTGTTTTTTACCTTCAGGGCGATCAATTACGGCAAGGCGGCGATCGCCATGCAATTTCACTTCGATTAGCGTACCTTTTTCCAAAATTGCCCCTTATCCATCAAAGCCAAAAATTTCCTTTATTATTCTACCGTTTTATCTAGCTCTCGCAATACTCATAAAATAAAAGCGCCGCTTAGCGACGCTTTTATTTTATGAGCATTGGGTGTTGTTTGCGATCGCTCCAACCGTAGAAGCGGCGATCGCGGGTTGATAATCACTAAGCGGGAATAATGTTGATTTTGCTGGTTGTTTGGGGGCAGCTGTCATCGCAACACCCAAAACTAGCAAAGCAATACTAGATTTGAGGCTAAAAGTGCTATTCATCTTCATATTCCTCCAATAGTGTTGTTCAAACAAACGCAATGACTAAAATTCGCGTCTTTTTGTTTCTTGTGTCTCAGATGAGCGGCATCTATGAACTTTTTTCACACCTACTAGATAAAGCCAATTAAAAAATTCACTTTCATACAGTCGATAATAATCGCTAAAAATAAATAAGAATGTAATTTAGATATCAAATTTGCAGCGATTACAGTTACACATGGCGATCACCGCTATAAGACAAGCGCATATCCGAACTATTGCATAGTTGTATTAAGCAAAATTACAGAAAACGAATTTTACGGGCGGCATATAAACACATTTTTAGTAAAATTATGCCCTCGCGAAAGTGAGAGATATTGGAACTGCCATAAGTACGCGGTTGGTAACGAATCGGCACTTCGACAATATGCAAATTTAGCTTCGCTGCCCCAAAAAGCAAGTCAAAGTCGCCAAAGGGATCGAAATCACCAAAGTAATGACGTTGTGCAACAATACGCTCGTAATCACTGCGCCATAAGACTTTTGTACCGCAGAGTGTATCCTTCAATCTTTGATTTAACAGGAATGAAAATAAACTCGCAAAGAACTTATTGGCTAAAGTATTGAGCCAAGGCATAGCGCGATCGCTACGGGGATAGACCAATCGCGAACCATTAATAAATTCTCCTCGTCCCGATGCAATCACGGCTAGAAATTGCGGCAAAGCTTCAGGGGGAACGGTCAGGTCAGCATCAAGAATCATGAGAACATCACCTGTCGCATGAGAAAAGCCTAACCTCACGGCATCACCTTTTCCTTTGCCCGTTTGTTGGAATGTTTTATAGGAAAATTGCGGATTATGAGGCTGAATAGCTATTTCCGATTGGATTGCTTCCCATGTGTCGTCTGTAGAGTTTCCTTCCACAAAGATGACTTCGGTATGACTACCCAGTGCGGGAGTACGAGTGAAAATCGATTTTATATTCCCTGATTCGTTTCTGGCGGGGACAACGATGCTAACGCTAGGCAAGGAATCGGCACTATATAGGCGATTAATCGAATTCGCAAAACCTTTTCTTGCCACCACATAATGTGTCAGACATAAATGTTCAATTAGGGGCAGATAGCAAATGAATCGGTTAATAAATTTAGAAATAACGGGAATTTTTTTGGGAAATAGAAAACGCCGACTTTGCTTGACGGTTATGTAATCAGTAATCTCCAAAAAGTTGAGAATATCTGGCATTGCTAACCAGTTTTGTGAAGGCTGCGGACGACGCTGACCAATCTTTTCGGCTAATGATAGCAACGGTTCCCATAAATAATTATGGAATGAGAGAATAATTCTGGTGTGGGGATGACAGAAGGATTGTAAGTTTTCGAGAACGGTTTGGATATCGCTGAGATAGCCCATGACCCCAGACAAAATAATGTAGTCAAAATGTTTAGTTTCTATTTCTTGAGCGATAACTTGGGCTGAAATTTGTTCGACATCTAGCACATGAAATCTTAATTCTGGATATTTCTGTTGGGCGATCGCCACTACCTGCGGTGACAAATCCACACCCACACCGATTTGAGGCTGAGTCGAGGCAAGTAGATCGCCAGTTCCACAGCCAATTTCTAGCACCTTGGAATTCGGCGGAATCAAGAATTGATGTAATCTTTCCAAGTCTTGATAGTAATACAAATTGCGGTTGCGCCAGCGATCAAGTCGGCTAGCATACTCTTCAAAATGTTCCCAAATTTGTTTTTTATATATTTCTTGCATTCTACTTAATTTTCACTAATCGCCATGATTGAACAGTGGCGATTAGTTCAATCGGTTGTTTCATGATATTTACTTTAGGACTCAACCAAGCATAACTGTCAGGCGCGAGCTCATCAATCGCTCTTACTTCTTTACCTAATTTCGGGGTGTAGAAACTCAATAGTAACCAGTTAGCATGATCAGCATTTTTTGCCCAAACCAATGGATCGGTAGCATCAAGATCGGATTGAACTACAAAATTTACAACTTGATTGTGCAGAGTATTGACGATCGCTGTTTGTTTTAGCGCAACCCGCATCTCTGGAGATCGGTCACTAAATGTACCATTTAAACCTGCCAATGCAATCGCTAGCCATATCGGCATCAGAATCGCAAACTGCCAATAATGGGAAGTCCTAAACCAATATAAAGCAAACCAAGTAATCCCTGCAATGAAACCAAAAAGTATATATGGCTGCACTTGTGACGGTATTGGCACAATCCCTAAAGTTAATACACTGCAAGTAATTAGCAGCACTATTCCCAGACCAGCGACACTCAATCGAAACCAATTTTTAACTGCAAGACGCTCTAAGGCGAAGGCTGTAAATAATGACCAAAAAGGTAAGATTTGCAGCGCATAGTATGGCATTCGCGTTGAGAACATAGTCAAAAGACAGAAAATTACTAATGGATAACCAATTAGTAGAGAAATAGAGTCAAATTTCTTGCGCTCTTGCCAAATCCAAAAGGCTCCTGCGATCGCCAAAATACTCCAAGGTAAGGTATTGGCGGGAAGATTCCAAAAATAGTAAATCAGCGAATTGTCGGGATTATAAAGATTAGGATCGCTACCGCGCAAGTGCAGGATCTTGCTAAATAACTGCTCGAAGGGAAGCCAGCCATATCGCTGCCAACTTGCCCATAACCATGCGATCGGCAACACCGCACCCGCCGCTATTCCCCAATAAATGCCGATACTTCGCCAAAGCTTCTTTTCCCACAGATATGGTAAAAGGGCGATCGGAAATAAGGCAACCATAAAGCTTTTAAGGCAAAATCCTAAGCCTAATGTTGTTCCCGCCAGAACACTAAACCAAAATCTGCGAGAATTTAACTTGTTTTCATCGACTTTGAGTAAAGCCCAAATTCCAACTAATTCAATCGTTGTCAAGACTACATCTTGGGAGACAACATGGGAATTGTGCAACCACAGAAACATAGTTGGCAAAATGCAAGCGGATACTAAGGCAACCTTATGGTTAATTAACCGTTTACCAATGCTGTAAGTTAACAAAATACTGATAAGCGAGGCGATCGCATTCGGCAATCTTGCCGTTATTTCGGATCTGCCAAATAGCTTGTAACTTATAGCAATTAGCCATTGCAGACCGATCGCGCGATCGTAGATCGGGGTTCCCCACCACTGCACAGCAAACCAATCCTGACCTTCAGCAATCCAACGCGCCTGTGTAGCATAATAGGACTCATCATGAGCAAGTAAGCTTGCATCATTTCCTTGCAATAGCAATAAAGGAATACTCCAAATCAGCAGCAAGAGATAGGGATAACGATTGGAAAAGCTTGTAATTATTTTAGTAGTTGTTTTAATCAGCAAAATCTATTTAGATCGAGTGCGAACATCGAATACAAATTTATCACTTAAAGCATAACTTGATGCTGCGCCTAAAACGATCCCTATTAATGTGTTTAAAGCATGATGCACCCCCAACCAATCTAGTAAAGGAAATACTAACAAAATCCTCAAAGCAAGTACTGAGGCGACTGATAGATGATATATCGGCAATTCATAGCGCAAGACTTTTTGCCAGTGAAATGATTTTGCCTGCCATACAAATTGACGGTAACAAAAAAAACTCAGCAATAAGCATATTTCTGTAGCAAAGGCATTACTAAGCGATCGCAATAAAGGTGTATTCAAGTTTAAATATTTAACAAATATGCTGATTAGCAAAATATTCGCAAATGTTGTCAAACCACCCACAAATATAAATCTGACACCACGCTGATTCCAAAGTTTTTGCAAAGCCTCTTGCATTTTTCCTCTTAAATTTTTTAATTTGTGATCAGGCGATCTCTTTCTGTCTCAATCAAGAACCTATTAAGGAATGAAAAATAATTAACTTATGCATTTGTTTTCAATAAAGAACATTGCCCTAATTGAGCCTAGTCTCATTTGCATAGTTTATTTTTCTTATTTTGCCTAGCTTATTTATTTTTCATTCCTAAACAATCAGGCATAATGTAAAAAAGCCCAAAAAGTAATCATACTTAGCCTCAACTCTCATTATGACTTTTAGTTTGCATAAGCTGTCAAATTCTGATCGCCCTTTATTGGCTTTATAACAAAGTGCAAGGCTCACATATGGCGCTTTAATTTTGTGGGTAAAGTCTTTTTATAAAGCGATTAATTTGCGATTGAGCATGGGCTTTAGCTTGTGTAGAATTAGCCGCGACAAGGGTTGTAATATCAGTCTCTATAGGAGTTATGGCTAAATCAACTTGATCGGCAACTTCTAAGGGCTGCTCGGCGATCGCCTCAGTAGAAATCTCAATCTGTGTCTCGGTAACTGTGCGCTCTACAGAATTAGCAACAACGCTCTCAGAAGTGGCGGTCACAATCGCACTTTGCTCTAAACCACTAATCAATGAGCAAGGCGGCACGATCGCCCCTTTCGCAATTACAGCACGAACAATCGAACTCGAAGCGCCAATACAAGCACCTTCACCAATTCTGGTAGTTCCATAAACCAAAACCCCAGCCCCTAAACTTGCCCCAGCCTCAATTTCTAATAGTCCATCTTGGGCATGAAGTACGGCTCCCATACCGATACATACAGCCGCGCCAATGATAATTTTTCCACCATCATCTGCTTGAATTAATACGCCCGATGCGATCGCCGCCGTGTGATCGATAACTACATCCCCACAAACGTAGGAGCGAAAATCTCCGATCGGTTCTAAAGGTGGTAAGTAGTTCGATTGCATGGTTTTTATATTTTTTAAATTCGCAAAATAGAGAACCTCGCAAAGCGAGGTTCTCAAAACACGTTACTTAACAGGACGTTGGATGATGCCTTCAAATACGCGGCGCTTTGCCTTAGGATCAATGCCTAGCAAACGCACATACTCATCACCATGCTCATCCAAACAAGCTTCTAAAGCACGAATTACTTCGGACTCATTTGCCGTGGCGATCGGTGAGCAGCTAAACCAAAGTATGATAAAGATTTTCTGGCAACAATTTAAAGACTGTATACAAGAAAAAAACTTTTTCATAGTAATTTTAAATTGAAATTTAATTGCGCTAGTTTAATACATTATCGCACCACAATTTTGAAGTGTATTCTCAAACTTAATTGCTCTTGATTTTTGATTGCCTTTCTCATCGAGATAGCGCATCTCAAAGTTGGTAACTATAACATCGTGAGCATCAAACCCAGTGATACGTTCTAGGAAATCAGGCGGCGGAGTGTCGTATCCGCCGCCTGGATTTATCTGACAGCAATTTGGATTCATTTTGACAAATTCTTCAAAGTTTTTGTACTTAACTTGTTCGTAGTACTGAGTTCCTTTATCAGTAGTTTCTACTGGCATTTTTGTTCTATTATTTTGATATTCAAATACAAGTCGAATTTTTTCTTCATTGCTTAAATATCGCATCTGAGCAAAGCAGAAGCCAGAATAATTTAGGCTAAAGAATGCGACAAGAGAGAACAATAGTATGACAAAGATCTTCTGACACCAATTTAAAGACTGCGTACGAGAAATAAACTTTTTCATAGCAACTCTAGTAAATCCTCAAGAGGGGAACAAGAAATGGTCGCTGCAATTTTCTTAGGATGAGCCTTAAACCCGCTAACTTCACCTCTCCATAGACGATAGTTCAAAAATATTGTGAAACAAAATTTTTAATATACAGAGAACCTCGCAAAGCGAAGTTCTCTAAACACTTCACTTTGCGGGACGTTGAATGATGCCTTCAAATACGCGGCGCTTTGCTTTGGGGTCAATACCTAGCAAACGCACATACTCATCACCATGCTCATCCAAACAAGCTTCTAAAGCACGAATTACTTCGGACTCATTTGCCGTGGCGATCGGTGAGCAGCTAAACCAAGAACTAGTACGGAAATGACGCTCATCAGCGTGTTCTGTACCGATGCGATAGCCCTGAGATAGCAATTGACGAATGCGGGTAAGCATATCTCCACTAATCCTTCCAGCCGTACCACCACCATAGGCGCTATTGCTGGAGTTACTGACCTTAACCGCAGTCCGAGTTACGGCGATCGCCAGACCATCGGGACGATGTACAAGGATCTCTACCACACGGCGCTTGGCTTTGGTATCAACGCCGACAAGACGGATATATTCATCACTATATTCAGCAATGTAATTTTCTAAAGCGGCGATCGCTCCAGACGCATTACTAGCCGTAATTGCAGGAAGAGTCTGCCAAGAAGTTGTGCGGAAATGGCGCTCATCCGCATGTTCAACACTAATCCGATGACCTTGCGCCAAAAGCTGACCGATGGCGGATGGCAAGTCGTTGGCAGCACCATTGCCATTAGTAGCGCGAGGTGCGTTATATGGTACTGATGCACCATGACCGTTAGATTGACCGATAGTCACAGCCTGACTATCAGCGCGTTGGATAATGGTTTCAGCTACGCGACGCTTGGCTTTAGGATCGACACCCACCAAACGCACATATTCGCCTTCATGTTCGGCGAGAATGGTATTTAGTGCCGCGATCACCGTAGATTCATTGGAGGCATCGATCGCAGGTCCAGTCAACCAAGCCGCAGAACGGAAGCGACGAGCATCGGCAAACTCAGTACTGATGCGATAGCCTTGTCCAAGCAGTTGACGTACTTGAATCGCGATATCGGTATTGTTAGCCGCACCATTGGCTGAAGGTTTGGGTGCGCTGTAGCTAGATCCATTATTGGAAGGAGCATTGCTGATTACCGCAGGTTTATCGCTGGGGCGTTGAATAATCGTTTCCGCAAGACGACGCTTGGCTTTGGTATCGACTCCAAACAAACGCACATATTCGCCTTCGTTTTCGACAAGAGCCGCTTGCACAGCCGAAATCACCGCCGAAGCTTCAGATGTGTGTGGAATTGCACAAGATTGCCAAGATCCAGTACGGAATCGACGCTCATCGGCGTACTCAGCCGCAACATGGTATCCCTGAGCTAAAAGTTGTCTTATTTGCTGCGCTAAATCCCCATTCATAGGTTCGTTCCTCTGTGCGTTTGTATTTGTAAAGTTTTGATTAGTTGAATTAAAATCTTGCTTATTAATTGGCGTACTAATGTCAGCCGAAGAATTATGACTTGATGGTGACGAGTTCTGCTGACGAATTGGGGTAATGCAGGCCATATCAGCAGCACAGCGATACCCTTGTCGCAAGGACTCGTTGACACCGACAACATGACTTGCAAAGTTTTGGTCTGATTCCCGCACATTTGGCAGTGCGTCAGCCTGTTGCTGCGTTGTAATCACCGCACCAGAAGGAACATATTTACCCGCAGGAATTTCTACATCTTGAACAAGCGCGTGTAAACCAATAACGCATCCGTTTCCGACTCGCGCATTAAATACGGTCGAGCGAAATCCGATAAAGCAATTGTCGCCCACATAGGCTGGTCCATGAATCAGAGCCATGTGCGTGATGGATGTGCGATCGCCAATCCAGACGGAATATTCTTGACCGTCATCGCCAAGCACACGACCTTTTTCAAGTCCATGAATAACCACACCATCTTGAACGTTCGTGTTGTTACCAATATGAAAAGGATTACCCTCATCAGCTCTGATCGAAGTGCCAGGGGCAATCAAAACATCAGCGCCAATATGTACGTCGCCAATCAAATTGGAAAAAGAATGAACGTAGGCAGATGGATCGATTTTGGGTTCTGCCAAGTTCCTAGACCAAGGTGTAGGGGGGGCAGCAAAACTACGAACTACCACGGCTATTGCCTTCTCTCACTATATTTTTTGCTGTAGAGAGTGCGATCGCTCAGGCTAATTGTGTCGATGATGGCAATTACGGCGGCATCAATCGGACGGTTTTCACTATCTCGCACTTGTCTTGCGCCACTACCACGGGCAAATAGCACCCATTCATCGACACCAGCACCGACTGTGTCAGAGGCGACCTCATAGTCTGGCAACATCTCTCCTTGCAGATCGACGAGTTGCAAAAGTAGAAACTTAGTGCCAGATAAATTAGGCTCTTTGTAGTTACTGGTGACCGTACCGCAAACTTTAGCGATTTGCATCTTGCTTATAAGTACATGAACATATGGAAACCCAGAAACGTTTTAAAAAGCTTGGCGAAGCTAAGCTTTTTAAAACGTTTTTAAGGCAATTAGCAACAAAACGAGAACATGCAAGCGATCGCGCTAGTTAGTCTCTAAACTATGGACGGTTCATAGGACGGATGGAATTAACATTGTCACGGAACTGATCGACTTCTTCGGTGTAGCGAATCGGTAGAACATATTCGAGGTTTTCGTGAGGACGGGCAATGATGTGGGTGGAAAGGACTTGTCCGCCGTTTACACGCTTGACCGATTCCATACCTGCGGCAACTGAAGCTTGAACTTCAGATACGTCGCCACGGACGATCACGGTGACGCGACCACTACCGATCTTTTCGTAGCCAACTAAGGTGACGCGAGCCGCCTTGACCATAGCATCTGCTGCTTCGACAACTGCGGGGAAACCAAGGGTTTCAATCATTCCAACTGCGATCGCCATAACTGATGTTCTCCTAGAAAAATAAATAATGAAATTAGTGAAAAGTAATGAAAATTCAGTCTTTTGATACTTTTTTGAGAGAATCTTTTTGAGACAATCTTTAATAAGTAAATTTAAAAGGCAAATTTCAAAGTTAAATCTAAAAAGCGAACTGCTCTACTTCTCGCGTATAGCGAATTGGTAGGACATACTCTAAGTTTTCGTGTGGTCGAGCAATGGTGTGGGTCGAAACAACTTCGCCCCCATTAACCCGATTTGCAGCCTCAACGCCAGCAGCAATGGATGCTTTCACCTCAGAGATATCACCTCTGATGATGACAGTTACCCGTCCGCTACCGATTTTTTCGTAACCCACAAGGGTGACACGAGCAGCTTTGACCATGGCATCGGCCGCTTCTACGATTGCGGGAAAGCCTCTGGTCTCGATCATTCCAATACCGATCGCCATAATTTAAGTCAGTATCCTTACGAATCTCTAAAAAATTGAAGTTCTTGCGATTGTATCTATCATATCTATCAAAAGATGTAGATGCGCGATCGCGACTATTGATCTTAGCTACAATCGGTTCGCTTAAAACATCAAAGTTTAAATTTTAATACAAAATAAAAATGAGATGACGCTTGGCGCACTTTTAAGGCTGACTTAAAGTAGTCAGCTTTTCGCAGCTAATTTACAGATGTTCTTTTGGCCAGTTGTAGAAATTAAGTAATCTATAAAAAACAGATAAGTATTTATTACTACGGAGATAGCCATTTTAAATCTGAATAATCAGAAAAAATGAATAGTATAAATATATTCAACTCTATCTTTATATATACGATAGCTACTGGTGGTAAATTTGACAATATAAGCCACCATGATAAATCTAAATAATATATATAATCTGAGCTTATTTGCAGTTAATTGCATGAGTATAAATACTCATCTACCTACTAAAAATTGTTTAAAAACTACTGGCTTTGATGTTTTCTGATTCAACGAATCACACTCCACTAGAATCAAAGCCAAGCCGTAGGTTAATTGCTAAGATGAACTATGGGTGTTGGCAATATGTTCCAAAATTTTCACAATAAGTTAACGGAGGTATAGTTTGAACGCTTTAACGGAGACTCAAAATATAGAGCTAGCGATCGTCAATAATATTAGGCGATTTCCCATTGACAAGCAGCAATAAGTGCTTGATTTTGTCGAATTTCTCAAAACTAAATTAGAAAAAACTGAGGATACGAACGAACAGAATCCGTCTTTTCTGACGCTAGCTGAAAAATATATTGGTTGCGTAGAAGGTTCCGCAGATTTATCTACTAACAAGAAATATTTTGAAGGATTTGGCAAGTGAGTCATACTCGCCTAAATCATTAGGGAGCGAAAAGATACCTTGTCTGTAAACGCACAGATCCGCGACTTTTTTTGTGCTTGATACAGGTGATCTTTGCTTTCAAAGAAAAAGTCGGGGATCTCAACTTAGCAATATCAATAATTGCTTTTAATATCGATTTGTAGCATATATATCTTGTTTTCCCCTTCATAGCAAGGTATATTCGGACGGTACTAGACCGAACAAAAGCATAATGCCAAACAATGAATTTAAACTAAAAATGGGGGGGGTAGTTGCTATCCTCGCTAGCACTCTAGCCTTTTCACCTGCCGCCGATGCGATTAATCTCGTCATTGGTAATTCAGTAGCCAATAGTGTTCATGGTACTAATGACGGAGGTCAGAGCTTTATCAACGACCCATCAGGTTCTGGAAGCTTGATTAACCTTAATACATGGACTTTTTCGTTTGCCGATGCAGTTAATCAGACGACCGCTCGCAATTCAGTCCTGACGATTTTTACTGGTACAGGCAATGGAATCCTTCCTGCTGTCGGTACTTCTAACAGTGCAGCAAATTCAACTTTTGATTCACCGAATGGTTTCTCTGTTATATGGACATTTGCTGGTGGCTTGCAACTGACGGACACTACTACATACACAGCCGTTTTAGCTCCTAATTTGAACTACAGGCTTAATTATTATTTTGAAATAAACCATGCATATGCAAACGGGGCATTGACATATGGTACAGCCAGCGACCCCGACGCTGACACAGTATTCCAAGCCACTTTTTCTAGTGCTACTCCCGTACCTTTTGACTTCGATCCCAGCTTTGGGGTATTGCTGCTCGGTGGCGCTTGGGCTGGCAATAGAGCGCTCAAAAAGTTTAAAGCAAGCCGAAATCTGGATCTTACGCAACAGAAGAAAGATTAGGATTTGCTCGTTCATTGCATTGAGCAAATGCTTAAAAATTAAAAATCCTCGATTTTCTGAAGTCGGGGATTTTTTGCGTTTAGAGAAAATTTATAAAAAAGAATATCCCACTGGTAGGGGTCTAGCATTTGCGCCACCATATCTCAACTCATCACCAAAATCTCACTCCGCAAATGCTAAACCCTCTTCGCATCAAACGATAAATTGTCCCTGCGTTGCGAGGTTTGGGCGAAGCATTCCCAAATAAGTAGGTAGCGGAAAGATACCTTGTCTGTAAACGCACAGATCCGCGACTTTTTTTGTGCTTGATACAGGTGATCTTTGCTTTTAAAGAAAAAGTCGGGGATCTCAACTTAGCAATATCGACAATCGCTTTTAGGCTGGGTTTGTAGCATATATATCTTGTTTTCCCCTTCATAGCAAGGTATATTCGGACGGTACTAGACCGAACAAAAGCATAATGCCAAACAATGAATTTAAACTAAAAATGGGGGGGGGTAGTTGCTATCCTCGCTAGCACTCTAGCCTTTTCACCTGCCGCCGATGCGATTAATCTCGTCATTGGTAATTCAACAGCTAATAATAGTGGTCCTAATGCTAACGCAGGTCAACGCTTTATCAACGACCCATCAGGTTCTGGAAGCTTGATCAACCTTAATACATGGACTTTTTCGTTTTTTAATGCAGCTAATCAGACAACCGCTCGCAATTCAGTCCTGAGGATTTTTACTGGTGCGGGCAATGGAGGCAGTATTGTCGGTACTTCTAGCAGTGCAGCAAATTCAGCTTTTGATCAGGGTAACTCTGTTATATGGACATTTGCTGGTGGCTTGCAACTGACGGACACTACTACATACACAGCCGTTTTAGCTCCTAATTTGAACTACAGGCTTAATTTTGACGGGGCTCCAAACCCTGCATATGCAAACGGGGTGCTGACAATTGGTACAAACAGCATTGCCAGTCTTGACACAGTATTTGAAGCCACTTTCTCTGATCCTAATGCTACTCCCGTACCTTTTGACTTCGATCCCAGTTTTGGGGTATTGTTGCTCGGTGGCGCTTGGGCTGGCAATAGAGCGCTCAAAAAGTTTAAAGCAAGCCGAAATCTGGATCTGACGCAACAGAAGAAAGATTAGGATTTGCTCGTTCAATGCATTGAGCAAATGCTTAAAAATTAAAAATCCTCGATTTTCTGAAGTCGGGGATTTTTTGCGTTTAGAGGAAATTTATAAATAAGAATATCCCACTGGTAGGGGTTTAGCATTTGCGCCACGATATCTCAACTCATCACCAAAATCTCACTCCGCAAATGCTAAACCCTCTTCGCCTTAATCGATAAATTGTCCCTGCGTTGCGAGGTTTGGGCGAAGCATTCCCAAATAAGAATATCTTAGAATTTGTAAGTATCGGTGGGAATGCTTCGCCCCTACGCATGTTGAAAAATTGTCAGTTTTTGGGGCGCGATAATTAAGGGCGATCGCCGATAGAAATAGTCTCAACTTCGGCAATTTCTAAATTAGGTAATTGCACCAACTCTCGTTCTTGCTCTTGCAGTTCTAGCATCGGAATACTTACAGGTGTCGGTGTCTCAATCCAATATTCTGAAGTGGGTAGCGTTTCTTCGAGATCGTCAAGAGGACGAGGAATAATCATGAGGGTATGAAATTCACCAATGCGCTCGGCTTCATACATACCTGCTTCGATCGCGATCGCCACATCAGCAACATTGCCGCGAATAATTGCCGTACATAATCCTGCACCGATGGTTTCATAGCCTGCTAAATGCACATCAGCAGCTTTCAACATCATATCGGCGGCTCCCACCATCGCAGGGAAGCCGCGTGTTTCTAGCAAGCCGATCGCTTGGTTGCTAAGCCGACTATATCGACCATCGGTTAGTTCACTAAGGCGGCTACTAATCGGCAAAATTGCTTCTAAATTAGGATAAGGGCGCGGAATCACAATAGTTGATACTAATTGTCCAAATTCTCTAGCAGTCTCTGCACCTGCCTCCACCGCCATCCGCACATCCGTAATCTGACCACGGATGATCGCTGTACAAAAGCCATTACCCACCTTTTCATATCCGACCAGTCGCACCGTTGCCGACTTGAGCATCGTGTCAGCCGTACCAACGATCGCTGGGAAACTAATCGTTGAAACCATGCCCAAAGCACTTCCTGAGAGATTGATTCTTTGAGATGTACTACTAGACATTAGCTAACACGATGATTAAAAAATTTATGATAGAAATTGGCAAAAGAAACCTTAAAACCCCAAAAGCTGTGGCGCACGCTGCGCGTGCGCCACAGCTTTTGGGGTTTTGTTTTTATATTATTTCATTTTACTCTTTTCCCACTAAAAAGTTTAGATAAGCATGATAAAAATCAAAGCTCCAAAAGCGGTGGAGCTTTAAGGTTTTTCTCCACTCCTTTAAACAAACTTAATTTTTAAGATTTCTTTCCCTCTGCTATCTTTTAATTAGATAATGATAAATAATCAAATAATCTACCAACAAAACGTTGAAAATCGGTTGAACTTAGGAATAGGAAAATGCAAGTACCTAAAGTCGCACCTCAAAAAGAGTACATCTTAATCGTAGATGACACTCCACCTAACTTGCATTTGCTACTAAGGAATGAAAAATAATTAACTTATGCATTTGTTTTCAATAGAGAACATTGCCCTAATCGAGCCTAGTCTGATTTGCATAGTTTGTTTTTCCTATTTTGCATAGCTTATTTGTTTTTCATTCCTAACTATGCTGAATCGCAAGGGTTATCAACAGTTGACATAATACCTAGCTATACTTAGATTTAAGCCATATAAATCTGATAAAATCTATGGATAGCCTGATTAGTGAAAAGTCGATAGAATAAATAAATAATTTAAGTAATTCTGATGTTATTAGGA